>JADLCV010000222.1 GCA_020846995.1 Paracoccaceae bacterium
CGCGGGCGCTGGGCGACCCCGACGATTTCGGCCTCTGGCCGATCCAGCACCGCGACTGGCTCCAGCGCCGCCAGCGGGTCCTGAACCGCCTGCGCGCCGAGGGGGCGGTGCAGGAGAAGGAGAGAACGCCATGATCGCCCGCTTCGGCCTCCTGACGCGCAAGGCCGGCCTCTCCGAGGCGGCCTTCGACCACCACTGGCAGCACAGCCACGGCCCCATCGCCGCGCGCTTCCCGGGGCTTCTCGCCTACTGGCAGCACCGGGTGGTCGACCGCGGGCAGTTCGGCATCACCCACGCCCGCGACCGCGCCTCGGCCCTCGACGGCTTCTCGGAACTCCATTTCGCCGACATGGCGAGCATGCTCGCCGCCGTCCGCGCGCCCGTCTTCGCGCCGAGCCTCGTCGACGAGCGCGACTTCCTCGAGGACGTGCGCATCGTCGCCTGCGAGAAGCATGTGGTCATCCCCTTCGCGCCGGGCGACGGCCCCGCCATCAAGCGCATGACGGTCCTGACGCGGCTCCCGGGGCTGAGCCCGGAGGACTTCCGCCGCGAGTGGCTGACGACGCACGCGGACTGGGTCCGCAAGTGGCCGGGGGTGCTCGGCTACCACCAGAACCTCGTCGTCGACCGCTACCACGGCTCGCGCACCGAGAGCGCCGCCTACGACGCGGTGCCCGTCGACGGGATCGTCGAGTTCTGGTTTCGCGACCGGGCGGCCGCGGCCGCGACCTACGCGAGCGACGTCGTCGCGAGGACCCAGGAGCACGCCACCCGCTTCCTCGACACGATCACGCCCTACTTCGTCGAGACGCGGCGGATCGTCTGAGGGGGGCCCGCGCGCCGCCGCCGCCCGCCCCGCCGCGCGGGGCCCCGGGGCGAGGGCGCGCCTCAGCCGCGGTCGGCGGCCCAGCCGAGATCGGCCGAGAGCCGGCGCGTCGCCCCGATGAGCGCGAGGGCGAAGGCCGAGGTCGGCGACATGCCGAGCACACGGGCGTCGCCGACCAGGGCCGCCACGGCGAGGACCTGGCCGAGATGGTCGAAGACCGGGGCGGCGATGGCGTTGATGCCGGGCACGGGCGGATGGTCGACCGTCGCGATGCCGGTCGCGCGGATGGTCGCGATCTCCTCCTCGCGCAGGGGCTGGGCGACGCCGACGAAGCGGCCCTCGAAGCCCCGCGGCAGGCGCGAGCGGATCGACGGCCGGCTCGCCTCGGCCGGCAGCCAGGCGGCGAAGGCGCGGCCGGTGGCGGTGCCGGTCAGCGAATAGACGGTGCCGACGCGGGTCGTCATGTGCACCTGGTCGATGCCCTCGTGGACGAGGACGACCGTCGGCCCGAAGGCGCCCCAGACCGACAGGAGCGCGGTCAGCCCGGTCCGCCGCGAAAGCTCGGCCATGGCCTCGGCCGCGAGCTGCATGGGGTCGAAGGTGCGCATCCGCGTGATGCCGAGATCGAGCGCGAAGGGGCCGATGCGGTAGCGCCCCGCCGCCTCCTCCTGCTCGATCATGGCGAGCCTGCGGAAGCTGACGAGGTAGGGATGGGCCTGGGCCGGGGCGATGCCGGCCGCCGCCGCCAGTTCCTTGAGCATCATCGGCGCGCCCCGCGCGACGAGCGCCTCGAGGAGGCGCGTGCCGATCTCGATCGACTGGACGCCGCGGCCGCCGGGTCGGGCGGGGTCGCGTGCCTCGGGGGTCTCGCTCGTCGGGTCGGGCATCGGTGATCGCTCGGTCGGGGGGGGGGCGGCGCCGGGGGCGCGCGGGCCTAGCGCGCGGCGGCGGAAAGGGGGTCGGGGGCCGCGGCAAGCTGCCGGACGCGGGCGAGGATCGCGGCGACGGCGGGGCTTTCGGGATCGACGTCGAGGGTGTCGGCATGGCCGACGCAGATGATCGCCCCGGCGAAGGCCCCGCGCTCGTCGAAGATCGGGACCGCGATCGAGTCGATCCCCGGCACCGGAGAGCCGCGGATCGTGGCGAAGCGGTCGCGCCGGATGCGCTCGACCATGGCGCGGAATTCCTCCGGGCTGACGGCGCGGGTGCCGGAATGGGGGGCGCGGGGGCCGCCGAACTCGCGGGCCACCCGCTCCTCCACCGCCTTCGGCGTGTGGAAGGCGCCGAAGACCCGCCCGACCGCGGTGTTGACCACCGGGAACTGCGTCCCCATCCGGACGTTGAGGTCGCTGCGCTTGTCGCGGGCCTGGACGACCATGACGGCGGCCGGGCCGCGCGGGCCCCAGACGACGAGGATCGACATGACGTTGAGCGTCGCCGAGAGATCGCGCAGGACGGCGCCGGTGCGGCGGTAGATGGGCAGGCTGTTCAGCCGGCTCAGCCCCAGCCGCAGGGCGAGCGGGCCGAGCAGGTAGGGCCCGGACTCGAACTCCTGCACGACCATGCCGACCCGCTTGTGGCTGACGAGATAGGCGTGCGCCTGGGCCGGGGTGATGTCGGCACTGGCGGCGATCTCGCGCAGGGCCATCGGCCGGCCGGAATCGACCAGTGCCTTCAGGAGCCGCCCGCCGACCACGATCGACTGGATGCCGCGCCGGTCCTCGTCACCCGCCGCCATGCGCTTTCCCTTGCTCGTACCCGCGCCGGCCGCCGGCGCGGCGGCGGTCGCGATCCCGACGCGCGAATCTTACCCATATGCATATGAGTTGACAAATGGTGAATGTCACGGCGGCGCGGACGCCGCTGCCCGCGGGCTCCCGGGGACGGCCGGCGCGGCGCGGGGGCGGCACCCCCCGGGGGGGGGGCCGCGGCGCGGCTCAGACGATCCGCCGCGTCTCGACCAGGAAGGGCGTGATCTCGCTCAGGAACTCGCGGGCATGGGCCATCGTCGCGGCGACGATCGGGGCCGCGTGGGCGGCCTTCATCCGGGCGTCGCTTGCGAACCAGATCTCGACGATGCCGTCGACCGGCACCTCGTCAGGAGTCGCGCTCTCGGTGTTCGAGCGGAAATAGCGGTCGACGACGAGGTTCTGGTTGTAGCCGAGGACGTCGGGCCATTGCTTCATCATCCCCGAGTGGACGCCCAGCCATTCCCGGCGGAAGTCCGCGTCCGAGAGGCCGGGGATGCGCCTGATGAGCGACATCCGCTTGACGACCGGGCCGGGGTCGAGGCGGGCGGGGATGACGGCATGCTTCTCGCAGGCGACCAGCTTCACCTCGGCCAGGAACTCGCCGAGATCCTTCTTGGCCTCGCCGCCCGAAGGCGCGGCGAAGGCCGCCTTCATGCTCGCCATGTCGTCGAAATGAAGCTCCGAGAAACCGTCGAGCGTCCAGTCGCCGAGGATCGCGTGGCTGCCCTTCTCGAGGACACGGTGCTGGAAATAGGCCCGCAGGCCGGGCAGGGCGGCGGCCAGGGGCCCGTGGACGTCGTGCCAGTGGTGCGCGAAGGCTTCGGGGGAAAGCGCGGGGTGGCGCCGCAGCAGGCCGAACCGGGCGATCATCGGGGGGCTCCTTCGGAAAGCGAGGGGATGCCTAGCGCACGGCGCCGGGCAGGTGGAGGGCGATCTGGGGGATGGCGATGACAAGGAGGAGGGCCACGAGCTGGATCAGGACGAAGGGAATGATGCCCCGATAGATCGTGGTCATGGAGATGTCCTTGTCGACCCCGCGGAGGTAGAAGAGGGCATAGCCGAAGGGCGGGGTCAGGAACGATGTCTGGAGGTTCACCGCGAGCGCGATGGCGAACCACAGGACGACGTCGTTCGCCGGCAGGCCGAAGTCGAGCTTGGCGATGACCGGCATGACGATTGGCACGACCACGAGCGAGATCTCGATCCAGTCGAGGAAGAAGCCGAGGATGAAGACCAGGGCCATGATCACGAACAGCGTGAGGTAGGGGCTGACGTCGCCGAAATCGAAGAGGTGGACGATCATGGCGTCGCCGCCGAGCTTGCGGAAGACGAGGCTGAAGACGGTCGCCCCGACCATCACGTAGGAGACCATGCCGGTCATCTTGGCGGTCTCGTAGACTGCGCGCTTCAGGGTCGCGAAGGGAAGCCGCCCGAGGACAAGGGCGAGAAGGGTGGCGCCGAGGGCGCCGATGGCCGCCGATTCGGTCGGGGTGGCGATGCCCGCGATGATCGTGCCGAGGACCGAGAGGATGAGCGCGAGCGGCGCGACGAGGTCGAGGGCGAGGGAGAGGAGCGTCCTGCCGAGCGCCACCTTCTCGCGGTTGCGGGGCGGCGGCATGTGGTGGGGGGCGAAGATCGCCACCCCGAGGATGTAGAGGACGTAGAGCCCCCCGAGCATGAGCCCGGGATAGACGGCGCCCATGAAGAGGTCGCCGATCGGCACCTGGAGCTGATCGCCGAGGATGACGAGCATGATCGAGGGCGGGATGAGGATGCCGAGCGTCCCCGACGCGGCCACGAGCCCGGTGGCGAGGCGCATGTTGTATCCCGCCTCGCGCATGACCGGCAGCGCCATCATGGCGAGCATGACGACCGAGGCGCCGATGATGCCGGTCGAGGCCGCCATGATGACCCCGATCACCGCCACCCCGAAGGCATAGCCCCCCGGCAGACCGCCGACGAGCGTCGCGAGCGACTTCATCAGGCGCTCGGCGATGCCCGAGCTTTCGAGCATCATGCCCATGTAGATGAAGAGCGGCACCGCGACGAGGAGCCAGTTGATGAGCGTTCCCGAGTAGATGCGCTGCACGCCCATCGACAGGAAGACCATCGGCACGTCGGCCGCGACGGCGAAGAGGATGCCGAGGCCCGCGAGCGCGAAGCCGACCGGGTAGCCGGTGAAGAGGAGCACCACGAGCCCGACGAGCATCGCCCCCGGCCAGAGGAAGTCAGTCCACATGGTGCACGTCGCCTTTCTGCGGGCCGGGGCGGCGGAGCCCGCCGATGGACCTCGCGATGCGGATGAGGCCGGCCAGGGCGAGGAGCGCGAAAGCGACCGGGAGCGCGCCCTTGATCAGCCAGTGGGCGGTGAGCCCGCCCTGCTGGGAGCCCTCGCCGGTCTGCCAGGCGATGGCGAAGAACTTCCAGCCGTAGAAGACGAGGAGGGCGCAGAACGGCAGGAGCAGGAAGATGTCGCCGAGGATCGCGATCAGCGCCCGCGTCCGCGCCGAGAGCTTGATGGCGATGGTGTCGACGGTGACGTGGCGGTCCTCGAAGAAGGACCAGATGCCGCCGAAAAGGACGAGCAGCGCGAAGATGTACCACTGGAGATCGAAGATGCTGTTGACCGTCAGCGCCTTGCCGAGGACGGGGATGGCCTCGGTCCAGCTGATGAAGGTCGACCATCCCATCTGCGCGGCCACGACCGAGAGGACGATCGCGAGGATCAGGGGCAGGATCAGCCAGGCGGTGATCTTGCCGGGCAGGCACAGGATGTCCTGCACGAGGGCCAGCGCGCGCTGGACCGTCGATGGTCGGGTCTGCATTCCGTCCTCGCTCGCTCGGGGCTGGGGGGAAGGGGGGCGGCGGGCCGCCGGGGCGCACCCGCCGCGCGGCACCGCCTACTTCTGGCGGGGCGGGATCATCTGGAGCTCGGTCCACTCGCCGACCGACGCCGAATAGGTGCGAAGCGAGGCGAGGGCCTCGGCGAACAGCGGATCCTTCGCCGCCTGCTCCTCGAGCACCTCGTCGGCGGCCGTGCGCAGCGCCTGCAGGACCTCGTCGGGGAAGCGGCGGATCTCGACCCCGGCCTCGCGGATCTGGGCGATGGCGGCGGCCTGGGCATTGAACATGTCGGCGAGGTTCCAGGCGATGTTGGCCATGCAGGCCTCTTCGAGGATGCGCCGGTTGTGCTCGCTGAGCTTGGCCCAGACATCGCCGTTGACGATGATCGAGTTCCAGGTCGCGACCTGGTGCCAGCCGGGGAAGTAATAGTACTTGGCCACCCGCTGGAAGCCCATGCCGACGTCGAGCTGGGGCGTGCCGAGTTCGGCGGCGTCGATGCGCCCGGTCTCGAGCCCGAGGTAGATCTCGCCCGGCGGCACCGACTGGGTGTTGGCGCCAAGCTTCGCGAGGGTCAGGGCGCCGAGGCCGGCGATCCGCATGTTGAGCCCGCGGAAATCCTCGACCGTATTGATTTCCTTGTTGAACCAGCCGCCGGCCTCGGAGATCGGCACATGGCAGGGCAGGTAGTGGACGTTGAAGGGATCATAGGCCTTCTGGATGATCTCCTTGCCACCGCCGTGGAACATCCAGGCCAGCGTCACGTCGGGCGAAGGCCCGAAGGGCATGGCGGCGACGATGGCCGCGACCGGGATCTGCTGGGCCCAGTAGCCCGCCCAGTCGTAGCCCATGTCGAGCGCGCCCGAGCTGACGGCGCCGAAGACCTCGAAGGGCGGCACGAAGTCCCCCGCCCCGTGGACCTCGACGGTGAGTTCGCCGTTCGTCATCAGCGACACGAGCTCGGCCCAGTGGACCGGGGCCGGGCCGGTCGAGGGCGCGGTCAGGCTCATGACGCTCTGCAGGGTGTAGTTCTCGGCAGCGGCTGCGCCCGCAGCGAGCGCCAGGGCCGCCGCGAGGCCGACAAGATGCTTCATCACTTCTCCTCCTTGGGTGGGTGGCGGATGTGGGCCGGTCCGCCGCCGGACTTCGCGGTCGCGGCACTCGCGCGACCTATAGCGTCAGGGCCGATGCTTTATGGCATTCCCGCGTCCTTCCGGAAAGCGGGGCGAATCGGGACCGGCGGGCGCGCCTCGGGGGGGCGGCGGCGGAGGGCGGCGCGACGTCGCGCCCGGCGGGCCGCGGCCGTCGCCTGCGCCACCCCGCGGGGAGAGGCCCCGCGCCCCCCGCACGATCTCCTGCCGCGCGCCATCGCCGGGCCCTATTCGCGCGGCGGCTGGTTGAGGCTGCGCTGCACGGCCGGCCGCGCGAGGCACCGGTCGAGCCAGTCCGTGACGCGCGTCATCCCGCCGAGGCCGAGGGCGTCGTTCTCGTTGAAGTAGTCGCGCGCCGTCCGCACCCAGGGAAAGCAGGCGAGGTCGGCGATCGTGAAGTCCTCGCCCATGATGTGGGCGCGGTCCTGCAGGCGGCCCTCGAGCACGCCGAGAAGGCGGACCGTCTCGGTGAAGTAGCGCTGGCGGGGGCGGGGATCGTCGATCTCCTTGCCGCCGCCGCGCAGGAAGAAGGCGTACTGGCCGAACATCGGACCGATGCCGGCCATCTGGAACATGACCCACTGGATCGTCTCGCTCCGCCGGGCGAGGTTGCGGGGCAGGAAGCGGCCGGTCTTCTCGGCGAGGTAGATGAGGATCGCGCCCGACTCCCAGAGGCCGAAGGCGCCGCCGTCGGGGCCTTCGGGGTCGATGATGGCCGGAATCTTGCCGTTCGGGTTCAGGGTCCTGAACTCGGGCGAGCCGGCCTCGGCAAGCTTGACCGTGTGCGCGTCGTAGGCGAGCCCGGTCTCCTCGAGCATGGCCGAGACCTTGACGCCGTTCGGCGTCGGGAAGGAATAGAGCTGGATCGCGCCCGGGTCGCGCGGCTTCCAGCGCCGCGCAATCGGGAAGTCGTCGAGGGTCTTCAGCGTCACCTTGTTTCCCCGTTCGATCAGGATTGCAGTCACGGGCCCGCCGGCGCCGGGCGCGGGCGGGCAACGGCGGCCGCGGCCCCGGGGCGGAGGGCCCTGGGGGCGCGGGCGGGTTGCGGGTTCAGACGATCTCGACCTCCTCGACCATGTAGGTCGTGGCGGCGCCGAGGAACAAGTCGCCATGCGCGATCGTCGCCCCGGCCTCGGGCGACCGGAACGCCTCCTCCATCGCCGCCCGGTCGTCGAACCACATCTCGAGGATGCCGGCGCAGCGGATGCCGGCCTCGGCCACCGGCCCCTTGGGGAAGGTCGCGTAGTCGGTGATGAGGTGCTGGAGGTAGCCCCGGAGCCCGGGGAACTCGCGCACCATGGCCGCGTGCTCGTCGAACCAGCGCCGGCGGAAGGCGGCGCGGTCGATGCCGTCCTTGGCATAAAGCAGGGTCATGCGCTTGATGCCCCTGCCGGCCGTGGACTTCTCCATGACGGGGTTGGTCTCGATGGCGTAGTGCGACATCGCCCCCATGAAGTTGACGAGATCGCCGAAGGCCGCGAGGTATTCGGGGCTGCTGCTCGACTGGCGCATCGCCGCCGCGTCGGCGAACCAGAGCTGGGCAAAGCCGTCGACCTCGGCCCCGCCGCGGGCGTGGCGCACCATCTGGCTCGCGTCGACGACGTGGTTCTGGCAGTAGCGCACCAGCCCGGGAACGCGGGCGACGAGCGGGCCGTGAACCTCGCGCCAGTGGCGCGAGAATTCCTCCCGGGTCCGGTCGGGCCGGCGTTGCAGACAACTCAGGCGCTGGATCACGGTCTTTCTCCCTGTAACGTCCGGCAGGCCGCCGGAGCGGCCTCAGCCGGCGAGGAATCCGCCGTCGACCGGCAGCATCGCCCCGGTGACGTAGCTTGCCGCCTCCGAGACGAGGAACACGACGGCGCCCGCGAGTTCCTCGGGCTGGCCGGCGCGGCCCATGGGCACGCGGCGGAGGAAATAGGCGAGCTTCTGGGCGTCGGCGCGGGTGTCCTGGGTCATGCGGGTTTCCATGAACCCCGGCGCGATGGCGTTGACGCGGATGCCCTCGGGCGCGAGGTCGAGGGCGAGGGACTGCGTGATCTGCTTCACCGCGCCCTTCGAGGCGTTGTAGGCGACGTTGTTCGGGGTGGCGATGTAGGAGGCGATCGAGGCGACGTTGACGATCGACCCCTTCGTCCGCCGCAACTGGGCGAGGAAGGCCCGCGTGACATGGACGATGCCCTTGACGTTGATCGCGAGCGTCGTGTCGAGGTCGGCCAGCAGGCGGTCGTCGTCGATGCGGCCGCGCCGGACGACGCCGGCGTTGTTGACGAGCGCGGTGATGTCGCCCAGCCGGGCCTCGATCGCCTGCGCCGTCCCGGTGCAGGCGTCGGCGTCGGCGATGTCGCAGATCCAGGCCTCGGCCCGGTGCCCGGCCGCGCGCAGGTCGGCGGCGGTCTGTTCGGCCGCCGCGCGGTCGATGTCGATGACCGCGACCGCCCAGCCGGCGGCGGCGAGGCCGAAGGCCATGGCGCGGCCGTTCCCTTGTCCGGCGCCGGTGATGGCGGCCACTCGTTCCTTCGTCATGGTCTGGGGCTCCGATCTGTCTGGGGTTGGGGTGGCAGGGCCCGGAGGCCGCGGCGGCCGGCCTCGCGGGCGCCCGCGGCCGGCGTTCCGGCGATGCCCCGGGCCGTCTCGACGAGGACGGCCATGAAGTTCTCGAGCGCCGGGACGAGGCAGGCGCCCTTCGGCCACACGAGGCTCACCGGCTCGAGATCGAGCGGGCAGGCGATGGGCAGGATCGAGAAGCCCTCGGTCGTGACGAGGCGGCGGGCGAGGCTGTCGGCCATCGGCGCGACCGCGTCGGTCGTGGCGAGAAGGCCGACGATCAGCGGCACCGACAGGGTCTCGACCGAGCCCGCGGCAAGGCGCACCCCGGCGCGGTCGAGGAGCATCTCGATCTGGCCGCGGGCGGCGTTGCTCGCCGCGGGCAGGATCCAGGTGAAGCCGCTGAGGCGGGCCCAGTCGAGGCGGGGCGCGCCGGCGAGGGGATGGCCACCCCGGGCGACGATGCGGATGGGCTCGTCGTAAAGCTCGACCTTGGCGAAATCGAAATGCCCCGCCCGCGGGATGCGCAGCACCGCCGCGTCGAGCTTGCCGACCGCGAGATCGTCGAGGAGGCGGTCGCTGGTGTCGTCGCGGATCGCGAAGGCGACCCCCGGGACCTGGCGGCGGAAGGCGGCGATGGCCTGCGGCGCCAGCACCGCCGCCGCGACCGAGGCGACGCCGAGGCGGATGCGGCCCGAATTGCCCTCGCCGATCGCCCGGATCTCATCCCGGGCCTTCTCGAGGCCGGCGAGGAACCGCGTCGCCTCGCGGACGAGCACCATCCCCTCGGCCGTCGGCTCCATCGACCGGGTGGTGCGGGCGAAGAGGCCGACCCCGAGGCTCTTCTCGACGCCGGCAAGCTGGCGCGAGAGGACCGATTGCAGCACGCCGAGTTCGGCCGCGGCTTCGCCCATGTTGCGGTGCCGCTCGAGCGCGACGAGAAGCGCGCAGACGCGCGGCGTCAGCGTGCCGGCCCAGTGATGCGCCTTCTGGCTTCCCCTTGCCGCCATGCCGGCCGGCCCCCCATGGCCCGTCGCTTGCATTTTCGCTATAAAGCTATCGCAGATCAGGTATTAATGCAAGGCGAAGTTCCCGGGGCGCCGGTCAGTCGTTGGCGCCCGCGAGGTGCCTTGCGATGATGTAGCCGAAGGTGATGGCGGGGCCGAGGGTGATGCCGGGCCCGGGGTAGTTCCCGCCCATGATGCTCAAGGCGTCGTTGCCGACCGCGTAGAGCCCCCCGATCGCCCGGCCGTCGCGCCCCAGCACCTCGCCGTTGCCGTTCGTGCGCAGCCCCGCGAAGGTGCCGAGGTCGCCGATGTGGAGGCGGACGGCGAAGAAGGGCCCCTCGTCGAGGGGGCCGAGGCTCGGGTTCGGCCGGTGGTCGGGATCGCCGAGCGAGCGGTTGTAGGCGGTGGTCCCGCGGCGGAACTCGGGGTCCTCGCCAAGGCGGGCATGGCGGTTGAAGTCGGCGACCGTCTGCTCGAGCTGGCGGGCGTCGGCGCCGAAGCGGGCCGCGAGTTCGGCGAGCGTCCGGCCGGTCAGAAGGTAGCCCGAGCGGACGAGGTGGCCGTAGGGCACAGGCGCGGGCTTGGCGAAGCCGAGGCCGTACTTGCGGTAGGCGCGATGGTCGGCGACCAGCCAGGCCGCGTTCTCGGACCCCTCCTCGGCGCAGCGCCGGATCATGGCCTGGCAGAAGTCGTGGTAGGAATTGGCCTCGTTGGCGAAGCGCCGGCCCGAGCGGGTGACGGCGATGATGCCGGGCTTGTAGCGGTCGACGAAATGGGGAAACGTTCCCGACGTGCCGTCGGGGCGGAGGGGGCGCGAGACGGGAACGAGGGCGGCCGCATGGGGCAGGCTGGTATCGACCACGCCTCCGGCCGCCTCGCCAAGGCGCAGCCCGTCTCCGGTGTTGCCGGGCGGGGCGGGCGAGACATGCTCGTGCCCCGAGGGCGCATGCGGCAGGAGTTCCTTGCGCCGCACCGCGTCCTGGGGAAAGCCGCCGGCCGCGATGACGACGCCGCGCGCCGCATGGACCTCGGAGGGGCCCGCGGACGCCTCGACCCGCGCCCCGGTGACGCGCCCCTGCGCGTCGGTGAGAAGGCGGGTGACGGGGGCGCCGGTCCAGATCGGCACGTTGCGGTCGAAGCACGACTTCGCCAGCCGGCCGATGAGGGCATTGCCGTTCACGAGCCGCATCGGCCGGCGGTAGAGGATCATGTCGCGCGCGAACTTCAGGAGCAGCCGGCCGACATACCACATCGACACCGGCGAGCGGGTGACGTTGAAGAAGTGCTGAAGCTCCTTGCCCGAGCCGATCATCATCCCGAGGAAGGTGATCTCGCGCAGCGGCGGGCGCAGGCGGGCGATCTCGCGGCCGAGGGCGCGCCCGTCGAAGGGCCGGGCCACGACCGAGCGGCCGCCGGGCATGCCGCCGGGGGCATCGGGATGATAGTCGGCGAAGGTCGGGCCGAGGTCGAACTCGAGCGCCGTCCGGGTCTCGTAGAACTCGACCGCCCGGGGCGCTGCGGCAAGGAACGATTCGACCCGCTCGGCATCGAAGTGCGGCCCGGCCTCGTGCAGGAGGTAGGTCCGCGCCTTCTCGACGCTGTCCTCGACGCCGGCGCGGCGGGCCGGGCCGTTGTTCGGAACCCACATCCAGCCCCCGGAGAGGGCCGTGGTGCCGCCGAAGACCGGCTCCTTCTCGGCCACCACCACCCGGAGGCCGCGGTGGGCCGCGCAGACGGCCGTGGCGAGACCCGCCGCACCCGATCCGACGACCAGCACGTCACAATCGACCCTCTGCATCCGGACCCTTCCTCCCGCCTCCTGCCGCCCGCCCGCGCCACGCGCCCGTCGCCGCATGATGATTAGTCAATGACGAAAGATTTTGCAAGGGGAGAATTGCGGTGGTGGATGCCCCGGCGGGCCGGGCCGGCCCTGGCCGCCCCGGCGCGCGGGCGACGCAAGCCGGCCCCGGGCCGCGGCGGCGCCCGCGGCGTAGGTGCGGCGCCAGCAATCTTTGCCATTGACAAATCAGTTCGTCCGTGATGAACAGGGCCTGCCGGACGGCCCTCGACGGACTCGGGGAGGGCGGTCGCGGCCGGACTTCACCCGCTGCCCGACCCGGGATCAGCGCATCGGAACCATGCGGAGGCGGCAGACCCATGCAGCGTAAGAACCCCACCTGGCGCGAACTGATGGCCCGGCACAAGCCGCTCGTGCTGCCGGGCGCGCACGATGCCTTCAGCGCCCGCCTGATCGAGGATGCGGGGGTCCCGGCCTACTTCATCGGCGGCTTCCCTGTCGTCGGTGTCCGCTATGCCCTGCCCGACCTCGGCCTCGTGGGCCTTGGCGAACTCGCCCCGGCCTTCGCCGAGACCATGCTCGGCTCGCGGCTGCCGGTCCTCGTCGATGGCGACGACGGCTACGGCGACGTCAAGAACGTCGTCCGCACCACCCGCACCTACGAGAAGCTCGGGGCCTCGTCCATCTTCTTCGAGGACCAGGTCGCCCCCAAGCGCTGCGGCCACATGGCCGGCAAGGTCCTCGTCCCGGTCGAACTCATGGAGGCGAAGCTCCGCGCCGCCGCTGCCGCGCGCGAGGACAAGGAGTTCTTCATCATCGCCCGCACCGATGCCCGCGACGTCGAGGGGCTGGATGCGGCCTTCCGGCGGGCCGAACGCTACCTGCGCGCCGGCGCCGACGGCCTCTTCATCGAATCGCCCCGCAACGTCGAGGAGCTGAGGAAGATCGGCGGCTCGTTCGGCGTCCCCCACCTCGCCAACATGCTCGAGGGCGGCGTGACGCCGATCCTCTCCAACGCCGAACTCGGCGAGATGGGCTTCTCGATGGTGATCCACGGCATCACGCTCCTCATGCGCGCCGCCCGGACGATGAAGGACACGCTGGCCGAGATCCGCGAGGACCGGCTGGCCCCGAGCAAGGACGGCGTCACCTTCGAGGAATACAAGCGCCTCGTGAACTTCGGCGACTGGTCGAGGATCGAGGACTCGTTCAAGCCCTGACCCCGGCGCGCGCTCGCGACCGGAGCCCTGCGGACAATCTGAGAGAGGATGAAATGGGAAGGCTTTCCAGCAAGAACTGCCTCGTGACGGGTGCTGCCCGCGGCATCGGCCTCGCGATCGGCAAGGCGCTGATGAGGGAGGGCGCGAACGTCGCCTTCGTCGACGTCGACGCCGGCGTGAAGGGCATCGTCGCCGGGGTGGCGAAGGAGGTCGCGGGCGCGGGCATCGGCCGCGCCATCGGCGTCCAGGCCGACGTCACGAGCCGCGCCGACATCCGCCGGGCGATCGCCGAGACGGTCTCGGCCTTCGGTTCGCTCGACGTCATGTTCAACAACGCCGGCATCAACAAGCCCCTGAACTTCATGGACGTGACCGAGGAGAACTGGGACCAGGTCGTGCGCGTCAACGCGCTGAGCGTGCTTCTCGGCTGCCAGGAGGCGGCGCGCCAGATGATCGCCCAGGGCAGGGGCGGCAAGATCGTCAACACGGCCTCGGTCGCGAGCCGCCAGGGCTACCCGAACATGGCCCCCTACAGCGCCTCCAAGGCCGCGGTCATCTCGCTGACCCAGGCCGCGGCGCGCGCGCTCGCCAAGCAGCAGATCACCGTCAACGCCTTCGCCCCGGCGGTGGTGCTGACGCCGCTCTGGGAGCAGCTCGACAAGGATCTCGTCGCCATCGGCACGAGCAAGCAGCCGGGCGAGGCGATCGACATGTTCTCGTCGACGATCCTCGTCGGCCGCGCCGCCCGGCCCGAGGACATCACCGGCACCACGACCTTCCTTGCCAGCGCCGATTCGGATTACATCACCGGACAGACCATCATGGTCGATGGCGGCAAGTTCCTCGTCTGACGGTGCCCGGGATGATCAAGCGCATGACCCTGCTGGCGCGGCGGAGCGACCTGTCGGGCGAGCAGTTCGCGCGCTACTGGCTGGAGAACCATGCCGGAATCGTCCGCCGCATGCCGGCGGTCGGCGGTTACGTCCAGAACCTCGTCGCCGAGCGCCTGCTGCGCCCGGCGAACGCGGCGAACCCCTTCGGCTTCGACGGCATCGTCGAGCTCTGGTTCGCCGACGCCGAGGCCCAGAAGACCGCCTTCGCCTCGCCGGCGGCGGCCGAACTGCCGCCCGACGAGCCGAACTTCATCCGCGGCATCACCATCTACGCGGTCGAGGCCGAGGTCATGGAGGGGTCGGGGCAGGCGGTGAAGGTGCTCATGGTGGCGCGCGCCGGCCGCGAGCCCTCCCAGGGCGCGGCGCGGGAGGGGATCGTCGCCGGGGTGACGGCGTCGCCCCTGCGGCGCCATCTCGCGGTCGTGAACCGGCTCGGCCCGGCGGGCTCGCGCGCGGGCATCTGGCACGAGCCCGACCCGCCCGACCTCGTCCTCGAGTTCGGCTTCGAGGACCGGGCGGCGCTCGACGCCTTCGCGGCCTCGGCCGACCTCGCCGCCCTCCACCGGGCCGTGACGGCCGCGGGCGGCGCGCTCGAATGCTACCGCGTGGAGCCGCGGAGGATCATCTGACGGCGGCCGGCCCGGCGGGACGTCCCGGACGCCCGCCGCGCGACCCGACCCCGATGCCCGGGCAGGCGCCGTCGGCGGGCCGACGGCAGGAGAGGATGGAGGACACTGACATGGCGATTCCGACCCACGGCATCATGGCCGTCGACTGGGAAGAGCGGATCAACTTCGACCGCCTCCGGACCGAGCGGCTGGACCGCATCAAGGCGAAGCTCGCGGCCTCCGAGATGGGCGCGCTGC
This sequence comes from Paracoccaceae bacterium, assembly GCA_020846995.1. GTDB lineage: Bacteria > Pseudomonadota > Alphaproteobacteria > Rhodobacterales > Rhodobacteraceae > JAHDXW01. The sequence goes on from JADLCV010000222.1 coordinate 14,898, forward strand.
TCTGCTTCGACATGACCAACGTCCGCTACATCACCTCGACCCACATCGGCACCTGGGCCCAGGACAAGGTCTCGCGCTGGACCCTCCTGCCCCAGGGTGGCGAGCCGATCCTGTGGGATTTCGGCTCGGCCGCCAAGCACCACGCGCTCTATGCCCCGTGGATGGGCGGCGAGGAGCGCTCGCGCGCCGGCATCCCGCTCCTGCGGGGGGCGATGACGCCGAACATGGGCCGCGCCGAGGCCACCGCCGACAAGATCGTGCGCGAACTGGAGAAGCACGGGCTGATGAACGAGCCCCTCGGGGTCGACATCGTCGAGCCGCCGATCCTCTTCGCGCTGCAGGCCCGGGGCGTCAAGGTCGTCGACGGCCAGTGGCTGATGCAGGACGCCCGCGTCATCAAGACCCGCGACGAGATCAGCCTGCTGACCCATGCCGCGGCGATGGTCGATTCCGCCTACGAGGAACTCTACCGCGCGATCCGGCCCGGGGTGAAGGAGAACGAGCTTGTCGGCCTCGCCAGCAAGTTCCTCTACGACAACGGCTCCGAATACGTCGAGGGCGTCAACGCCATCTCGGGCGAACGCTGCAGCCCCCACCCCCACGTCTTTGCCGACCGCGCGCTCCGGCCCGGGGATCCGGCCTATTTCGACATCCTCCACAGCTACATGGGCTACCGGACCTGCTACTACCGCACGTTCGCGGTCGGCAGCGCCTCGCCGGCGATGCGCGACGCCTACAGGCGCTGCCGCGACTACCTCGACCAGGCCATCGCCCTGATCCGGCCCGGCGTCACCACGGGCGAGGTCGCGCGCGTCTGGCCCAGGGCCGAGGAATTCGGCTTCCCGAGCGAGGAGGCGGCCTTCGGCCTGCAATACGGCCACGGTCTCGGCCTTGGCATCTGGGAGCGTCCGGTCATCAGCCGGCTCGTCTCGCTCGACCATCCCGAGGTGATCCAGGAGGGCATGGTCTTCGCGCTCGAGACCTTCTGGCCGGCCAAGGGCAGCCACCACGCCGCCCGCATCGAGGAGGAGATGGTCGTCACCAGGACCGGCGCCGAGGTCATCTCGAAGTTCCCCGCCGAGGATCTCCTCGTCTGCGGCCGCCAGTACTGGACCTGCAACGACATCATGCCGGGGATCCGCCACAGCGAATCGCACTACAACAACACCCGGGTCTTCCCGCAGGGCGAGGACACCAAGACGCCGCGCTTCGGCAACACCTGGGAGTGACCCGGAGGAGTGACCCGGGTGAGTGATCCGGGTGAACGGCCGCGGTGCGAGAGGCCGGGCGGGCAGGGCGGCGGGAGGGAGAGGGGAATGGGCGGCAGGATCGGCTGGATCGGGCTCGGCAAGATGGGCGCGCCGATGGCGCTGAACCTCGTCCGCGCCGGCCACGAGGTGACCGTGTGGAACCGCAGTTCCGGCCGCGCCGCGCCCCACCGCGCCGCCGGGGCGAGGGTCGCGGACGCGATCCCCGCGCTTGCGGCTGCGGCCGACACGGTCTTCGTCTCGGTCGCCGACGACCCCGCCCTCGCCCGCGTCGCCCTCGACCCCGACGGCGCCCTCGCCCACATGCGGGCGGGCAGCGTCCTTGTCGAGACGAGCACGGTCTCGGTCGCGATCTCGGAGGAGGTCGCGCGCCGGGCCGCCGGGCGCGGCATCGCCTACCTGCGGGCGCCGGTCTCGGGCTCGGTCGCGCTGGCCGAGGCGGGCAAGCTCGGCATGTTCGTCTCGGGGCCGCGGGCGAGCTTCGAGGCGCTGGCGCCGGTCCTCGGCGCCGTCACCGGGCAGCGGCTCTATGCCGGCGAGGGCGAGCAGGCGCGGGTCCTGAAGCTGACCGTCAACATGATGGTCGGCATCATCGCCGCGATGACGGGCGAGGCCATGGCCTTCTGCATGAAGAACGGCGTCGACCGCGCGACGACGATCGACGGCATCGCCGTAAGCGTCGCCGCCTCGCCGCTGTTCGGCTACAAGGCGGCGGCGCTCAGGGCGCGCGACTTCGAGGCCCGCTTCAGCGTCGCCCAGATCGCCAAGGACTTCGATCTCGCGCTGGCGGCGGGCCATGCCCTCGAGGTGCCGCTTCCGATCACGGCGCTCGTCCGCCAGGGCTGGGCGGCGATGCTCTCGGCCGGCGAGGGCGGGGAGGATTTCTTCAAGATCTCCGAGGCGGCGATCCGCGCCGCCGGGGTGAACGAAGGCTGATTGGGGGCCGGGGGCGGGGAGCGCGCTTGCGCCCCGTCGTGCCCCTGCCGTCGCGGTCACCCCGGGAACGGGGGTGACCGCCGGGGTTGGCGGAGACGGGAACAGAGATGCGGGGACGAGATGCCTGAAGTCAGGAAACTCACGCCGATGGCGGACTGGGTCGAGATCACCGCGACCGAGGCCGACTGGGTCCGGCTCGGCCGCGACGAGGCCCTGCGCATGCACGACCATCTCCACCTCGTGCGCGCCTTCGAGGAGATGGTGCTCGAGATGGAGCGGCAGGGCCTGATCCACGGCCCCGCCCACAGCTCGATCGGGCAGGAGGGGGGGGCCATCGGCTCGATCGCGCCCCTGCGGGCGACCGACCAGGTCGCGGGCTCGCACCGCGGCCACCACCAGTTCCTTGCCAAGGCGCTGAACTTCGTCGCCCCCGACCGCACCGATCCGCTGACGACCGTGCCGGGCCCGGCGACGATCGAGGTCCTCCAGAAGGCGTTGGCCGAGATCATGGGGCTCGCCCAGGGCTTTTGCCGGGGGCGCGGAGGGTCGATGCACCTGCGCTGGGACGCGGCCGGCGCGCTTGGCACCAACGCCATCGTCGCCGGCGGGGTGCCGATGGCGGCCGGCGCGGCGTGGTCCAACCGGCGCGCCGGCACGGGCGATGTCGTCTTTTCCTACATCGGCGAGGGCGGGGTCCACATCGGCTCCTTCGCCGAGACCATGAACCTCGCCGCGCTCTGGGATCTGCCGATCTGCTTCTTCATCGAGAACAACGGCTTTGCCGTGGCGACCACGGTCGAGGAGCAGACCCGCGAGACCCGTGTCTCGGCCCGCGGGCTCGGCTACGGCATTCCCTCCTTCCGCGTCGACGGCATGGATGCGGTGGCGGTGCGGGCGGCGACCGAGCTTGCGGTCGAGATCATGCGCGCGGGCAAGGGCCCGACGGTGATCGAGGCCCTGCTCTACCGCTACTACCACCACGGCGGCAGCGTCGTCGGCAGCGCCTTCGGCTACCGCGGCAAGGACGACGAGGCGGCCTGGCGCGCCCGCGACCCGCTGCGGGTGATGTTCGAGGGGCTGCGCGCCCGCGACTGGCTGGACGAGGAGGGCGACGCCCGCCTCGCCGACCGCGCCCGCACGGCCATGCAGACCGCGGCCAACGCCCTCACCCGCCAGGAGGGCAACCGGCGCACGATCATCGACGGCCTCTGGCCCGACCCGGCGATGCGCGACCGCGGCCTGCGCGGCGATCTCTCCGAACTCAAGGGCGTGCGCTACGAGGAACAGGAGACCTTCCGGGGCGAACTCGCCGAGGTGCGCTTCGTCGATGCCGTGGCCGAGGTGATGAACCGGCGCATGGCCGAGGACGAGCGCATCTTCTGCATCGGCGAGGACATCCACCGCCTCAAGGGCGGCACCAACGGTGCCACCAAGGGGCTCTGGGACCGCTATCCCGACCGCATCGTTCCCACCCCGATCGCCGAGGCGGGCTTCAGCGGGCTCGCCGGCGGAGTGGCGATGATGGGCCGCTACCGCCCGGTCGTGGAACTCATGTATCCCGACTTTGCCCTCGTCGCGGCCGACCAGCTCTTCAACCAGATCGGCAAGGCCCGCCACATGTTCGGCGGCGACAACGCCATGCCGCTCGTCCTGAGGACCAAGATCGCCATCGGCTCGGGCTACGGCTCGCAGCACTCGATGGATCCGGCGGGGCTTTTCGCGCAATGGCCGGGCTGGCGGATTGTCGCCCCCGCGACCCCCTTCGACTATGTCGGGCTGATGAACAGCGCCCTGCGCTGCGAGGATCCGGTGCTGGTGATCGAGCACGTCGGGCTCTACAACACCAAGGCCCTCGGGCCGGCCGAGGACTGGGACTACTTCATCCCGCTCGGCAAGGCCAGGGTCGTGCGTCCCGGGCGCGACCTCACCATCCTCACCTATTCGGCGATGGTGGCCGAGGCCCAGAAGGCGGTCGCGGCCCTCGGGCTCGACGCCGAGATCATCGACCTGCGCTCGCTCGACCGGGCGGGGATCGACTGGGAGACGGTCGGCGCCAGCATCGCCCGCACGAACAACGTCGTCGTCGTCGAGCAGGGGCCGCTCACGGTCTCCTACGGGGCGATGCTCGCCGACGAGGTCCACCGCCGTTTCTTCGACCATCTCGACCAGCCGGTGAAGCGGGTGCACGGCGGCGAAAGCTCGCCCTCGGTGTCGAAGATCCTCGAGCGCGCGGCCTTCGCCATGAGCCCCGAGATCGAGGCCGAACTGCGCCGGATGATGATCGACACCGGGAGGGGAGACCGCATCCATGGCTGAGCGGACGGCAGGGGGCGCTGCCCGCGGCATGCCCGGCCTGCGCGGGGTCGAGCATGTCGGCTTCACCGTCCCCGACCTCGAGGAGGCGACGCGCTTCTTCGTCGAGGTCATGGGCTGCGAGCGCTTCTACGACCTCGGCCCGTTCGCGGCCGAGGACGACTGGATGGCGCGGCAGCTGAACGTCCACCCCCGCACGGTGATGCGCAAGTTGCGCTTCTTTCGCTGCGGCCACGGGCCGAACTTCGAGATCTTCGAATATTCCGCTCCCGACCAGCGTGCCGAGCTGCCGAAGAACAGCGATATCGGCGGCCATCATCTCGCCTTCTACACCGACGACTTCGACGCCTCGCTGGCCTGGCTGCGGAGTCACGGCGTCGAGATCCTCGGCGAGCCCGTGGTGCGCCATCAGGGCGCGAGCGCCGGGCAGACCTGGATCTACTTCCGGACGCCCTGGGGGATGCAGCTCGAACTCGTGAGCTACCCTCGCGGCAAGGGCTACGAGGCCGGCACCGACCGCCGGCTCTGGAGCCCGGTCACGCCCGAAGCCTAGAGGGGCCCGCGCGTGCCGCCCCGAGGAGGCGGGCCCCCCGGGCCCCCCGGGCCCTCCGGCGGGCCCCCCGGCCCCGGCCCCGCGGGCAGGGCCGCCCGATTCCCCGCTCCCCGGCGGGCCGGGCCCACTCCCGGCTTGACAAGGGTTAGAATTGAGTGAATGTGTTCGTCAGGTCCGGGTTGATCTGGCCGGGGGACACGGATGCGGCGACGTGGAGGCCCGGAGCAGGCGGAGACCGGCACGGGGCCGGCACCGCCCGCCCCGCGGCACCCGTCCGCCCGCCGGGCCGGGCGCGGCCGCACCGATGACGAACGACCGGATGTCGCCGGCAGGCGCTCCGAAGCCGCGGAAATCGCGGATCATGGCGGAGACCCGATCCGCCGACCCATACTGGAAGCCAACAAGGAGGAAGACATGAAGTCCAGACTCGGCATCACGCTCGGCGCGGCCAGCGCCCTTGCCATGCTCGTTCTCGGCGGCACCGCCGGGGCGCAGGAGCGCACCCTGCGCATGCACGTGGCCTTTCCGACCCAGACCCCGGTGATCGGCGAGATCACCCACTGGATCGCCGAGCGGATCGAAGTGCTGAGCGGCGGCACGCTCAACGTCGAGGTCTTCGAGCCCGGCGCGCTCGTTCCCGCCACCGAGTATTTCGACCCCGTCTCGAAAGGGGCGGTCGACATGGCCTTCGGCTCGCCCGGCTACGGCGCCGGGATGGAGCCCGCCCTGACGCTCTACGCGGCCGTGCCCTTCGGGCCCGACGTGACCGAGTACATGACCTGGATGCGCCAGGGCAGCGGCTACGACATCCACGAGGAGATCCACGCCAAGCTGAACCTCAAGGCCTTCATCTGCACGATCACCGCCCCCGAGACGGCGGCGTGGATGAAGGTCGAGATCAACTCGGTCGCCGATCTCCAGGGCCTCAAGATGCGCTACTTCGGCCTCGGCGGGCGGGTCCTCGCCAAGGTCGGGGCGTCGATCCAGCTCATCCCGGGGGGCGAGCTCTATTCGGCACTCGAGCGCGGGGTCATCGACGGGGCCGAGTTCTCCAACCCCTCGATCGACATGGCGGTGGGCCTTAACAAGGTCACCAACTACGTCTACTTCCCCGGCTGGCACCAGCAGGTGGCGACCGACAGCCTGATCATCAACCTCGACACCTGGAAGGCGCTGACCGACCAGCAGCGGGCGGCGATCGAGACGACCTGCGGCGAGGCGAGCGTGCGGACGCTGGCGCAGGGCGCCTCGCTCCAGGCGCCGGCCATCCAGGCGTTGATCGCGGCCGGCAAGCCCGAGATCAGGGTCCTGCCCGACGAGGTCCTCGACGCGCTGCGCAAGGCCTGGGACGAGGTCGCGGCCGAGGAAGCCGGCAAGAACGAGGGCTTTGCCCGCGCCCTCGCCTCCTACAACGAGTTCCGCGCCAGCTACCATGCCTGGCAGGATCTCGGCTACCTGAAGCCGCTCGCGGACAAGTGATCCCGGGTTTCCGTCCGTCCAGGACGCGCTCCGGCGGGCCCTCGCGGCCCGCCGTAGGAAGGGGTCGCGCGATGCATCCCGGAGCCGGCCCCGGCGGGCCGGCCCGGGCACCCGGCGAAGGTCACGCGCGACGCCTCCGGGGCGACCTGGCGACGGGCCGGCACCAAGGGGAGGGACAATGAACAACCTGCTGAAACTGAGCAGAGCCATCGACGCGCTGCTCAACGCGCTGGGCCGGGTCGCATCCTTCGCCCTGCTCGGACTGGTCATCATCGTCGTCTTCGACGTCGTGACGCGCCGCTTCATCCGCCTCGGCTCGACGCAACTGCAGGAGGCCGAGTGGCACCTGCACACCATCCTCATCATGTTCTTCCTCGGCGCGACCTTCATCCACAACCAGCACATCCGCATCGACCTCGTCCACGACAAGCTCAGCGCCCGCGGCAAGGCACTGGTCGAGCTTCTGGGGATCCTCCTCCTGCTCTTCCCGTTCTGCGCCATCACCGGCTACTATGCCGTGGAATTCGCCTACACCTCCTTCATCCGCAACGAGATCTCGCAGTCGGTCGACGGGCTGCCCTACCGCTGGGCGATCAAGTCGATGCTGCCGCTCGGGATCATCCTTCTCGCCCTCGCCGGGGTCAGCCGGCTTGCGAAGAGCATCGCCGTCCTGCGCGATCCGACGCGATACGAACTGAACACGCTCGCGGAGGGCAGCCTGTGACCGTCTTCATCGAGTACATGCCGCTCTTCATGTTCGCGACCATGGCGGTGCTGCTGTTTTCGGGCTTTCCCGTTGCCTTCGTCCTCGGCGGCGTCGGGATCGCCTTCGGCCTCCTCGGCATCGCCACCGGCGCCCTCATCCCCATCCAGCTCTACACCATCACCCAGCGGATGTGGACCGGGGCGGCCGAGAACCTGACCCTGACCACCGTCCCGCTCTTCGTCTTCATGGGCCTGATCCTCGAGAAGACGGGGGTCGCCAAGGACATGCTCGAAAGCCTCAACCGCCTCATGCGGCGGGTTCCGGGCGGGCTTGCGCTCTCGGTCACGCTGCTCGGGATCATCCTTGCCGCCGCGACCGGGATCGTCGGGGCCTCGGTCGTCATGCTCACCCTGCTCGCGCTGCCGGTGATGCTGCAGAAGAACTACTCGATCCCGCTCGCCACCGGCACCATCGTGTCGTCGGGGACGCTCGGCATCCTCATCCCGCCCTCGATCATGCTCGTCATCATCGGCGACCTGCTCTCGCGCTCGGTCGGCACGATGTTCATGGCGGCCTTCGGGCCGGGCATCATGCTCGGCGCCATGTACATGGGCTACATCCTGATCTTTGCCCTGATCTCGCCCAAGGCGGCGCCGCGCTTCAGCGAGCCCGACGAGCATTCGGGCTGGGCCCATCTCGCCGTCAGCCTGATCGTCGGGCTCGTCCCTGCCTTCCTGCTCATCTTCTTCGTCCTCGGCTCGATCACGCTCGGCTGGGCGACGCCGACCGAATCGGCCGGGATCGGCGCGGCGGGGGCGCTGCTCCTCGCCATCTTCGTGCGTCCGGCCATGTACACGGTCCTCAGCTTCACCCGCTTCGCGATCCCCGGGGCGGCGGCGAACACGGCCGGGGGCGGGCTCTTCCGCCGCTTTGCCGCCGAGAACCGGGGCTGGTGGGCGCTGACGGTCACGGCCACGCGCAGTTCGGCCCTGACGACGGGCATGATCTTCATGATCATCCTCTCCGCCACCGCCTTCTCGCTGACCTTCCGGCTGCTCGGCGGCGACCATCTCGTGACCGACATCGTCACCGGCATGAACCTCTCGCCCTGGCACCTGCTCATCGCCGTCCTGATCCTCGTCTTCATCCTCGGCTTCTTCTTCGACTGGATCGAGATCACGCTGATCGTCCTGCCGGTGTTCGCGCCGATCATCCTCAAGCTCGACTTCGGCGGGCACGTCGCTCAGGACGACCTCGCCTACTGGTTCGCGATCCTGCTCGCGGTCAACCTCCAGACCTCGTTCCTGACCCCGCCGATGGGGCCGTCGCTCTTCTACCTCAAGACCGTGGCCCCGCCCGAGGTCCGGCTGATCGACATCTACAAGGGCATCATCCCCTTCGTCATCATCCAGCTCCTGGCGATGATCCTCGTCATGGTCTTCCCCGAGATCGCGATGTGGATCCCCCATGTGATGGAGGGTTAGGCGCAGGCGCGGGCGGCCTCCCCCTGCCCGCGCCGCAGGGGCGGGCGGCGCTGCCGGCCCGGCGGGGTGACCGCGGGCCGCCCGAGACGCCCCGGACCGCCTGGCGGCCCGGGGCGTCTGCACTCGCGGGGGCCCGCGTTGACAGGGGCGGGGCGGCGTGAAAGGCAGGGCCGCGCCTTCCCCGGAGGTCCCCGAGATGACGGACATCGCAGCAGCGGCCACGGCCCCGCGGCTGACGAGCCTTGC
>JADLCV010000223.1 GCA_020846995.1 Paracoccaceae bacterium
CCAGCCCGTAGCGGCGGGCGAAGTCGAGGTCGCGCTGGTCGTGCGCCGGGCAGCCGAAGATCGCCCCGGTGCCGTAGTCCATGAGGATGAAGTTGGCGATCCAGACCGGCAGCGTCCAGCCGGGATCGAAGGGATGGCGGACGCGCAGGCCGGTGTCGATGCCGCGCTTCTCGGCCGTCTCGATCGCCGCCTCCGAGGTGCCGAGGCGGCGGCATTCGGCGACGAAGGCCGCAACCCGGCGGTCGTCCTCCTCGAGCCGGCGGGCGAGCGGATGGTCGGGCGCCAGCGCGATGAAGGAGGCGCCGAGGAGCGTGTCGGGCCGCGTCGTGTAGACCTCGACCGCCTCGAAGCCGGCGGGGCCGTCCACGGTCGCGAAGGCAAGCTCGAGGCCGCGGCTCCGGCCGATCCAGTTGGCCTGCATCAGCCGCACCTTCTCGGGCCAGCGCTCGAGCCCGTCGATCGCGGCCAGAAGCTCGGCCGAGAAATCCGAGATGCGGAAGGCCCATTGCGGCAGTTCGCGCCGCTCGACCGGGACACCCGAGCGCCAGCCGCGGCCGTCGACCACCTGCTCGTTGGCGAGCACCGTCATCTCGACGGGATCCCAGTTGACCATCGCCGCCTTGCGGTAGACGAGCCCCTTCTCGAGGAAGTCGAGGAAGAGCGCCTGCTGCTGGCCGTAGTATTCGGGATCGCAGGTCGCGAACTCGCGGCTCCAGTCGATCGAGAAGCCGAGCGGCATCAGTTGCGCGCGCATGTCGGCGATGTTGGCGTAGGTCCACTCCCGGGGGTGGCCGCCGCGTTCCATGGCCGCGTTCTCGGCCGGCAGGCCGAAGGCGTCCCAGCCCATCGGGTGGAGGACGCTGTAGCCGCGGGCGCGCCGGTAGCGGGCGATGACGTCGCCCATCGTGTAGTTGCGCACATGCCCCATGTGGATGCGCCCCGAGGGGTAGGGGAACATCTCGAGCACGTAGTATTTCGGCCGCGCGGGATCGTGGCGGGCGGCGAAAAGCCCGGCCGCCTCCCAGGCCGCCTGCCATTTCGGCTCCGCGATTCGGGGTTCGTAGCGGGCGGGGCTGGTCATGGGCGGTTCCCGGGGTTCTGCGCGCGCGGCTCCTGATAGCCAAGCCGGCCGGCCCGGTCCAGCGCCAGGGCCGCGTCCGTGCGGGCCGGCCGCTCCTCGTCCTTGAGGAGGAGGCCAAGGGCGACGAGCGTCAGCCCGACGCCGACGAGCGTCAGGGCCGGCGGCAGGGTGCCGCCGAGGGCGATCTCCCAGACGAGCACCGAGGCCGGGGTGAGATAGGAATAGCCCATGACCTTGGCCGCCGGCAGCCGCATGGTGGCGTATTGCAGCAGGAAGAACGACAGCGCCGAGGCCATGACGGTGATGTAGGCGAGCGTGACCCAGACGACGGCGGGCAACTGCGCCCAGGCGGTCGCCGCGATCGCGGACCAGCCCCAGACGAAGAGGAGCCCCGCGCCGGCGAGAAGGAAGAGAAGCGTCACCACCTCGGGCGGTTCGCCGCGGTTCAGCCGCCGGGCGAGCGGGATGAAGACGGCATGGGCGACGCAGCCGGCGAAGTAGATGGCCTCGCCGCGCCCGATCGCCAGCGAGGCGAGTGCCGAGGGATCGCCGCGGAAGATGACCCAGAGCGCGCCCCCCGCCCCGACGGCGATCGCGGCCGCCATGCGCCTCGTGGTGAACTGGCCGGCGATCAGCCAGCCGAAACCCGCCGTCATCACCGGCATCAGCGTGAAGATGGCCGCGGCCCCGACCGCCGGCGCCGTCTTCAGCCCCTCGAACATGAAGACGAAGTATGCCGCCATCAGCCCGCCCAGCACGAAATGGCGCCAGGGCTGGACGAGATGGGCCCGCCGCAGCCCCGGGCCGAGTGCGGTCGCCCCGAGCATGATCGCCGCCGCCCCGAGGAAGCGCACGGCGGTGATGACGGTGGGGTCGACGAGGTTCGCGATGCGGGCGCCGAGCGAGATCGACCCCGAGATGCTGGCCGCGAAGACGACCATCGCGAGATGCCCGCGGGCGGCGGGGGAGAGCGCCGCGATCCCGCCGATCCTCATGCCGCGGGCCAACCCTGGGCCTCGACCTTGAGGTGCCGGAGGCACGCCTGGACCTTGGCCGAGCGGTGCAGGTCGACGTGGGTGACAAGCCAGAGGGCCGCGTCCCACTCCGGCCGCGGCGCCATCACCTCGACAAGGTCGGGGTCGCCGGAGGCGTCCCAGACCGGCAGGAAGCCGATGCCGGCCCCGGCCCGCACCGCCTCCTCGAGCGTCCCGAGTTCGCTGCCGCGAAAGCTCCAGGCCGCTTCCGGAACCTGCTGGCGGAGCCAGGCGAAGAACGGCGGCCGGGCGGCGGGATCGTCGTGGGCGACGATGCGGTGGCGGGCGAGCGCGGGGACGCCGTCGGGGAGGCCGCGGGCGGCGACGTAGGCGCGGGTGGCATAAAGGGCATGGCGCTGCACGCAGAGCGGCTGGACGACATAGTCCGGCTCGACAGGCTGGGGGCCGGCGCGGACGGCGACATGGGCCTCGCCATATTCCAGCCGGAAGACCCGCGGCCCCGTCAGGTAGTAGACGACGAGGCCGGGATGGGCCTCCTGGAAGCGCACGAGCGCGGGGGCGAGGCGGCCCGCCAGCTCGGCGATCGAGGTCACGACGACGGCGCCGGCGACGCTGTCGCCGCGGCCGCGGACGCGGCTGGCCAGCTGGGCGAAGGCGCCGTCGGCACCGCGGGCGACCTCGAGAAGGTCCTGGCCGGCCTCGGTCGGCGTGTAGCCGCGGGCGTGGCGCTGGAAGAGCTTGGTCCCGAGGCGGGCCTCGAGGGCGTCGATGTGGCGGATCACGGTCGCGTGATGAACGCCGAGAACCTCGGCCGCCCCCGAGACGGTGCCAAGCCGGGCGACATGGAAGGCGGTGCGGATCTCGTCCCAGGATTCCATCGGCGCGCGGTCCTCCCCGGCGGGCGCGCGGGGGTTCCCGGCCGGCCGCGGGACTGAACCACCGCGCCCTCCAGCGCGCAAGCCGGCGCCGCTGCGACCGAGTGTGCCTTGACGGCAGGGGCCCGTGGCGGGAAAGCCTGGACCCGCCAACCCCGGAGGTCCCCATGCCCGACGACGTTGCCCCGGCCGCGGCCGCCGCTCCGCGGCCCGTGGGTCCCCTCCTGCCCGGCTGGACGGCACGGCCGCAGCCGCCGCGGACGCCGATGCCGGGCCGCTTCTGCACCCTGGTGCCGGCCGAGGCTGGCCATGCCGCGGCCCTCCACGCGGCCTTCGCGGCCGATGCGACGGGCGGGCTCTGGACCTACCTGCCGCGCGGGCCCTACCCCGAGGCGGCCGACTTCGCCGGCTGGTTCGCGGCCGCGGCCGCGGGCGCCGACCCCCAGTTCCACACCGTCCTCGTCGACGGCCGGCCGGAGGGGATCGCCTCCTATCTGCGCATCGAACCCGCCCACGGGGTCATCGAGATCGGCAACATCGTCCTCGCGCCCGCCCTCCAGCGGACCCCGGCGGCGACCGAGGCCCTGCACCTGATGGCCGTGCGTGCCTTCGACGGCCTCGGCTACCGGCGGCTGGAATGGAAGTGCGACGCCCTCAACGCCCCCTCGCGGCGGGCGGCGCTGCGGCTCGGCTTCCGCTTCGAGGGCATCTTCCGCCACCACATGGTCATCAAGGGCCGCAACCGCGACACCGCCTGGTTCGCGATGACCGATGGCGACTGGCGGGCGGTGCACGCGGGCACCGCGGCCTGGCTCGACGAGGTCGCGGCCGCCCCCGGCCATGCCCAGCGCCGGCCGCTCGCGGCGGCGATCGCGGCAGCGATCACGGCGGCCGGCGCGGCGGCTTGACAGGCCGGCGGCGGGGGGCTATCGGGGCCCGCCACCCGGAACGCGCATGCGCCTTCCGGTCCCCGACCGTTGCGGGGATCGATCTCCGCCGGCGCGATGCGTCCGCGGGTGCCGTCGGGGCATGGACGACGCCCTCCCGCGAGGGCGGGGCAAGCGAGCGCGAGGGGTCGCGGATGTTTCAGAACCTGGCCGAGCGCCTCGGCGACGTCTTCGGCCGCCTCACCCGGCAGGGGGCGCTGACCGAAGCCGACGTCACCCTCGCCCTGCGCGAGGTGCGCACGGCGCTGCTTGACGCCGACGTCGCCCTGCCGGTGGTGCGCGACTTTGCTGCCCGCGTCCAGAAGAAGGCGACCGGACAGGCGGTCCTGAAGTCGATCACGCCCGGCCAGCAGGTCGTCAAGGTCGTCCACGACGAGATCGTGGCCATGCTCGCCGGCGAGGGCGAGCCCGGCGCGCTCCGGATCGACAACCCGCCGGCGCCGATCCTGATGGTCGGCCTCCAGGGCTCGGGCAAGACGACGACGACGGCAAAGCTCGCCCGCCGCCTGCGCGAGCGCGAGGGCAAGCGCGTCCTCATGGCCTCGCTCGACACCCGCCGCCCGGCGGCGATGGAGCAGCTCGCGATCCTCGGCCAGCAGGTCGGGGTCGATGTCCTCGCCATCGTCCCCGGCCAGGCCCCGGTCGAGATCGCCCGCCGGGCGCTCTCGCAGGCGACGCTCGGCGGCTACGACGTCGTCCTCCTCGACACCGCCGGCCGCCTCCAGATCGACCGCGCGCTCATGGACGAGGTCGCCGAGGTGCGCGAGCTCGTCCGCCCGCGCGAGACGCTTCTCGTCGTCGACGGGCTGACGGGCCAGGTCGCCGTCGAGGTGGCGCAGGAGTTCGACGCCCGCGTCGGCATCAGCGGCGTCGTGCTCACGCGCATGGACGGAGACGGCCGCGGCGGCGCCGCGCTGTCGATGCGCGCCGTCACCGGCAAGCCCATCCGCTTCGTCGGCACGGGCGAGAAGATGGACGCGCTCGAGCCCTTCGAGGCCCCCCGCATCGCCGGCCGCATCCTCGGCATGGGCGACATCGTGGCCCTCGTCGAGAAGGCCCAGGAGGTCCTCGAGGCCGAGCAGGCCGAGCGCATGATGAAGCGCTTCCAGAAGGGCCAGTTCAACATGAACGACCTTCGCGCCCAGCTTGACCAGATGCTGAAGATGGGCGGCATGCAGTCGGTCATGGGGCTGATGCCGGGCATGGGCCGGATGCAGAAGGCGGCCGAGGAGGCGGGCTTCGACGACCGCATGCTGCGCCGCCAGATCGCGCTCATCCAGTCGATGACGCGGAAGGAGCGCGCCAACCCCGACCTTCTCCAGGCCAGCCGCAAGCGGCGGATCGCGGCCGGGGCCGGGCTCGACGTCGCCGAACTCAACCGGCTCCTCAAGATGCACCGCCAGATGGCCGACGTCATGAAGCGGCTGGGCAAGGGTGGGATGCTCCGGCAGGCGATGAAGTCGATGTTCGGCAAGGGCGAGGCGGGCACCGAGGGCGCCCTCATGCAGGCCGCGGCGGCCCAGGCCGGCCGCCTGCCGGGCGGGATCACGCTGCCCGCGGGCCTCGGCGGGCCCGCGGGTGGGGCGGGGCTGCCGGGCGGGCTCACGGGCCTCGGGCTCGGCAAGCGCAAGTGATGGCCCGGGTCCCGCCCGCGGCCGCGACGGCCGCCCGCGCCCGCCGCGGCACCCCCGACGGCGCCCGCGCCCGCCGCGGCGCGCCCGACCGCGCCGGGCCCCGCGCCCCCGGCGGCGCCCGGGCCCCGGCCGCCCGGCGCCGGGGGAGACGGCCGGGCGGGGACCGTCCGCCCGCGCCGGCCGCGGCCCCCCGCCCCCTTCGCCTGCCGCCGGAGGCCCCATGACCGACGCCATCGCCCGCGCCGCCGCGCTTCTCCACGACCACCGCGAGTCGATCGACCGGCTCGACGCGATCCTCGTCTACACGCTCGCCGAGCGCTTCAAGCACACCCGGGCCGTCGGCAGCCTCAAGGCCCGCCATGCCCTTCCCCCCGCCGACCCCTCGCGCGAGGCGGCCCAGATCGCGCGCCTCGAGCGGCTTGCCGCCGAATCCGGCCTCGATCCCGAATTCGCGAAGGAATTCCTTCGCTTCATCATCTCGGAAGTGATCCGCCACCACGAGAAGCACGCCGCCCCGCTGGCGGCCAACCCCTGACCCGACCGAGGAGACGACCCATGGCCATGAAGATCCGCCTCGCCCGCGGCGGCTCGAAGAAGCGCCCCCACTACGCGATCGTGGCGGCCGACAGCCGCATGCCGCGCGACGGCCGCTTCATCGAGAAGCTCGGCATCTACGCCCCCCTCCTGCCCAAGGACAGCGAGGACCGCATCCGCATGAACATGGAGCGCGTGACCTACTGGCTCGCCCAGGGCGCCCAGCCGACCGACCGCATCGCCCGCTTCCTCGAGGCCGCCGGGGTGCGCCCGAAGGCCGAGCGCAGCAACCCCGAGAAGGCCAAGCCCGGCAAGCGGGCGGTCGAGCGCGCGGCCGAGCGGGCCAAGAAGGCCGGGGCGGCGGCGGGCTGAGGGCGATGGCGGCGGCCCGCATCTGCCTCGGCGCCATCGCCGGGGCCTTCGGGGTCAGGGGCGAGGTGCGGCTGAAAAGCTTCTGCGCCAACCCGGTCGCGATTTCCGCCTACGGCCCCCTCGAGAGCGAGGACGGCAGCCGCCGCTTCGCCCTCACCCTCACCGGGACGGCCCCGGGCGCGCTCGTCGCCCGCCTGTCCGGGGTCACCACGCGGGCGGCGGCCGAGGGGCTGCGCGGCACCCGCCTTTATGCCGACCGCGCCGCCCTGCCGGCCCCAGAGAAGGACGAATACTACCACGCCGACCTCATCGGGCTGGCCGTCCAGGACGGCGGCGGCCGGCCGCTCGGGCGGGTGGGCGCGATCCTCAACCACGGCGCGGGCGACCTTCTCGAGATCGAGGGGCCGGGGCTCGCGGTCCCGCTCCTCCTGCCCTTCACGCGCGCCGCGGTGCCGACGGTGGATCTCGCCCGCGGCATCATCGTCGCCGACCCGCCCGAGGGGCTCCTGCCGTGAGGGTGACGGGGCGCCATCCCATCCTGACCGGGGCGCGCCGGCCGGGCGGCGGGGCCGCGGCGACGGCCGCCGCCCGTGCCCTCCCGGCGGCGATCGCGGCCATCCCCGCCCTCCGCCTGCCGCGGTCGGCACCGCTGCGCCCGGCGGCGGAGGGCCCGGGCCCCGGGGTGGCGCCGTCCTCCCTCGCGGTGAAGGTCCCCCCCCCGCCGGCTGCGGCCGGCCCCGGTGCCGGGAGGGCGGCGGCGGACCTGCCGGCTTCCCCCGCGGCCGCGCTCCGGGCCGGACCGGCCGCGCCCCTCCCCGGCATCCTCCCCGCCCGTCGCCGCCCGCGGCCCCGGCGCCCGGCCGCGCCGGCCGGGGTCGCCGACGATCCGCCGCCCGGCCGGCGGGGGCCTGCCGGCCGGCCCCCGCCCCGGCCGCGCCCGGCCCGGGCGCCGGGGCGGCAATGAGCGCCCCGCCTCCGCCGCCCTCGCCCCCGCCCCGGTCCCACGGCCGGCTGGCCATGCGGGCGTCCGCCTCCCCGCGCAGCCTGATGGACGGGCCCCCGCCCGTGAAGGGCGCCTGGGAGGCGCGCGTGATCACGCTTTTCCCCGAGGCCTTCCCGGGCCCCCTCGCGCTCTCGCTCACCGGTCGCGCGCTCGAGGCCGGGCTCTGGCGGCTCGCGACGATCGACCTCCGCGCCTTCGGCCTCGGCCGCCAACGCACCGTCGACGACACCCCCGCCGGCGGCGGCCCCGGCATGGTCCTGCGCGCCGACGTCGCCGCCGCCGCCCTCGCCCATGCCGCGACCGGCACCCCCCCCGACCGCGAGCGCTGGCCGGTGATCGGCCTCTCGCCCCGCGGCCGCCCCTTCGACCACGCCATGGCCCTGCGGCTGGCCCGCGGCGACGGCGTGACGCTTCTCTGCGGCCGCTTCGAGGGCATCGACGAGCGCGCGCTCGAGGCCCGGGCGGTGGCCGAGGTCAGCCTCGGCGACTTCGTCCTCTCGGGCGGCGAGATCGCCGCCATGGCCTTGATCGACGCGAGCCTGCGCCTTATACCCCGCGTGCTCGGAAACGAGGCATCGGTCCGTGACGAATCGTTTGCGGCCGGTCTTCTCGAACATCCGCAGTACACGAAGCCCGCCGTCTGGGAAGGCCGCGCGACGCCCGAGGTTCTCCTCTCGGGCAATCACGCGAAGATCGCCGGATGGCGGCGGGAGATGGCCGAGAGGCTGACGAGGGAACGCCGCCCCGATCTCTGGCGGGCCTGGTGCGCGGCGCGCGCCGGGGACCCGGGCGGAGACCGAGAGCTCTCGGGGCGCGACACATCTCGCGGGTCCACCGCGGCAGGAGAAGGAGAGTCGCGATGAACCTGATCGCGCAGTTCGAGGCCGAGCAGATCGCCGCCCTCGGCAAGACCATCCCCGATTTCAAGGCCGGCGACACCCTGCGCGTCGGCTACAAGGTCACCGAGGGCAACCGCTCGCGGGTGCAGGCCTACGAGGGCGTCTGCATCGGCCGCAGCGGCGGGTCCGGCATCGGCGCCTCGTTCACGGTCCGCAAGATCTCGTTCGGCGAGGGTGTCGAGCGGGTCTTTCCGCTCCATTCGACCAACATCGAGGCGATCGAGGTCGTGCGCCGCGGCAAGGTCCGCCGGGCCAAGCTCTATTACCTGCGGTCGCGCCGCGGCAAGTCGGCCCGCATCGCCGAGGTCGGGCCGCGGGCCCGCGACGCCCAGGGCTGAGGAGAGGCGGAGATGAAGGACGGCATCCACCCCGACTACCACGCCATCGACGTGCGCCTGACCGACGGCACCGTCGTGCGCATGAAGTCGACCTGGGGCAAGGCGGGCGACACGCTCGCGCTTGACGTCGATCCCGCCTCGCACCCGGCCTGGACCGGCGGCCAGCAGAAGCTCGTCGATACCGGCGGGCGGGTCTCGAAGTTCAAGAACAAGTACGCCGGGCTCGGCTTCTAGGGGTCCGATCCCGACGCCCGGATCCCGAGCGTCGGGTGAATCGGCCCACCGAATCAAGGGCCGGCGGTGCGTGCCTGACGGTAACGACCGTCCGTGACACACCACGGGGGCGAAGGGACGCCCGGGGGGACCGGCCGGCGCGGCAGCGCCGGCAGGGGGGGCCGCGTCCGGGCGACGGACGGGCCCCGTGCCCTTCGCTCGCCCGCCGGCGCCGCGTCCGGGCCCCGGTGCGGAGGGGCGCGTGGCGCAGGGGCGCCCGGGGCGGTTGACGAAGGCGACCGACCTCGCCCATGGTCGCCCGGCCCCCGTCGGGCGCGGAGAGCCGCCATGACCAGGACCATCCTCGCCGCCGGGGGCGCCGCCGCCCGGCGCTGCCTTCTTCTCTCGGCGCTCGCCGTCGCGACGCTCGCGCTGCCCGCGCCGGCGCCGGCCGGAACGGCGACGGCCGCGGCCGCGTCCGGACGGCCCGAGATCGTCGGCGGCAGGGTGGTGAGCGAATGGCGTTTCAACCAGCTCTATCCGTGGACGGTCGCCCTCCTCTACCGCGGCGCGGGGTGGAGCCAGTATTGCGGGGCGGCGCTGATCGCGCCCTCCTGGCTCCTGACCGCCGCGCACTGCACGGCCGGAACCCCTGCCGGGGCCTGGAAGGCGCTGGTCGGCACCCGCTGGCTCGGGCGCGGCGGCCGCCGCATCGCCGTGGCGGCGATCATCGTCCATCCCGACTTCAACCGCCGCACGATGGACAGCGACCTCGCGCTCATGCGCATGGCCGAGCCGGTCGCGGGCGCCACCGTGGCGCCGGCGACCGACGCCGAGACCGACCGCCACGCCGGCCCCGGGGCGCGCCCGACCATCCTCGGCTGGGGCGACACCCGGAGCGGCGGCCCCGCGAGCACCGTCCTGCGCGAGGCCCAGGTGCCGGTCGTCGGGCTCGAGACCTGCCGGCGCCAGCACGCCCGGCGCGGCACCATCACCGCCAACATGCTCTGCGCGGGCTTCCGCGCGGGCGGCGTCGACACCTGCCAGGGCGACTCGGGCGGGCCGCTGGCGATCCGGGGCGAGGGCGAGGGCTGGCTCCTCGTCGGGGTGACGAGCTTCGGCTGGGGTTGCGCGGCGCCCCGCAGCCCGGGCGTCTACACTCGCGTCGGCCGCTTCCACGACTGGATCGCCGCCCGCATCGCCGAGACGGGCCCCTAGTGCCGGTGGCCGCGGTCGCGGCCGGCCTGCAAGGGGGGCTTCCCGCCCGGCGCGCCCGACCCGGGGGAGGGGCTCCCCGGTGTCCGGGCAGGCGGACGCCTGCCCCCCCCGGTGCCCGTGGCCGGTTTCCCCCCGCGGGAGGAGGCCACGCCGCGCGCCCTTCTGCCCGCTGCGGCTTGCACCCGGGCAGTCACCACATATAGTTGCCGCCGGCACCCTCGCGCGTGCCGCCGCCGTTTCCGCCGGGGAGAGCCGTCGTGGCGCATATCGTCGTCGTGGGCAACGAGAAGGGCGGCTCGGGCAAGTCCACGACCTGCATGCACATCGCCACCGCGCTTGCCCGCCTCGGCCACCGCGTCGGCGCCCTCGACCTCGACCTCCGCCAGCGAAGCTTCGCGCGCTACATCGAGAACCGCCGCGCCCATCTCGACCGGACCGGGCTTGACCTGCCGACCCCGGCGCTGGTCGAGCTGCCCGAGGTCGACCGGGCCCAGATCGGGCCCGAGGAGAACGTCTTCGACCATCGCCTGTCGGCGGCGGTCGCGGCCCTCGAGCCGGTCTCGGACTTCATCGTCATCGACTGCCCGGGATCGCACACGCGGCTGTCGCAGCTGGCCCATTCGCTCGCCGACACGCTGGTGACGCCGCTCAACGACAGCTTCGTCGACTTCGACCTCCTCGCCCGCGTCGATGCCGAGACGGGGAAGATCCAGGGCCCCTCGATCTATGCCGAGATGGTCTGGCAGGCCCGCCAGCTGCGGGCCCAGGCGGGGCTGAGGCCGATCGACTGGATCGTGCTCCGCAACCGCCTCGGGGCCCAGCAGATGCACAACAAGCGCAAGGTCGGCAAGGCGCTCGAGGACCTGGCGCGGCGGATCGGCTTCCGCGTCGCCCCGGGGTTCAGCGAGCGGGTGATCTTCCGCGAGCTCTTTCCGCGCGGGCTCACGCTCCTCGACCTCCGCGATGTCGGGGTCGAGCAGCTGAACATCTCGAACCTCGCCGCCCGCCAGGAGCTGCGCGACCTCATCCGGGCCCTCAGGCTGCCCGGGGTCTCCCCCGACTTCTGAAGAGCGGCCGGGCGCCGGCTGCCCCCGCGGCGGCACGGGCGATGGCGTCGAGGCGGACGAGCATGGGGTCGGCCGTCGCCGGCGCCGGCGACCGCCGGGCGAGGCGCAGGGCGAACCCGTCGAGGAGGCGGAGGAGGGGCATGGCGGGACTCCTTTCGCATGCCCGGACGAGCCTGCCGGCCGAGCCGGGCAGGACGATGGCGCGGGTCGGGCGCGGAGAGGACGGAAGGGGCCGCCGGCGGGGCCGCCCGCGGCCGGGTGCTGCCCGTGGCTTGGGGCGAGGGCGGGCAAACCTCGGCCCGCTTTGCCCAAGGGTCCACGGGCCTCGCTTGGCGACGCCCGGGCCCATTGAACCGCCCCGCCGCCTCTCTCCCGCCCGTGCGCCGGCACGGGCAGCGCCCGACCGCCCCCCAGGGCGGGCGCTTCGCGCCGCCCGCGGCCGGGCGCTGCCCGTGGCTTGGGGGAGAGGAGGGGAGAACCATGGCCCGCTCGGCACGAGGGACCACGGTCCCCTCACGGCGACAGCGAGCCCCGCGGAACCGCCTCGCCGCCTCACCCCCGCCCGCGCGCCGGCACGAGGCTCGCGCCCGCCGTTCGGGGGGCCTGCGCCCGTGCCACCGGCCCGGGTGGTCCCCCCCGCCTCCGGGGCGGGCGCCGCTCCTGGCTCGGGGGCGAGGACGGGCGAGGCATGGCCCGCCCCGCGCGAGGGTCCCCGGCCCCTTCATGGCCCGAGGCCCTCCCCGGCCCCCCTAAGCCTCGCCCCCTGCCCTTCCCCTCGCGCGGTCCGTCCGGCGGAACGGCGGGGGCTGGCGGGGGGCGGGAGCGGTGCGACGATAGGGCGGGGCGGGAACCGGGGGGGAGCGATGCGGATCACGGCGGTCGAGACGCTCTGGACGCCCGAATACGTCAACGTCCTCTGGGTGCGGATCGGGACCGACGAGGGCATCACCGGCCTCGGCGAGACCTTCTACGGCGCCGGCGCGGTTGCCGCCCACATCCACGACACGCTTGCCGTGCGCCTCCTCGGCCAGGACCCCCTGCGCATCGAGGCGCTGAACCGCCGCCTTGCCGACCTTCCCCTGGCACCGGCCTCGACCGGGGTCGAAGGGCGTGCCGTCTCGGCCATCGACATCGCCCTCTGGGACATCTTCGGCAAGCTCTGCGGCCAGCCCGTGCACCAGATGCTGGGCGGGCTCTGCCGCGACCGCCAGCGCATCTACAACACCTGCGCGGGCTACGCCTACGGCCGCTCGCCCAACCTCCGCGCGGGCGAGGCGCGCGACCTGCCCGAGGCCGGGCCCTGCGACGACCTCCGCGCCAGCCGCCTCGACGCCGGCGCGCTGGCCGAGGATCTCCTCTCCGAGGGCATCACGGCGATGAAGATCTGGCCCTTCGACCCCATCGCGCGCGAGACCGAGGGGCTCGCGATCTCGGCCGAGCAGCTCCGCCGCGGGCTCGAGCCCTTCGAGAAGATCCGCCGCCGCGTCGGCGACCGCATCGAGATCATGGTCGAGTTCCATTCGCTCTGGTCGCTGCCGGCGGCCAAGCGCATCGCCCGGGCGCTCGAGCCCTACGCCCCGACCTGGTTCGAGGATCCGATCCGCATGACCTCGCCGCAGGCGCTCGCCGAGTTCGCCCGCGCGACCCCGGTCTGGGTCTGCGCTTCCGAGACGCTGGGTTCGCGCTGGCCCTACAAGGAACTCCTCGAGCGCGACGCGACCCATGTCGTCATGGTCGATCTCTCGTGGTCGGGCGGGCTGACCGAGGGCCGCAAGATCGCCGCCCTCGCCGAGACCTGGCACCGCCCCTTCGCCCCCCACGACTGCATCGGGCCGGTGGGCTTCGTCGCCGCCGTTCACATGGCGCTGAGCCAGCCCAACACGCTCGTCCAGGAGACCGTGCGCGCCGACCTGCGCGGCTACTACCGCGAGGTCGTGACCGAACTGCCGCGGATCGCCGACGGCCACGTCTACCCGATGACGGGCGCGGGGCTCGGCACCGAACTCGCGCCCGCGCTCCTCGCCCGGACCGACCTCGTCCGCCGCCTGAGCACGGCCTGAGCCCGCCCCCCGGCCCCTGCCGGCCCTTGCCCCGACCCGGCGCAGCGCCTATCCCATGGGCGACGCCGGCGGGGCGCGCGGCTGCGCCGGCCGAAGCGCCGGCGGATGCGCCGCAAGCCATGGCAGGTCCGATGAACCCGCTCCACGACGCCCTTCTTGCCCCGCTCTCAGGCCGCGCGCGGCCGTTCCTGATCCTTCCCGACGGCCGCACGATCACGGGGGCCGACTTCCTTGCCCGGGCGGCGCGGATGGCGCACGCGCTGGCGGCCGCGGGGGTCGCGCCGGGCGACCGGGTGGCGGTGCAGGTCGCGAAGTCGGCCGATGCGCTGGCGCTCTACGCCGGGGCGGTGATGGCGGGGGCGGTGTTCCTGCCGCTCAACCCCGGCTACACGGCGGCCGAGGTCGCCTACTTCCTCGCCGACGCCGAGCCGGCGGTGGTCGTCGCCGATCCCGCCCGCGCGGGCGATCTTGCCGCCGCGGCGGCGGCGGCGCGGCTCCTGACCCTCGGGGCGGGCGGCGAGGGCAGCCTCGCCCGCCTCGCCGCGGGCCAGCCCGCGACGCCCGCGCCCGCGGCCCGCGCCGCCGGCGACCTCGCCGCGCTTCTCTACACCTCGGGCACCACGGGACGGTCGAAGGGGGCGATGCTGACGCAGGCGAACCTCCTTTCCAACGCCGAGGCGCTGGCCGGCCTCTGGCGCTTCACCGCCGCCGACGTGCTTCTGCATGCACTCCCGATCTTCCACACCCACGGGCTCTTCGTCGCCACCAACGTCACGCTCCTCGCGGGGGGGGCGATGATCCTCCTGCCGGGGTTCGACGCGGCCGAGATCCTGCGCCTGATGCCGCACGCGAGCGCCCTCATGGGGGTGCCGACCTTCTACACGCGCCTTCTCGCCCAGCCCGGGCTCGACCGCGCGGCGACCGCCCACATGCGCCTTTTCGTCTCCGGCTCGGCGCCGCTCCTGCCCGAGACGCATGCGGCCTTCGCCGCCCGCACCGGGCATGCGATCCTCGAGCGCTACGGCATGACCGAGACCGGCATGATCACCTCGAACCCCTTCGCCGGCGCCCGCCCGCCGGGCAGCGTCGGCTTTCCCCTGCCGGGGGTCGAGGTGCGGGTGGCCGACCCGGCCAGCGGCGCCCCGCTCGCCCCCGGCGCGACCGGCATGGTCGAGGTCCGCGGCCCGAACGTCTTCCGCGGCTACTGGCGGATGGCCGGGAAGACGGCCGAGAGCTTCCGCGGCGACGGCTTCTTCATCACCGGCGATCTCGGCCGGATGGATGCCGAGGGCCGGCTCGAGATCGTCGGGCGCGAGAAGGACCTCATCATCAGCGGCGGGCTCAACGTCTACCCCAAGGAGGTCGAGGAGGCGATCGACCGCCTCCCGGGCATCCTCGAGAGCGCCGTCGTCGGCGTGCCCCATCCCGATTTCGGCGAGGCGGTGGTGGCCTTCGTGGTCGCGGCGGGGGGGGCGACAGCCGACCCCGCGGCGGTGATCGCCGGACTCGAGGGCCGCCTCGCCCGCTTCAAGCAGCCGAAGGCCGTGCGCGTCCTCGCCGAACTGCCGCGCAACAGCATGGGCAAGGTCCAGAAGGCCGAGTTGCGCGCGGGCTGCCGCGACCTCTTCGCCGGTGCCTGAGCGGGCCGCGGCCGGCGCGGGGGCGCCGGGCCCGTCGCCCGTGGCCGGGCGGGCCGGGGCGGGGCCGGCGGCGAGCCCCGGGGCGGCGGCCGGAACGGCCGCCCCGGGGGGGCCGGGGCTACTCGAACGTCACCGAGACCGAGGGGTTGCCCGGCAGGCCCTCGTAGCTCACGGTGGCGACGAGGCCCGGCTGCGGCACGAGGAGGGGCCCGAACGAGCCGAGGCTGACGATGTCGCCGGGGGCGAACGTCACCCCGTCCTGGATCAGCCACAGGACGGCGTTCAGGGGATGGCCGAGGATCGCCGCCCCGGGGGCGCGGGCGAGTTCGGCCCCGGAGGCGTCGCGGACGACGACCTGCATGGCGGCCAGCGCCTCGGTCAGCGCCACGGGGTCGGCCGCGGGCAGGGCGGGCCCGAGCACGCCGGTGCGGGCGCCGACGTTGATCGCCGTGATCCTGGGGCCGGTCAGGGTGCGGGGGTCGGCGACGACGAGGTCGGGAAGCTCGATGAAGGGATGAAGGGCGGCGAGGTTCGCCATCACCTCGGCGGGCGTCGTGGCGGCGTTGATGGCGGCGTTGCCGACCTCGACGACGAAATCGGCCTCGTAGCGGGGCAGGGCGCCGAAGGCCGCCGGCAGGCGCGCCCCGTCCTCGAGCAGGCGGGCGCCGAAGAGCCGGCCGCGGACCGGTGCCTCGACCCCGAAGGCCTTCTGCGCCGGGGCGCTCGTCAGCCCCGCCTTGTAGCCCGTGGGCGCCCCCCAGCTTGCCGCGAGCCGCTCGACCAGCATCGTCTGGGCGCAGAGCCCGTCGGCCATCGTCGTCACCTCGGGCACCGTCGCCGGCCGGCCGGCGAGGACGTCGGCGGCAAGCGCGTCGACGGCCGCCGGCGCCGGGCAGTCGGCGAGGGCGGGCGCCGCGGCGGCGAGTGCCGCGGCGAGGAGCAGCGGGCGGATCATCGTTCCAGGGGTCATCGTCCTCTCCCTCAATCGGCCTCGAACGGGAGGAGGATAGCGCAGGGCCGCGGCCGAGATCCATGCCGCCCGTCGAAGTCCCCGGGGTGGCCGCGCGGGCGGTTCTGCGGCGGCGCCGACTGCCCCGGGATCGCGGGCGACCGAACGGGGAAGACGAGGGGAGCGCACGATGGAACTGCCGGTGAACCGCTTCAGGCAGGGGCTGCGCGAGGGCCGCCAGCAGATCGGCCTCTGGAACAGCCTGCCCGGAAGCTACGTCGCCGAGGTACTGGCGGGGACGGGATTCGACTGGATCGTCGTCGACACCGAGCACGCCCCGGCCGATCCCCTGACGGTCCTGCCCGTCCTTCAGGCGATGGCCCCCTATCCGGTCGCCGCGGCGGTGCGCGCGGCCGCCAACGATGCCGTGCTGATCAAGCGCCTGCTCGACCTCGGGGCGCAGACGCTGGTCGTGCCCTATGTCGAGGATGCGGCGCAGGCGGTGGCGGCGGTGGCGGCGATGCGCTATCCCCCGCGCGGCATCCGCGGGGTGGCCGGCCAGACCCGCGCCTCGCGCTTCGGCCGGGTGGCGGGCTACGCCCGCCGGGCCGAGGAGGAGCTGTGCCTGATCGTCCAGGTCGAGACGGTGGCGGCGGTGGCGGCGATCGAGGCCATCGCTGCCGTCGACGGGGTGGACGGCCTCTTCATCGGTCCCGCCGACCTCGCCGCGAGCATGGGCCATCCCGGCGAGCCCGGCCATCCCGCCGTCATCGAGGCGGCGCTGGGCGCGATCGCGCGCATCGTCGCCGCCGGCCGGCCGGCGGGGGTCCTGGCGCAGGATGCGGCCTTCGCCCGCGCCTGCATCGCCGCCGGCACGACCTTCACCGCTGTCGGCAGCGACATCGGCCTCCTCGTGCGGGGGGCCGAGGCCCTGGCCCGCGCCTGGCGGTCGGGCTGAGGCAGCGGCGGAGGCGCCGGGCGCGCCCGCCCGCGCCCCGCCCGTCCGCGCCCCGGGGTCAGTCGAGGCCGAGGGGATCGGGGTCGAAGGGCCAGATCGGGCGGGGCAGGCGGCGGAAGGGCAGGGACGTCCAGTCGGGATTGCTCGTCCCCGGAGTGGCGACGAAAAGCTGGCCGCGCACCAGCGGACCGAAGAGGTCATACTGCTTGAAGAGGTTCTTGACCGCGATCACCTGCTTCGTGGCGATGTCGATGCCGTGGAGCGCGAACATGCTCGGGTCGTAGAGGTTGACGCGCCGCGTCGTCAGCATGACCTCGATGCCCTCGACGCGCAGCACGGCGATGTCGCCAAGGGCGATGCGCTCGGTCTCGAGCTGGTTCTGGAAGGCGTCGCGCCTGAGGAACAGGACCTCGGCCGGGACATCGAGGGGCGGGCCCGACTGGGGCTCGAACTTGCCGCCGATGCGCAGCCGCGCCCGGCCCCCGACGCCGAGGCTGAAGGCGACCCCGACCGCGAGCGGATCCCAGAGCGGCACGACGGCGGCGTTGCGGATGCCGGCCGCGATCAGCGCCCGGAGGACGTGGGTCGTGTCGCCGGGAGCGCCGCTGCCGACCTGGTCGGAGGTGTCGAGAAGCATGAGCGGCCGCTCGCCCGGCCGGCCGCGGGCGGCCTCGGCGATCGCCTCCCCGAAGGGGGTGAAGGGCAGGAGCGCGGCCTTGCGGATGGCATAGAAGCGGCGCCCGAACGCGGCCGCCGCCGCCGCCGCAACCGCGGCCGAGCCGTCGGCGACGGCGAGCATCTTCGCCCCCGCGATCGGCACGTCGGCCCAGGGAAAGCCGTGGTTGAGCGAGAGCGAGAGGACGCCGTCCCGGCCCTCGGCCGCCGTCATCGCGGCCACGAAGGCCGCCATCGGCCCGGGCCAGGTGCAGGGGAACAGCCCCATGGTCCGGCAGTCGAAAAGCGCCATCACCGGCCGCACATCGCCGGCGAGGGTCCGCTGCATGAGGACGAAGAGATCCTCGGCCCGGGCGCTGTAGTCGATGTGGGGATAGGCCTTGTAGATGACGACGAGGTCGGCGGCGGCGACGAGGACGTGGTCGAGGTGGGCGTGGAGGTCGAGCTCGACGCCGATGCGGACCCCGGGGCCGACGAGCGCGCGCAGGCGGGTGACGAGGTCACCCTCGCAGTCGTCGCAGCCCTCGGCGACCATCGCCCCGTGCAGGTAGAGGAGGATCGCGTCGAGGGGACCCGCCGCCGCGACCTGGCCGAGGAGGTGGTCGCGGAGCGCGACCCAGGCCGCCCCCGACGTCACCCCGCCCGGGGCGGCGCGGGCGCAGAGCCCCTCGACCACCTCCCAGCCGAGCGCGCGCCCCCGCCGCACCCAGTGCTGCACCGGCGCGATGCCGGGGCCGGGGGTGGCGGAAAGGACGTCGCCATCGACCCAGAGGCGGGCACGGAAGTCGGCAAGGCCGGTCGGGAACGAGGCGAAGGTGTTGGTCTCGGTGCCGAGGCCGGCCACGAAGAGGCGCATCGGGCGATTCCTTCCCCGGGGCCCCGCCCAAGGGGGGGACGGGACGGCCGCGGGGGAGAGGAGGCGCCGGCGCGCCCCCGCGATCAACGCGGCCGCGTTCCGCCGGGCGAAACCCGCCCCCCGTGTCGCGGCCGGACGGGATCCCGGGCCCCCGCCCGGGGGGTTTCATCCCACGAAACCCCGCCGCCTTCCGGCCCCGGGCCCGGGCGTGCTGTCCTGAGGCCCCGGGTTGCCGCGGCCCCCGGCCCGGCCCTCGCGGCTGGCGCCGGCCCCTCTCGGGCCCCCGGGGGTATCCCGGGTGCCGGTGCCGGTCGCGGGGATCCCGCGCGCGGTGGCCGCGGGCGATCGACAGGACCAGAAAGGGGAGGAGGATCTCAGATGGCAGATGCTGAAATGGCCCGCCGGCAGGGGTCGTCGCCGGAGAGGCCGCGGGGCCTTCCCCGGCGGGGCCTGGCCGCCCTTGCCGTCGTCGCGGCCCTCGGGCTCGTCGCCGGCGGCCTCGCCGGGCCGGGCGAGGCGCGGGAGACGCGCACGACGATGACGATGTCGCACCCCCAGGAGCCGCCCAACTGGAACTACTGGTCGACCGGCTCCAGCGCCCTGAGCGTGCCGACCTTCCACAACGTCCTCGAGCCCCTGGTCGAGAAGCTCGGCGACGGCACCATCGCCCCTCTCCTCGCCGAATCGTGGGAGATCAGCCCCGACGGGCTCACCTATACCTTCCACCTGCGCGAGGCGAAATTCCACGACGGCACCGACTTCGATGCCGCCGACGTCGTCTATTCGCTCCTGAAGAACAAGGAATCGCCGCAGGCGAACCTCAAGACCCCGCTCGCCACGGTGACCGCGGTCGAGGCGATCGACCCCCGGACGGTGCGCCTGACGCTGTCGCAGCCCAGCCAGCGGCTGCTGCCGAACCTCGGGCTCTCGGCCGGCATCATCGTGCCGGAGGGGGCGCACGAGAAATACGACCTCACCGCGCAGATGATCGGCACCGGTCCCTACACCTTCGCCGAATACAAGCCCGACGTGCACCTCAAGCTCGTCCGCTTCGAGGACTACTGGGGCGAGAAGCCCTTCTTCACCGAGGTCACCCACCGCTTCATCCCCGACGAGACGGCGGCCATCAACGCCCTCCTCGCGGGCGAGATCGACATGATCGCGAGCGTATTCGGCGAGGGCCTCGACCGCATCGGCACGGTGGCGCAGGATCCCAAGTTCCGGGTCATCATCCCCGCCCCCTTCGAGACCAACTACATCTTCCTCTCCACCCGCTTCGAGCCTTTCCGCGACATCCGCGTGCGCCAGGCGGTCGCCCACGCGATCTTCCGCGACGACTACCTCCAGGGCGCCCAGGCCGGCTACGGCAAGACCACCTGCCAGTGGGTGGTTCCCTTCTCGGAGCCCTGGAACAACGACTACTGCCCCTATCCCTACGACCCCGAGCGGGCCCGCGCGCTTCTCGCCGAGGCCGGGAAGGCGGGCCTCGCGGTCGACTTCCCCTTCGTCAACGTCGCCGAGCATCCGACGATCAAGGACATCATGATCGCCCAGCTCGCCGATGTCGGGATCACGCTCAACGCCCGCTCGCTCGACCTCGCGACCTGGCTCGAGCAGGTCAACAAGAACGGCGACTACCAGCTCAGCAACATCACCTCGAACGTCACCATCGACACCTTCGTCTGCGGCGGCGGCCGCCAGCCGCTCGGCCGGCCGGACACCGTGGAATGCGTGCCGGAGTTCGACGAGCTGGTGAAGACCTCCGACGCCATCATCGACCACGATGCCTATGTGGCGGCGATGGCCAAGATGGCGGCGGTCCTGGCCGACAGCGCCTGGATCATCCCGATCCACGCCAAGAGCACGCCGACCCTGACCCGCGCCGACCTCGTCGGCCACAAGTCCTACCGCTTCCGCGTCGAGATGGACCTGCGCAAGCTGCACTGGGCCGACTGAGCGGAGGGCAGGCCCGCGGGCGGGGAGATGGCCGACCGTCCCGCCCGCGGCACCTCGAAGGACGAAAGGCAGGGCATGAACCCGCGGGTGCTTCTGGTGATCGGGCGCGAGACGCTCACGCTCGTGGTCTCGGCCATGGTCGGCTCGCTCGTCGTCTTCGCGCTCCTGCGGCTTCTCGGCGGCGATGTCGCGCTCATGATCCTCGGCCAGGAGGCGCCGCCCGAGGCGGCGGCGGCGATGCGCGAGGAACTCGGGCTGAACCGGCCCTGGTTCGTGCAGTATCTCGACTGGATCGGCGGCTTCTTCACCGGCGACGTCGGCCGGTCCTATTCGGGCGGCTACGACATCTTCGAGCAGATCGTGGCCCGGCTCGGTCCGACGACGCTCCTCGCCTTCGGCTCGCTCGCCGTCTCGATCCTGCTCGCGCTCGCCATCGGCACCTATTCGGCGCTCAACTCCCGCAATGCCGGCGGCACGGCGGTGGACCTCTTCGCCCAGCTCGGCATCGCCGTTCCGGCCTTCTGGGCCGGGCTCCTCCTCGTCTACCTCTTCGCCGTCGTCCTCGGCTGGCTACCGGCGGGGGGCTATGTCCCCTTCCTCGAGGATCCCCTCGGCTCGCTCGTCTCGCTGGTCCTGCCGGTCGCGGCCCTCAGCCTCGGCAGCACGGCGGTCAAGACGCGCTTCGTGCGCTCGGCGATGCTCGACGTCATGAACGAGGACTACATCCGCACCGCCATGGCCAAGGGGCGCACCTTCAACGCGGCCGTGCTGCGCCACGGGCTGCGCAACGTCGCGATCCCGGTCCTGACCGTCAGCACCCTCCAGCTCGGCAACCTCATGGCCGGGGCGGTGGTGATCGAGAACGTCTTCGTCCTGCCCGGGCTCGGCCGGCTCCTGCTTGTCGCCGTGCAGGGCCGCGAGGTCCTGGTCGTGCAGTCGCTCGCCCTCGTCATCCTGATGATCGTCCTCGTGATGAACTTCGTCATGGATCTCTCCTACGGCCTCCTCGATCCCCGCATCGCCGACCGCCGGGGCCGGCCCGCCCATGGCTGAGGCCCTGCCGCCATCCACCGCCCCGGGCGCCGCCCCGGGCGCCGCCGCGGCCGCGCCGGCCCGCCGCCACCTGCCGCCCTCGCTCGTCATCGGCGCGGTGCTGGTGGCGCTCGTCGTCGGCGTCGCCCTCCTCTCCTACGTCTGGACCCCCCACGACCCCGCGAGGATCAACGTCCGCGCCCGCCTCGCCCCCGTCGGCACGCCGGGCTACATCCTCGGCACCGACCGCGTCGGCCGCGACATGCTGACCCAGATCATCGTCGGGGCGCGCACCTCGCTTTACGTCTCGATCGTGGCGACGCTCGTCGCGCTCGTCCTCGGCACCGCCCTCGGGCTGGCCACGGCGGCGTCCGAGGGCGCGCGCCAGTCGGTGATGGCGCGGGCGATCGACGTCGGCGTGGCGATCCCGGGCATCCTCATCGCGCTCGTCCTCGCCACCGCGCTCGAGCCCGGCAACACCGCCTCGATCATCGCCATCATCTTCTGGTTCATCCCCATCGCCGCCCGCGTCACCATCGGCCCGGCGCGCCAGATCCTCGCCCTCGACTACGTCGAGGCCGCCTATGCCTACGGGCGCAGCCGCGCCTACATCCTGTGGCGCCACGTCCTTCCGAACATCTCGCCGATCCTGATCGTGCAGGCCTCGATCATGTTCGCGGCCGGCATCCTCGTCGAGGCGTCGCTCTCCTTCCTCGGCATCGGCGCCCAGCCGCCCGTCGCCTCCTGGGGGCGGCTGCTCAAGGAGGCCCAGCCGATGATCGACGTCGCCCCGGGGCTGATGGTCTTCCCCGGGCTCGCGATCATGGTCGCCGTGCTCGGCTTCAACATCCTCGGCGACGGGCTGCGGGCCTGGCTCGACCCGCGCCAGATCACGCAGGCGGGGCACTGATGCTGGCCATCCGCGACCTCCGCGTCAGCGTCGGGGCGCTCGAACTCGTGCACATCGAGCGGCTGGAGATCCCCGAGGGGCGCCGGGTCGGGCTGGTCGGCGAATCGGGCTCGGGCAAGTCGATCACGGCCATGAGCATCGCCGGCCTGCAGCCGCGCGAGGCCCGTCTCGCCGGCTCGGTCCGTTTCGCCGGGCGCGAGCTCGTGGGGCTGTCGGACGGCGACATGGCCCGCGTCAGGGGGGCACGCATCGGCTTCATCCCCCAGGATCCGACCCGCGCCCTCAACCCCACGACGCGCGTCGGCCCCCAGGTGGCCGAGGCCCTGCGCCTCAACACCCCTCTCGGCCGCGGCGCCATCCGGGCCCGGGTGCTCGAGCTTTTCGCCCAGGTCCGGCTGCCCGAGCCGGCGGCGCTCTACCACCGCTATCCCCACCAGATCTCGGGCGGCCAGCAGCAGCGCGTGCTGATCGCCATGGCGATCGCGGCCCGCCCGGCGCTTCTCGTCGCCGACGAGCCGACCACGGCCCTCGACGTCACCGTCCAGAACGAGATCCTGCGCCTGATCCTCGAGCTCAGCCGGGCCGAGCGTATGGCGATGCTGTTCGTCAGCCACGAACTCGGTGTGGTGCGGGCGGTCTGCGACGACATCGGCGTCGTCTACGGCGGCCGCCTCGTCGAGTTCGCCCCGGCCGGCGCCATCGCCGCCCGGCCCCGGCACCGCTACACCGAGGCCCTGATCGGGGCCAACCCCGGCCTGCCGGCCGGGGACGAGATCCCCCGCCAGTCGGGCCGGCGCTTCACCGTCATCGACGGCTCGGTGCCGGCGGCGGGGCGCTTTCCCGCCGGCTGCCGTTTCCGCAACCGCTGCCGCCACGCCACCGCCGCCTGCGAGACCGACCCCCCGATCGCCCCGGGCGAGGCCGGGGCCTGGGTGAAATGCTGGCATCCCGTCGCCGCCGGGGGCCCGCCATGACGGCGCTGGTCGAGGTCCGGGGGCTTCACTTCCGCTACGGGTCGGGCCGGCGCGGGGCGGCGGCGGGCTGGACGCTCGCCGACATCTCGCTTGCCCTCGCGGCCGGGGGAACGCTCGGCATCGTCGGCGAATCGGGGTCGGGGAAGTCGACGCTGATCCGCCTCATGTGCGGGCTTCTCGCCCCCGACGAGGGCACGCTCACCTTCGACGGCCGCCCGGTCGCGGGCTGGCTTGCCGCCGGCCGCCGCGCCTTCCTCGCCCGCAACCAGATCGTGTTCCAGAACCCCCGCCGCTCGCTCGACCCGCGGATGACCGTCGCCCGGGCGCTGGCCGAGCCCGTGCGCGCGCTCGAGGGCCGCGAGCCCGGGGCCGACGAACTCGTGGCCGGGCTTCTCCGCGTCGGCCTTCAGGCCGAGGTCCTCGGGCGCTATCCCCACCAGCTCTCGGGCGGCCAGCTCCAGCGGGTGGCGATCGCGCGCGCGCGCTCGGTGCGCCCGGCCGTGCTCTATGCCGACGAGCCGACGAGCGCGCTCGACGTCTCGGTGCAGGCGCAGGTCCTCAACCTGCTCATGGACCTGCGCGAGGCCCTCGGCCTCGCCCTCGTGATGGTCACCCACAACCTCGCCGTCGTCGCCCGGCTGACCGAGAACGTCATCGTCCTCAACCGCGGCCGCATCGTCGAGGCGGGGCCCACCCACGAGGTGCTGGGAAGCCCCGCGGACCCCTACACGGCGGCCCTCGTCGGGGCCGCCGCCGACGTGAGCCTCGCGGGGGCCGGCTGGGGCGCGGGCGGCGGCGGGCACGGTGGCGGGGACGGCGGCGCGGGCGGGGGCGGGCGATGAGGGGTTCGCACCTGCAGGGCAGCGATGCCGACTTCGCGCTCGCCGGGCGCGTCGCGCTCGTCACCGGCGGGGCCCGCGGGATCGGCGCCGCGATCGCCCGCCGCTTCGTGCGCTCGGGCGCCCGCGTCGCCGTCACCCGCCTCGACGAGCCCGTCGGTGCCGCCGCGGCGGCCGAGCTCGCGGCCGAACTCGGCCCCGCCGCGCTCCTCGACCTCGTCGCCGACGCCGCCGACGAGGCCGCGACCGCGCGGGCCTTCGCCGCGGCCGCGGCGCATTTCGGCGCCGCCCCCGACACCCTCGTCATCAACGCCGCCGACGTCTCCAAGGGCCCCTGGGAGGCGATCGGGGTCGCCGGCTGGGACCACATGATGGCCGTCAACCTGCGCGGCGCCTATCTCGCGGCGCGGGCGGCAGTGGCGCCGATGCGGGCCGCGGGCTACGGCAAGATCATCACCGTCGGTTCGGGCATGGCCCATATCGGCGACCCTCGGGCGCTCCACTACGTCACCTCCAAGCTCGGGCTCGTGGGCTTCACCCGCTCGCTCGCCCGAGCCGAGGGCGGCGCCGGCATCCGCGTCAACTGCGTCGTCCCCGGCGCCATCGCCAGCGAGCGCCATTTCGAGGAGGGCGGCCGGGTCGAGCTTGGCCGGCTGGCCTCGCTCCAGGCCATCGCCGTGCGCGGCTGGCCCGACGACATCGCCGCCGCCTGCCAGTTCCTCGCCAGCCCGGCGGGCGACTTCATCACCGCCCAGGTGCTGACGGTGGACGGGGGCTGGTCGAACCCCTGAGGCCGCCGGGCAGGTCGCCCGGACCGGCAAGCAACGGACGGAACCGCCATGGACTACCGCAGGCTCGGAACGACGGACATCAGGGTGTCGGAGATGGCGCTCGGCTGCTGGCCCTTCGCCGGCGGCGCCTACTGGGGCGCCCAGGACGACGCCGATTCGATCGCCACGGTCCATGCCGCGCTCGATGCCGGCATCAACCTCTTCGACACCGCCGAGGGCTACGAGGACGGTGCCTCGGAGCGGGTGCTGGGCCGCGCGCTCGCCGGCCGCCGCGCCGGGGCGGTGATCGCGACCAAGGTCTCGAGGAAGAACCTCGCCCCCGCCGACGTCGCCGCCGCCTGCGACCGCAGCCTGCGGAACCTCGGCACCGACTGGATCGACCTCTACCAGATCCACTGGCCGAACCACGACATCCCCCTCGGCGACACCGTGGGCGCGCTCGCGCGCCTGAAGGAGGCCGGCAAGATCCGCGCCATCGGGGTGTCGAACTTCGCCGTCCGCGACCTCGGGGACATGCTCGCGCTGTCGGAGTGCGTGACCGACCAGCTGCCCTACAGCCTCCTGTGGCGCGTGATCGAGCGCGAGATCCAGCCCCTCTGCGTCGCCCGCGGCGTCGGCCTCATCTGCTACAGCCCGCTTGCCCAAGGGCTCCTCACCGGCCGCTACCGGAGCGCGGACGAGGTGCCCGAGGGGCTGGCCCAGTCGCGCTGGTATGCGGGGACGCGGCCGGCGACCAACCACGACGAGGCGGGCGTCGAGGCCGAGGTCTTCGCCGCCGTCGACGCCCTCCGGGGGATCGCGGCCGCGGCCGGCCTCGCGATGTCGACCCTGGCGCTCGCCTGGGTGCGGGCGCAGGCCGGCGTCACCTCCTGGCTCGTCGGGGCGAGGAAGCCCGAGGAGCTGGCCTGGAACCTGCCCGCGGCCGGGCTCGACCTCGCCCCGGAGATCCTCGCCCGCCTCGCGGCGGCGACCGCGGAGGTGAAGGAGAAGCTCGGCGCCAACCCCGACATGTGGCTCGCCCCCGGACGGATGCGCTAGGTGTGGTTTCCTGCAACGCCGTGCGCCCATGTGAGGGGCGAGATGCCGTCGGGTGCGGAGGGTCGTCCTGCGCGGTCGAACCCGTCAAGCCGTCGCGGCAGGTCGGCGCCGGCGGTCGAACCCCGGCCCGGTCCGCGAGCGGGTCCACGTTCCCCGCATGGCGACGTCCGGCACGATGGAACCGCCCCGCCGCCTCTCTCCCGCCCGTGCGCGAGCACGGGCAGCGCCCGGCGTTCGGGGGGCTGCGTCGTGCCACCGGCACGACGGTCCCCCCTCACCCCCGGGGCGGGCGCTTGGCGCCGTCCGCGGCCGGGCGCTGCCCGCGGCCCGGGGTGAGAGGCGGGGCAGACCATGGCCCGTTCCGGGCGACGGGCCGCGTTCCCGGCATGGCGGCGCCCGGACCGATGGAACCGCCCCGCCCGCCTCCCCCGCGGCCGCCGGCGTGACCGCAGGGGGAGAGGGCCCGCGGCAGGCGGCGGGCGGGCCGCCCGGGTCCCGGGGCCGCCGGCGCGGCC
>JADLCV010000224.1 GCA_020846995.1 Paracoccaceae bacterium
GCGCTCCGCGATGCCGGCCTCACCGGCCTCAAGGAGGGCTGCCTCGAGGGCGAGTGCGGCGCCTGCACCGTCCTTGTCGACGACGCCCCGGTCTGCGCCTGCCTGATGCTCGCGGCCCAGGCCGAGGGGCGGCGGGTGACGACGATCGAGGGGCTCGCCTCGGGCGCCGCCCTCTCCGACCTCCAGGCCGCCTTCGTCGCCGAGGGGGCGGTGCAGTGCGGCTACTGCACGCCGGGGATGATCATGGCGGCCGAGGGGCTCCTGCGCGCCGACCCGGCCCCGGACGAGGCCGCGATCCGCCGCGCGATCGCCGGCAACCTCTGCCGCTGCACGGGCTACGTCACGATCGTCCGGGCCATCGCGCGCACGGCCGAGGACCGCCGGGACGC
Organism: Paracoccaceae bacterium; assembly: GCA_020846995.1. Classification (GTDB taxonomy): domain Bacteria; phylum Pseudomonadota; class Alphaproteobacteria; order Rhodobacterales; family Rhodobacteraceae; genus JAHDXW01. The sequence continues at coordinate 390 of JADLCV010000224.1, forward strand.
GCTGCGGGAGGGGCCGCGGTGACCCTCGCCCTCGTCTCTCCTTCGGCACGCCGCGACCTCGAGGTGGTCCTTGGCGCCGATCCCGCCCCGGTCCTGATCGCCGGCGGCACCGACCTCCTGATCGCGCCGGCGCGGCTGCCGGCCGCGGGGATCATCGTCGATCTCTCGCGCCTCGCGGAGCTCTCCGTGATCGACGAGCGCGAGGGGGGGCTTTTCGTCGGCGCCGCCGTCACCGTCGCCCGCCTCGCGCGCGAGCCCCTCGTCCACCGCCTCGCCCCCGTGCTCGCGCTCGCCGCCGACGATTTCGGCTCTGTCCAGATCCGCAACCGCGCCACCATCGGCGGCAACATCGCCAACGCCGCCGCGGCGGCCGACCTCGCCCCGGCGCTGGTCGCGGCCGGGGCCGAGGCGGTCCTGTGGACGGCCGCAGGCGGCGGGGGGGCCGAGGAGCGGCTGGCGGTCGCGGCCCTCCTCGCCCGCCGGCCGGTCCCCGGCCGGGGCCGGGCGATCGCGGGCTTCCTTCTTCCGCGCGTCGCCGCGCCCCGGGCCGCCTTCGTCAAGCTCGGCCGCCGGCAGGAACCCGCGATCGCCCGCCTGACGCTCGCGGCCACCGGCCCGGCGGGGGCGCTCGCGCTCGTCGCCGGGGCGATCGGGCCGGCCCCCCAGCGGCTCGCCGCCGCCGAGGCCGCCCTCAACGCCGGCGGGGCGGGGCTTCTCGCGGCGCTCGCCGCCGCGGTCGGCGAGGCCATCCCCGGCCGCGCCTCGGCCGCCTACAAGGCGCGGGCGATCCGCGGCCTTGGCGCCGACCTTCTCGAACGGCTGGGAACGGAGGCTCTGCCATGACCGCGGTCGGCCAGCGCCACCCGATGCTCGACGGCGCCCTCAAGGCGACGGGGGCGCTCGCCTACGCCGCCGACCTCGCGATCGACGGGCTCGTCCACGGTGCGGTCCTGACCTCCCCTCACGCCCATGCCCGCGTCCTCGACCTCGACGCCCGGGCCGCCCTCGCCGACCCCGCCGTCCTCGGCGTCTTCTGGCATGCCAACATGCCCGCCCACCGCTACAACAGCGCCGTCTGGTTCGAGGGCCAGGTGGCCCCCGAGGACGAGACGATGTTTCCGGCGACCCCCCGCCACATCGGCGACCGCGTGGCCGTGGTCGTGGCGACGAGCATGGCGGCGGCCGAGGCCGCACTCGACCGCATCGCCGTGCGCTACGAGGAACTCCCGCCCTGCCTGACGCCCGAGGAGGCGGACCGCGCCCGCGGCCCGGTCTTCGCCGAGGACGGCACGCCCACCTTCCTCAACCCCATCGACGAGCTCGATTTCCTGCGCGGCGACCCCGACGCCGGACTGGCCCGGGCGGCGGCCGTGGTCGAGACCTGGGTCACGACCCCCAAGACCCACCACTGCGCCGTCGAGCCCCATGTCGCGATCGCGCTGCCGGAGGCCGACGGGCGCATCCGCGTCCTCTCGCCCAACCAGAGCGTGCACGCGACCCAGGTCGTCGTCGCCCGCGCCCTCGGCCTTCCGGCCCGCGACATCCACGTCGTCAAGACCCCGATCGGGGGCTCGTTCGGGGGCAAGGCCGAGCCCATCCTCGAGCCCATCGCGGCCGAACTCGCGCGCCGGCTGGCGCGGCCGGTGCGGCTTGCCTACGACCGCCGGCGCACCTTCACGAGCACGCGGATGCGGGCCTCGGCGCGGGTCCGCATCCGCACCGGCTTCGATGCCGGGGGCCGCATCCTCGCCCGCGAGACCGAGACCCTGATCGACATCGGCGCCTACATCACCGGCGGCAACTGGCTGCCGGGGTCGATGCTCCAGCGCCACGTCCGCCTCTACGCCATTCCCGCCGAGCGCTACCGCGGCCGCGCCGTCTACACCAACACGCCCCCGACGGGGGCCTTCCGCGGCTACGGCTCGCCCCAGATCAATGCCGCCGGCGAGATCCACCTCGACATTGCCGCCGCCCGCATGGGCCACGACCCGGTGGCCCTAAGGCTGGCCAACGCCGTCGGCCCGGGCGCGATCGAGCCCTACAGCGGGCTCGACGTCGGCAACGCCCGCCTCCGCGAATGCATCGCCGAGGGCGCCGCGGCCTTCGGCTGGGCGGCCCGGCGGGCCGCGCCGACCGGCCCGGGGCGCCTGCGCCGGGGCGTCGGCATGGCGGCGGCGGCCCACATCAACGGCTGCTATCCGGGCTCGGACGAGGCGACGACGATGACGCTCGCGCTCCGCCCCGACGGGCGCGTCCGCATGGTCTCGGCCCTCCACGACCTCGGCTGCGGCTCGAACACGACGCTCGCCCAGATCGCGGCCGAGGTCCTCGGGGTCACGCCCGCGAGCCTCGAGATCGTCGAGGCCGACACCGATCTCTGCGGCTACGACCTCGGCACGCGGGCGAGCCGCATGACCTATGCCCAGGGCGAGGCGACACGGCGCACGGCGCTCGCTCTCGGCGAGGCGATGCGGACCGCCGCCGGGCTCGTCCTCAACCGCGGGGCGGGCGATCTCGTCTGCGAGGGCGGCGCCGTCCGCGACCGCGACGGCGGCGCGAGGCTCGGCTTCGCGGAGCTCGCGCGCGAACTCGGGCGGGCGGCGATCGCGCTGCCGGCGGCGACGCTGACCCACACCGCGACCGCCAACCCGTCCTCGCACGCGGCCCATTTCGCCGCCGTCACCGTCGATGCCCTGACCGGACGGGTGCGCGTCACCGACTATCTCGCCGTCCACGACATCGGCCGCGCCATCAACCCGATGCTGGTCGAGGGCCAGATCCACGGCGGGGTCCAGATCGGCATCGGCATGGCGCTCTTCGAGGACGTCGCCAACGACCCCGTCAGCGGCCGCATGGAGGGCCGGAGCCTTGCCCGCTACATCCTTGCCAACAGCCTCGAGATGCCCCCCGTCGCGGTCCGGCTGATCGAGGCCGGCGAGCCCACGGGGCCCTTCGGGGCCAAGGCGGTGGGCGAGATCGCGACGATCCCGGTCGCGGCCGCGGTCGTCAATGCCGTCAACCACGCGCTCGGCAGCGAGCTCACCCACCTCCCGCTTGTCCCCGAGCGGGTGCTCGCGGCCCTCGGCGAGGGTTGAGCGGGGGCCGGGGCGGCGCGTGAGGAGGACCCGCGGGGGCGGCCGCAGGACGGCGCCGGGCCCCCGGGGGTGCGAGGGGCCGGAGGCCCGCGCGCCCGAGGAGGCCGGCGGGCGCGGCCGGGCGGTCCTCGGGGGACAGGCCAGAGGGGGGCGAGGCGCGGGCCTCAGCCCGCGCCGCCCCCCTCGCTCCTTGCTGCCAGCGCCACCAGCCGCAGGCAGACCGCGGTCGCGGCCGCCATGTCCTGGACGCTGATCCACTCCCGCGGGCCGTGGACCTCCTGCATGCCGGTGAAGATGTTGGGCGTCGGCACCCCGAGTTCGGTCAGGCGCGACCCGTCGGTGCCGCCGCGCACGGGCGGGGAGAGAGGCGTGATGCCCTCGGCCCGGCAGGCGGCGCGGGCGAGTTCGACCGGGCGCATGTCGCGCTCGAGCCAGTAGCGCATGTTGCGATACTGGGGCGAAACGGTGCAGGTGATGCGGGCCCGCGGCTCGGTCGCGGCGACGGCCGCCGTGACCTGGGCGAGGAGCGCGCCCCGGGCGGCGAGCCCGTCGAGTTCGAAGTCGCGCAGGATGAAGCGGAGTTCGGCCCGGGCGGCGGTGCCCTCCATCGCGTAGAGGTGGATGAAGCCCTCGCGCCCCTCGGTGACCTCGGGCGTCATCGTCGCCTGGGGCAGGGTCGCGACGATGCGGGCGGCGAGGTGGAGGGCGTTGACGAGCTTGCCCCGGGCGACACCGGGGTGGACCGAGACGCCCTCGATCGCGACCGTGGCGCGGTCGGCCGAGAAGGTCTCGCACTCGATCTCGCCCCGCTGGCCGCCGTCGAGGGTGTAGGCGAATTCGGCCCCGAGGTCGGCGGGCAGGCGGGCGTGGACGCCGCGGCCGATCTCCTCGTCGGTGGTGAAGGCGAGCCGCAGCCGGCCGTGGGGCAGCGCCGGGTTGGCGAGGAGGTGGCGGGCCACGGTCATGACGATCGCGACCCCGGCCTTGTCGTCGGCGCCGAGGAGGGTGGTGCCGCTCGCGGTGACGATGTCGTCGCCGATCCTCTCGCCGAGATAGGCCGATTCGGCCGGCGACAGGCGGAGGTCGGGGGCGTCGGGGAAGGCGATGGCGCCGCCCGCGTAGCGGCGGTGGACGCGCGGGCGGACGCCCTTCGCGGCGAAGGCCGGGGCGGTGTCGACATGGGCGAGGAGGCCCATGACGGGGGCCGGTCCGGCGACGGTCGCGGGGATGGTGGCGAGGACGGCGCCGTAGTCGGTCCGCCGCACCTCGTGGGCGCCCATGGCCGCGAGTTCGCGGACGAGGAGGTCCAGCATGTCGTTCTGGACCCCCGTGCTCGGGGTCGCGGCCGAGCCCTCGTCGCTCTGGCTGTCGATGGCGCAGTAGCGAAGGAGCCGCTCCTCGAGTTCGCGGTCGAAGGCGGGGGCCATGGCTCCTCCCGGGGGGTTGGCGCGGGCGGCCCTGGGGCTGCGCCCGGGCGGGGACTGTCGGGCCCCCGGGGGGGCCCCGCGGCTCAGCCGGCGGCGAGGCCCGCCTCGAGTTCGGCGAGGACGGCGTCGCCCATGGCGGCCGTCCCGACCGGGGTCCGGCCGCCGAGCGCGAGGAGGTCGCCGGTGCGGATGCCGGCGGCGAGCACCCGCTCGACCGCCCGCTCGAGCCGGCTGGCCTCGTCCCCGCGGTCGAAGGAGTAGCGCAGCGCCATGGCGAAGGAGAGGATCGCCGCCAGGGGATTGGCGAGGCCGCGGCCGGCGATGTCGGGGGCCGAGCCGTGGACCGGCTCGTAGAGCGCCTTCGTCCGGCCGTTCGCCATCCGCGCCCCGAGCGAGGCCGAGGGCAGCATGCCGATCGAGCCCGTGAGCATGGCCGCGAGGTCGGAGAGGATGTCGCCGAAGAGGTTGTCGGTGACGATGACGTCGAACTGCCGCGGGGCCCGGACGAGCTGCATGGCCCCGGCATCGGCATACATGTGCGAGAGCGCGACGTCGGCGAACTCGGCATCGTGGACGGCCTGGACGACCTCGCGCCACAGCACGCCCGATTCCATGACGTTGGCCTTCTCCATCGAGCAGACCCGGCGCGACCGCTGGCGGGCGAGGGCGAAGGCCGCGCGGGCGACGCGGGCAATCTCGCCCTCGCTGTAGCGCTGGGTGTTGATGCCGACGCGCTCGCCCCCCTCGGTGACGATGCCGCGCGGGGTGCCGAAGTAGACCCCCGAGGTCAGTTCGCGGACGATGACGATGTCGAGGCCGGCGATGACCTCGGGCTTGAGCGTCGAGGCCTCGGCGAGGGCGGCGAAGCAGACCGCCGGGCGGAGGTTGGCGAAGAGGTCCATCTCCTTGCGCAGCCGCAGGAGGCCGCGCTCGGGCTTGCGGGCGAAGGGGAGGGCATCCCACTTCGGCCCGCCGACGGCGCCGAGAAGGACGGCGTCGGCGGCCGCGGCCGCGGCCATGGTGGCATCGGCGAGGGGGACGCCGTGGGCGTCGATCGCGGCCCCGCCGACGAGGTCCTCGGCGACGGCGAAGGCAAGGCCGCGGCGGGAGGCGAACCAGTCGATCACCCGCCGCGTCTCGGCCATGACCTCGGGGCCGATGCCGTCGCCGGCAAGGATGAGGAGGCTCGGGCCGGGCATGGGTCGTCTCCGTCGCTGCTGCCCGCCCCGCCTAGCCTGCCCCATGGGCGCGCGCAAGCGGCCCCGGGTGGCCCGGGAGGGAAGCGGTGCGCCGCGGCCGGGCCGGGGCGCGAGGCCACGATCCCGTCAGGGCAACGCCCGCCCCGCGGAAGCGCCCCGCCGCCTCACCCCCGCCCGTGCGCCGGCACGGGCTCGCGCCCGGCCCCGGGGGAACGCCCCGGCACGGCCCCTGCCACGGGGCGCCGCGCCGGGGGAGAGGCGAGGGGGCGCCTGCGTTCCTCAGTAGACCACCACCGAGCGGATGCTCTCGCCGCGCCGCATGAGATCGAAGCCCTCGTTGATGCGCTCGAGCGGCAGGACATGGGTGATCATGGGGTCGATCTCGATCTTGCCGTCCATGTACCAGTCGACGATCCGCGGCACGTCGGTTCGGCCGCGGGCGCCGCCGAAGGCCGTGCCCTTCCACACCCGGCCGGTGACGAGCTGGAAGGGGCGGGTGCGGATCTCGGCCCCCGCCGGGGCCACGCCGATGACGACCGACACCCCCCAGCCGCGGTGGCAGGATTCGAGCGCCGCCCGCATCACCTCGACGTTGCCGGTGCAGTCGAAGGTGTAGTCGGCGCCGCCGATCGGGTCGAAGGGGGTCCGGGTGAGGTTGACGAGCCAGGGGACGAGCTCGCCCCCGGCCTCGGCGGGGTTGACGAAATGGGTCATCCCGAAGCGCTCGCCCCAGGCCCGCCGGGCGGGGTTGAGGTCGACGCCGACGACCATGTCGGCGCCCGCGAGCCGCAGGCCCTGGATGACGTTGAGCCCGATGCCGCCGAGCCCGAAGACGATCGCCCTCGCACCCTCCTCGACCCTGGCGGTGTTGAGGACGGCGCCGATCCCCGTCGTCACCCCGCAGCCGATGTAGCAGATCTTGTCGAAGGGGGCGTCGGGGCGCACCCGCGCAACCGCGATCTCGGGCAGGACGGTGAAGTTCGAGAACGTCGAGCAGCCCATGTAGTGGAGGACGGGGGCGCCATCGAGGGTGCGGAAGCGCGAGGTGCCGTCGGGCATCACGCCGCGCCCCTGGGTGGCACGGATCGCCGTGCAGAGGTTGGTCTTGCGGCTGAGGCAGGAGGGGCACTCGCGGCACTCCGGCGTGTAGAGCGGGATGACGTGGTCGCCCGGCGCGACGCTCCGCACGCCCTCGCCGACCTCGACCACGACGCCTGCCCCCTCATGGCCGAGGATGGCCGGGAAGAGCCCCTCGGGGTCGGCCCCCGAGAGGGTGAACTCGTCGGTGTGGCAGATGCCGGTGGCGCGGATCTCGACCAGGACCTCGCCCGCCCGGGGGCCGTCGAGCTCGACCTTCGTCACCTCGAGCGGGGTTCCGGCCCCGAAAGCCACGGCGGCGCGGGTCTGCATGGCGTCTCTCCTCTCCCTTCCCTCTCGCGGGGGAGAGTGCGGCAAGCCGCCGACGGCCGCAACCCGGCCGCGCGCCCGCTTGCGGGATCCCCGGCATGGGGCCAGACTGGGGCCCACCCTTCCCCTCTCGCGCGGAGCCCGCCCATGCGCCTGATCCCCCTTGCCGCCCTCGCCACCCTCGCCGCCCTCGCCCTCGCCGGCTGCACGGTCGTGGTGCCGCCCTCGCCCGGCACCGGGCCCGCGCCCGGGACGGGCGTGCCGCCGGGTGCCGGGACGGGCGTGCCGCCCGGCCCCGGGGCCGGGACCGGCACGCCGGGGGTGGTCCTGCCGCCCTCGGCTGGCGGCGGCAGCGGGGGGAGCGGCGGCGGCATCGCGCCCGACACGCCGGCGGCCGACCGGCCCGGCCCGGGCATGCCGCCCGCGGCCGGGACCGACAGCTGCGGCGCCTCCGGTCTCCAGCACCTCGTCGGCCGCAGCGTCACCGCGGCAGGCGATCTCTCGGCCCGCGGGCCGGTGCGGATCCTGCGCCCGGGCGATGCCATGACGATGGATTACGCCCCGCGGCGGATCAACGTCCTTCTCGACGCCCAGGACCGCATCCGCGAGATCACCTGCGGCTGAGCCGGCCCTCCGGTCGGGGGCGGCGGGAGCGGCGGACTCGACGGGCCGGTGCGGGCGCGCTAGAAGGAAACGAACCGAGAACACCGACCGCCCCACCATGCCCGCCCGCCGCATCCTTGCCCTGTGGTTTCCCCGCCTTGCCGCCGAGCGGGCGCTGCGGGCCGAGGGCGCGGCCCTCCTTTCCCTTCCCTTCGCGGTGGTGGCCGAGGAGGGCGGCCGCCAGCGGCTGGCCGCCCTCACGGCCGAGGCCGAGGCGGCGGGGCTGGTCCCCGGCCAGAGCCTCGGCGATGCGCGGGCGGTCTGCCCCGCCCTTGTCACCCGGCCCGCGCATCCGCCCGCCGAGCGTGCCTTCCTCGCCGCGCTGGCCCGCTGGGCGGGGCGCTTCTCGCCCTGGGTGGCCGAGGCCCCGCCCGACGGGCTCGTGGTCGACCTCACCGGCTGCGCCCATCTCTTCGGCGGCGAGGCAGCCCTTCTCGCCGCCGTCGAGGCCGACTGCGCAGCCTTCGGCCTGAGCCTGCGGGCGGCGGTCGCCGACACCCCGGGCGCGGCCTGGGCGCTTGCCCGCTTTGCCGCCCGGCCGGAGGGCGGGGCGGGCCCCCTGCCCGGCGGGCCGACGGGCGACGCGATCGACCAGGAGGCGCGGGCGACGCGGGCCCGGGCCGCCCGCCGCCACCCCGCCCGGCCGGCCCGCCCGGCCGGCCCCCCGCCCCTCCGCGCCCCCGGCCCGGCTCCGGCGGGGCCGGCGGGGCCGGCGGGCCGCATCGCCCCGCCCGGCCACACCCGCAGCGCGCTCGCCCCGCTGCCGGTGGCGGCGCTGCGGCTTGATCCCGAGATCGCGGCCGGGCTGGCCCGCCTTGGCATCGCAAGGATCGGCGATCTTGCCGGCCTGCCGCGCGCGGCCCTCGCCCGGCGCTTCGGGCAGGGGCTGATGCGCCGCCTCGACCAGGCGCTCGGTATCGAGCCCGAGCCGGTCAGCCCCGCCCGCGCCGCTCCCCGCTTTGCCGTCCGCCTGAGCTTTCCCGAGCCGATCGGCCGGGCCGAGGACGTCGCCGCCGGGCTCGCGCGGATGCTGCCGGTGCTGTCCGGCCGGCTGGCGGCCGCCGGCCGCGGCGCCCGGCGCGTCCGCATCGAGGCCTGGGGCAGCGACGGCACCGTGCAGGGCGTCGAGGCGGGCTTTGCCCGGCCCGCGGCAGGCCCGGAGGCCCTCGCCGCCGTGCTTTGCCTTCGCGCCGAGGCGATCGACCCCGGGGGGGGGCTCGACCGGCTGCGCCTCGAGGCGACGGTGACCGAGCCCGTGCACGCCCGCGCCCACCGCGGCCACCTCGACGCCGCCGCCGACGCCCGCGGCCGGGCGGGGGGCGAGGCGACCGCCCTTGCCGACCTGATCGGGCGCATCGGGGCGCGCATCGGCCTTGACGCCGTCACCCGCCTGCACCCCGGCGCGAGCCACATCCCCGAGAAGGCGGCGGTCGTCATGGCCGCGGCTTGGAGCGAGCCCGCCCCCGGCTGGCCCCCCCGCCCCGGGCCGCCGCGCCCGCTCGTGCTCTTCGCCCCCCCCGAGCCGGTGGCGGCCCCGGAGGGCCCCGCCCCGCCCGCGGCCTTCCGCTGGCGCCGGCGCGCCTTCCGCACCCGCGCCGCCACCGGCCCCGAGCGCATCGCTCCGGAGTGGTGGCTGGACGCGCCCGCCTGGCGGTCGGGCCCGCGTGACTACTGGCGGATCGAGACCGAGGAGGGCGAGCGGCTGTGGCTGTTTTTCGCCCATGGCGGGACGGTGACGGGGGGCTGGTTCTGCCACGGCGCCTTCGCCTGACCCCGCGCGCCCCGCCCCGGGGCCCCCGACCCGCGCCTTCCGCCTCAGGGGCGGCGGATGGTCTCGCCGGGGATCAGCACGGGGGCGAGCTCGACCCTTGCGCCCGACCCGGCCCGGCCGGCGACGACGATGCGCGCCGCCTCGCGCCCGATCTCGCGCCGGCAGGCGTCCATGGTCGCCAGCCTGACCGGCAGCCCGTCGATGAGGTCGAGCCCGCCGAAGCCCGCAAGCCCCAGCCGGGCGGGAATGGCAAGCCCCCGGCCAAGGCACCACAGGAGCCCGCCCGCACCGATCACGTCGTTGGAATAGTAGAGGAAGTCGAGATCGTCACGGCGCCCCATGACGGCCTCGGTCATCTCCCGGCCCTTGGCCAGGGCCGAGCCGCCCGAATAGAACTCGCGGCCGGCGAGCGCCACCCCGGCCGCGGCCAGCACCGCCTCGAAGCCCTCCATGCGCTTGCGGGCGCGGTGGTCGAAGGGCATCAACGTGCCGAGGAAGGCGATGCGGCGGTAGCCGGCGGCGAGGATCGCCGCCGCGAGTTCGCCCCCGACCCGGCGGTGCGAGATGCCGACGGCGGCGTCGATCGCCTCACCGTCGACATCCATGATCTCGACCACCGGCACGCCCGCGGCCCTGAGCATCGCCCGCGCCGCCGCCCCATGCTCGAGCCCGGCGAGGATGACGCCCGCCGGCCGCCAGGCCAGCATGTCGTAGAGGACGCGCTCCTCGCGCCCCGGATCGTAGCCCGTCACTCCCACCACCGGCTGCAGCCCGGCCGCCTCGAGAACCTCCGAGGCCGCCGTCAGAACCTCGGGAAAGATCATGTTGGCGAGCGACGGCACGATCACGGCGACGAGGTTGACGCGGGCCGAGGCGAGCCCGCCGGCGATGCGGTTGGGGACGTAGCCGAGCCGCCGGGTGGCGGCGATGACGCGCGCCCGCGTCGCCTCCGAGACCTCGCCGCGGCCGCGCAGGACGCGGCTCACGGTCATCTCGCTCACCCCCGACGCCTCCGAGACATCGCGCAGGGTGAGCGGACGGCGCCGCGGCGGGGGCGGGCGGGTCAAGGGCACGCGGGGGAACCTCTCTGGCCTCTCCCCGACCGATAGGACAGATCGCCGCCGGATGGAACCGGCCCCTGCCCACTCCGCTGACCCCCCGCGGGGTCGCCCGGGCGGGGGGGCGCCGGCCCTCCTCCCTCAGGATCCGGAGGGGATGCCCGTCACCTTGCGCGAGAGCGGGAACAGCTCGGCCCCGGTCCGGGCCCGGATCAGGCCCCAGAGGCCCTGGGGCGCCTTCAGCATGACCGCGATCGCGACCGCGCCGAGGGCGATCAGGTAGATCGTGCCGAGGTCGGCCATCGTCTCGCGCAGGGCGAAGAAGACGAGCGTGCCGAGGATCGGCCCCTCGAGCGTGCCGATGCCGCCGATGACGACGATGAAGATGACGAAGGCCGTCCAGTCGTTGACGGCAAAGGCCGCATCGGGCGAGATGCGCAGCTTCTGGAGGAAGATGAGGGCGCCGGCGAGCGCCGTCAGCGCGCCGACGGCGACGTAGACGAGAAGCTTGGTGCGCCAGATGTCGATGCCGAGGCTTTTCGCGGCGAGTTCGTTATCGCGGATGGCCGTCAGGGCGAGGCCATGGCGCGAGCGCAGGATGGCGACCGCCGCCGCGAGGACGGCAGTGGCGAGGCCGAAGGCGAGCCAGTAGGCCATCGCCTCGCGCAGGTCGCGCCCCTCGGCCAGCGTCCTGACGACCGCGGGCGGAAGCGAGGCGCCCGAGCCGCCGCCGAGGGCCGCGACCTGCGCCGCCACGAGCCGGAAGACCTCGGCGATGACCCAGCTGCCGATGGCGAAATAGGCCCCGCGCAGGCGGAAGATGAGAAGCGCGACCGGCACCGCCACGACCGCCCCGGCGGCAAGGACGAGGGGGAGCGCGAGGGGCACCGGCAGCCCGGCGAGGATCGTCAGCGCGAAGAGGAGATAGCCGCCGAGCCCGACATAGGCCTGCTGGCCGACCGAGACGAGGCCGGCATAGCCGGCAAGGAGGTTCCAGAGCGTCGCCAGCGCCATGTAGAGGAAGACCTCGCCGAGGAGGCGGAGGTCGGCCCGCCCCGCCCACCACGGCGCCAGCGCGAGAAGGACGACGAGGAGGAGGCCGGCGATGCCGGCAAGGCGGGTCAGGCGCGAGGCGCGGGTGACGTCCACCGCCTAGCCCTCCATCTTCGGGAAGAGGCCGCGCGGGCGCACCGCCAGCACGGCGAGGAAGACGAGATGGCCGGCGAGGATCTGGAGGCCGGGGTGGATCTGGCCGCCGATCGCCTGGGCGATCCCGAGGATCACGCCCCCCGCGAGCGTGCCCCAGAGGTTGCCGAGCCCGCCGATGATGACCGCCTCGAAGCCGAAGATCAGCCGCGCCCCGCCGCCGGCGGGATCGAAGCCGGTGCGGATGCCGAGGAGGACGCCGGCGATGGCGGTGACGGCGAGCGAGAGCGCCATCGCCAGCCCGAAGACATGGGCCCGGTTCAGCCCCATGAGCAGGGCCACGTCCTGGCGGTCGGAGGTGGCGCGGAAGGCGCGGCCCATGGCGGTGCGGTAGAACATCCATTGCAGGGCCCCGATCACCGCCACGGCGAGGGCGAAGGTCAGGAGCGGCAGCACCCCCGCGGTCAGCCCGAGGAGGGTCAGGCTCGCGGTCTCGAGGGCGCCGGCCTGGAGCTTCTGGGGGTCGGCCGTGTAGCCCATGAGAAGGCCGTTCTGGATGATGACCGAGAGGCCGAAGGTGACGAGCAGGGGCGGCAGGATGTCGCCGCCCATGGTGAAGTTGATGAGCCCGCGCTGGAGGGCGTAGCCGAGAAGCCCCATCGCCGGCACGACGAGGAGGAGGGCGAGGAGCGGGTGCAGCCCGAACCCGGCCGTGATCGAGAGCGCGAGATAGGCGGCGAGCACGATGAGATCGCCGTGGGCGATGTTGACGAGCCGCATGACCCCGAAGATCAGGCTGAGCCCGGCCGCGAAAAGCGCGTAGAGCCCGCCGAGCAGCGTCCCCTGGAGCACCGCGTTGACCCACTCCATGGACTCAGACCCCGAAATAGGCGCGGCCGATCGCCTCGCGCGTGACCGATCCCGAAGCGCCGGCAAGGGCGACGCGCCCCTCCTGGAGGCAGTAGAAGCGGCGGCTGACGGAGAGCGCGCGGCTCGTGTCCTGCTCGACCACGATCGCCGCCATGCCCTCGCCGACGATCGCCGGCAGGACCTCGTAAAGCTGGCGGACGACCACCGGGGCAAGGCCGAGGCTGATCTCGTCGATGAGGATCAGGGCCGGGTTGGCCATCAGCGCCCGCCCGATCGCCGCCATCTGCTGCTGGCCGCCCGAGAGCTGGGCGGGGGCGAAGGCGCGCCGCTCGCGCAGGATCGGGAAGAGGCGGTAGACGGCCTCGAGGCCCCAGGGACCCCTGCGGCCCATGCGCCCGCCGATGATGAGGTTCTCCTCGATCGTGAGCGAGGGAAAGAGGAGGCGCCCCTCGGGGACGAGCGCGATGCCGAGGCGGGCGACGCGGTCGGCGCGCAGGGCACCGATCGGGCTGCCCTGCCAGCGGATTGCCGCCGCCGGGCGCGGCAAGAGGCCCGCGAGCGCGCTGAGGAGCGTCGTCTTGCCGGCCCCGTTGGCGCCGATCACGGCCACCATCTCGCCGGCCGCGATCTCGGCCTCGACCCCGTAGAGGGCCTGGAAATCGCCGTGGAAGACGTCGAGCCGGTCGATGGCGAGGAGGGGCTCAGCCATCGGCCTCGATCCCGAGATAGATCTCGCGCACCTCGCGGCGGGCCATGGTCGCCGCGGGCTCGCCCTCGGCGATGAGGCGGCCGAAGTCGATGACGATCAGCCGGTCGACGACGGCGAGGAGGGCGTGGACGACATGTTCGATCCAGACGATGGCGACCCCGGTCGCGCGGATGTCGCGGATCGTGCCGACGAGGAGCGCGCATTCGCGTTCGGTGAGCCCGCCCGCGATCTCGTCGAGCAGGAGGACCCGCGGCCGGGCGCAGAGCGCACGGGCAAGCTCGAGCCGCTTGCGGTCGAGGAGGGGCAGCCCGCCCGCCCGCTGGTTGGCGCGCCGGGCGAGCCCCGTGCGCTCGAGGACGTCGAGGCAGACCCTCTCGGCGGCCCCGGGCCCGAGTCCGGCCCCGTGCACGGCCGCGACCAGCGCGTTCTCGTAGACCGTCATCCCCCCGAAGGGCTGCGGCACCTGGAAGCTGCGGGCGATGCCGGCCCGGCAGCGGCGGGCAGCCGGCCAGTCGGTGATGTCGGTGCCGGCAAGGCGGATGCGGCCGCGGTCGGGGCGCACCGTCCCGGTGACGAGGTTGAACATCGAGGTCTTGCCGGCCCCGTTCGGCCCGATGACGCCGAGCGCCTCGCCGGCGGCAAGGCGCCAACCCTGGTCCTCGGCGACGACGACGGCGCCGTAGGCCTTGCTCACGCCGTCAAGGGCGAGGATGTCGGCCATCGCGTCCCCATTCCCGCGGGCGGGGGGCGGGGCCCGCCGTCCGGGCCCCGCCGCGCCCGCGCGGTTGCGGTCAGAGCAGGAAGAGCTCGCCCGTCAGCGGCACCTCGGGGGCGGTCGCGTTGGCGACGATCTTGAGGTCGATGCCCGCGCCCTCGCGCTGCCACTGGCCGGCGACAAGCGGGGTCTTGGTGACGTTCTTCACCGGCCCGACGGCCCAGTTGACCGGCCCGACGATGGTCCGCAGGTCGGTCGCCGCGACCGCGGCCATGATCGCCGCGGGATCGTCGAGGTCGGCGGCGCGGGCGACGACGTCGGCCACGACCTCGAAGAGCGCATGCTTGAAGCCGATCGGCTGGGTCCACGGCCGGCCGGTCGCGGCGCTGTAGCCGCCGGCCAGCGCCGCCGCCGTCTCGCCCGTGAGCGAGGAGACGAAGGGATGGCCCGGCGACCACCAGACCTCGGACGAGAGGCCGATGCCGCGTTCGCCCAGGCCCTCGATGACCGAGGGGAAGAGGAGCGCCTTGCCGATCGTCACCACCTTCGGCGCAAAGCCCTGCTGGGCGGCCTGCGACCAGAAGGTGCCGAAGTCGGGCGGGATCATGTTGCCGGTGACGATGGCGCATCCGGCCGCCTTGAAGGCCGCGATCTGGGCGCTGAAGTCGTCTGCCAGGGGCTGGTAGCGGCCGGGATCGACAAGGCTGTAGCCGGCCGCGGCGAGGGGCTTCGGCAGGCCGAGTTCGGCGTCGCCCCAGGCGTTGCCGTCGGCGTCGTTGGGGAAGAGCCCGGCGACGGTCCTGTCCACCCCCGACTTTCCCCAGAGGTCGAGGAAGGCGGCGATGACGTCCTCGAGCCCCCAGAAGAAGTGGTAGGTCCAGTCGAATCCCCGCGCGGGGTCGCCGCCACGGCCGAAGAAGTAGGGCTGCCAGGGGCAGTCGGTGGTGACGCAGGGCACCTCGTTCAGTTCGGCCTGGTCGGCGACCGGGTTGACGGTGTCGGGCGTCGAGGCGGCGACGATGATGTCCACCTCCTCGCGCAGGATGAGCTCGCTCGCGACCTCGGCGGCGCGGTTGGGGTTCGACTGGCTGTCCTTGGAGAGGATCTCGACCGTCCAGTTGCGGCCGTTGTTGGCGATGCCGGCGGCGAAGCGGCTGGCGATGCCGGCAAGGATGTGCTCGTCGGCCTCGGCAAAGCCCGCGAGCGGGCCGGTGCGGGGGCTGACGTGGCCGACGCGAAGGACGGGCGTCTGGGCGTGGGCGCGGCCGGAGTGCAGGATCGCCGGCGCGGCCAGCAGGGAGGTGGCGCCGGTCAGGAACAGGCGGCGGTGCAGTTGGGTCATCTCGTCTCCTCGCTCCGGGGCTGGGCTTCGGTCAGAAGGTCGGATCGCGCGTGACCTGGCGGTAGAGGACCGGCAGCAGGTCGGAAAGATAGCCCATCTCCTCGATCGCATGCCGGTGCAGGCGGGTGCAGAAGTCCGCGGTCAGGACCTGGGTGCGCACGTCCCGCCGGACCTCCTCGGGCAGGGTCACGCCCGCGGTCTGGCTGTGGATGTCGCCAAGCCAGAAGCGCGTGCGCATCTCGCAGCCGTAATCGGTGTTGCGCACGAAATGGGTCATGTGGCCGAGGTTGACGGGCCGCTCGAGCGAGCCCGGCCGGCCGCACACCGCGATCCCGTCGAGGGCGCCGTAGCCCTGGGGGTCGAAGACCTCGCGGGGGTCGCGGAAGTGGATGCGGAGCTTGTGGATCTCGCCGTCGCCGCCGAGCGTCTCGTGGACGAGGTGGCTCGCGCCCCAGTAGTTCGCGCCGACGCGCCCCTCCCAGTCGCTGAAGAGGTGGTCGACGGGGTGCCAGAGCCGGTACCACTCGGTGCCGCCGAGCCAGCCGAACCACCAGTGCACCATCTTCGCCCGCACCCGCGGCATGCGCGTCAGGGCGGCGATCGTCACCTGGCCGTCGGCGTGCCGGACGATGCCCGATTCCAGGGCCAGGTAGCCGGGTCTGAGAAGGTCGTTGCGGTCCTCGTAGCGCATCGCTCCCACTCCTCAGAGGGCGGTCAGGGGCCGGGTGAGCGGGATCGCGAGGTCGGAGGGGTTGGCGGCGATCTCGAGGCTCCACTGTCCGTCGGCAAGATGCCACTGCCCGCCCATCATCGCCGACTTGGCGACGTTGGCAATGGGCGAGGTGGCCCAGTTCGCCCGCCCGAGCGTGGTCTCGCAGTTGGTGGCGCGGATCGCGGCCAGGATCGCCTCGCGGTCGTCCCCCGCTCCGGCCCGCCGCAGGACGTCGATGCCGAGCTCGATCAGGGCATGGTTGACGCCGATCGTCTGGATCCAGGGCCGGCCGGTGGCCCTGGTCCAGCCGTCGGCGATGGCGCGGGCACTGGCGCCGGTCGCCGCGCTTGCGAAGGGATAGGCCGGGTGCCAGGCAAGCTCGGTCGAAAGCCCGCTCGCCGACGGGCCGATGCCCTCGAGGACGTTGGGCAGGAGAAGCGACTTGCCGATGGTCGCGATCCTGGGGCGCAGCCCCTGCTGGAGGCTCTGGGTCCAGAAGCCGATGAAGTCGGGGGGCACCATGGTGCCCATGACGATCTCGACCCCGGCGGCGCGGAAGGCGGCGATCTGGGCCGAGAAGTCGTCGCTCATCGGCGTGTAGCGGCCGGGATCGACGACCGCGTAGCCGGCCGCGGCGAGGGCCGCCGGAAAGCCGAAGGCGGCGTCCCCCCAGGCGTTGCCGTCGGCATCGTTCGGCAGCATGAGGCCGACCCTGCGGTTGGTCTCGACCCCCTTCCAGAGCGCGAGATAGGCGGCGATGACGTCCTCGAGTCCGAAGGCGAAGAGGTAGGTGAAGCCGAAGCCCTGGTCGGGGCTCGCGCCGCGCCCCATCACGAAGGGCTGCCAGGGGCAGGCGGTGGAGAGGCTCGGGACCTCGTTCAGCTCGCACTGGTCGGCGACCGGGATGACGGTGTCCGGCCCGCCCGCCGACAGGACCAGCGCCACCTCGTCGGCAAGGATGAGCTCGGCCGTCACCTCGGCCGCGCGCGCCGTGCTCGACTGGCTGTCCTTGACGATGATCTCGATTCCCCGCCCGTTCGCCCCCTCGGCAAGCGCCGGGGCGAACTGGTCAAGGACGAAGCCGAGCGGCTCGGCGAAGAAGGCGAGCGGCCCCGTCCGCGGGGTCACGAGGCCGACCCGGATGGGCGCGCCCGCGGCCCGCGCCGCCCGCCGCCCGAGGAGCGCGGGGGCGGCGAGAAGGGCGCCGGTTCCGGCCAGAAACCGCCGGCGGCCGAGTGCGGTGGATGTCGTCATGTCTTTCCCTCCCTGGTCATTCGCGATCGCGGCGGGGCCCGACCCCTTGCCGTCCCCTCCCCCCGGGGCCCCGCGCCCCGCGAAGGCGTGCGCGCCCGGCTCTGACCGGACCCCGCCGGCGGGCGCGCCCCGGCCCGTGCCTGCCGCCCTAGAGGATCGTCTCCAGTCGCCGCAGGTGGCGGGCGAGGCGGGCGTGGAGGGCCTCGACCTCCTCCGGCGTCCAGGCCCGGAAGCCCTCGCCGCTCTTCGTGCCAAGCCGGCCCTCGGCCACCATCCGCTCGAGAAGCGGCGAGGGGCCGGGGCGGCGCTCGAGGTCGGGAAGCACCGTGCGGTGGATGTCGAGCGTCAGGTCGATGCCGACGAGATCGGCGGTCTCGAGCGGGCCGAGGACGGCGAGGCGGCGGCCGAAGCTTGCCTTGACGACGGTATCGACCGCCTCGGCCGAGCAGACGCCATGCTCGACAAGGCTGATCGCCTCCCGCCAGAGCGCGTGCTGGAGGCGGTTGCCGATGAAGCCCGGCACGTCCCGCTCGACCCGGACCGGGGTCTTGCCGGCGCCGACGAGGAGGGTCGTGACGGCATCGAGGCTTTCCTCGTCGGTCCATTCGGTGCGGATGACCTCGACCAGCGGCACGAGCTGGGGGGGGTTCCACCAGTGGGTTCCGAGCGCCCGCTCGCGATGGCGAAGCCCGCCCATGATGTCGGTGATGCGGATGACCGAGGTGTTGGAGGCGAGGATCGCCCGCCGCGGGGCATGGGCCTCGATCTCGGCGAAGACGGCCTGCTTCAGCGCGAGCTTCTCGGGCAGGGCCTCGATGACGAGCCCGGCGCCGGCGACGGCCTCGGGAAGGCTCGCGGCGACGGCGATGCGGGCAGCGATCTCCGCGGCCGCCGCGCCCTCGCTGCCCCCGGCCGCGAGGCTCGCGCGGATACGGGCGGGGGCCGAGGCGCGGACCGTCTCCATGGCATCGGTCAGGGCGACACGCGCGCCCGCCCGGGCGAGGACGATGGCGATGGCGTGGCCCATGAGGCCCGCGCCGATGATGGCGATGCGCTCGATGGTCATCGTCCTACCCCGCCGTGTAGCCGCCGTCGGCATAGAGGATGTGCCCGGTGTGGAACTCCGAGGCCCGGGAGACGAGGAAGAGGAGCGGGCCGGCGAGATCGGCGGGCTCCCCCAGCCGGCCCTTGGGGATGCGCGCGAGCATGCCGGCGCGGACGGCGCGGCCGCGCTCGTCGTCGGCGAACATCCAGGCCGTCAGGGGCGAGCGGAAGACCGTGGGGGCGATCGCGTTGACGGTGATGCCGGAGGGGCCAAGCTCGCAGCCGAGGGCGCGGGTGATGCCGTCGATCGCCGCCTTGGAGGCGCAGTAGGCAGTGTAGCCCGCGGGATGGCCGAGCTTGCCGCGGGCCGAGGAGACTAGGACGATGCGCCCGCCCTCGCCCTGCGCGAGCATCGCGCGGGCGGCGGCGCGGGCCATCAACCAGCTCTGGGTGACGTTGGCGTCCATCACGGCAAGGAAGTCCGGCGTCGCCATGGCGTCGATCCGGGCGACGCGGTTCATGCCGCTTGCCACGACGAGGATGTCGAGCCGGCCGAAGGCGGTCTCGGCCGCCGTCACCATGGCCGCGCAGGCGGCCTCGTCGGCGGGGCGGGCGTTGACCTCGACGACCTCGGCGCCGGCGGCGCGGCATTCGCCCGCCACCGCCGCCAGTTCGGCGGCATTCCCCGCCGCCAGCACGAGCCGGCAGCCCGCCGCCGCGAGCGTCCGCGCCGCCATCGCCCCGAAGGCCCCCGAGGCGCCGGTGACGAGGGCGACCCGGCCGGTGACGTCGAAAAGCGCGCGGGGATCGGGAAAGCCGCTCATGGCGGGACCCCCTCGGGGTAGGGCATGATCACCAGCATGCGGGCGACGAGGTTGCTGCGGTTGACGATCTCGCGCGTCTCGCCGGGGGCGATGGTGCAGGAATCGAGGGGGCCGAGCACCGCCTCGGCCCCGCCCGCGATCACCGTCATCTCGCCCTCGAGAACGACGTAGACCTTCTCGAAGGGGGTGGCGTCGGGCCCCGCCCCGCCGCCGGGCAGGAACTGCGACAGTCCCACCCACTGGTTCGCGGGCCCGCCGGCCTCGAAGCCCTGCAGGCGCAGGCCGGAGACGGCGCGGTGGTTCGGGGCCTCGTAGGGCCGGGCCTCGGCCAGGCGGCGCACGAGCATCAGAAGGCCTCGCCGGGCTCGATGCGGTAGGCGCCGGCGGGGTCGGTCATCGCCACGAGGCGGATGACGCAGCCGTCGCCCCGGTCCCACCGCCAGGGGAAGAAGGCGAAGGTGCAGCGCCGCCCCGTCACCGCGTCGATCTCGCCGCCGACGTTCTCGATCCCGAGGATGCCGGCGCGGAAGAGCATCTGGTGCACGGGCTCCCAGGCCGGGAAGTCGTCCTTCCAGTCGTGCCCGCCCGACCACTCGCGGTATTCCTTCTCGAGATGGGGCAGGAGCGGGCCGTTGCGCTGGGGACCGATCGCGGTCGCAAGCGGGTGGTCGTTGGCCTGGGTGTCGTGGCCCACGACCTTGATGCCGCGGGCGATCATCCACTCCGCCGCCGAGGGCACGAACCCCGGGCAGTAGGCGAAATAGTCGCCGTCCTCGTAGCGGTGATGCCAGCCGGTGTTGACGATGAGGACGTCGCCCCTGCGGATGGCGCGGCCGCAGGCCCGCTCGAGATCGTCGCCCGTGATCGGCTCCCACTTCTCCCTGGGCAGGGCGACGACGATGCCGGTGCCGAAGAAATGCGGCAGCGGCACCTCGTCGATGAAGGGCGTGCCCTGGACGACATGGGCTGGCGCGTCGATGTGGGTAGTCGAGTGCATGGTCGTCGTGATGCGCTGCGAGAGCACCCCCGACTTCGCCATGTAGTGCATGCGCTCGATCTTGACGTCCTCGAAATAGGGCCAGTTCGGATGCTGGAAGCCGAAGCGGTGGCTGAGGTCGTAGAACACGAGCCCGAGGCTGTTGTCGCGGTTGCCCTGAAAGCCGACCCCCCGCACCGTGACCATGCCGCCCCCCCTGTCCCGTGGCCGGCCTTGTCCCGCGCCCTGCGGGCCGCCCCCTGCCGTCGCCGCGAACCATAGGACGGCGGGGCGATTCGGTCAATCACAATGTGGGCCGCTCGTATCGTATTGCGGATCAGATCATCGGCGCCCCGCCCCCGCCGCCCCGTTCCCGCCCCTCCGGCCCGCTCCCTGCCCCTTGCCTCGGCCGGCGGCTGCCGCCACCCTCGGCCGGCGATCCTGCCTGGGAGCCCGTCATGCTGAACACCCCGCCGATCTGGGATCTCGTCGAGCGCCACCGCGAGGACCTCGAGGGCCTCGCCGACCGCGTCTGGGAGACGCCCGAGACGCTCTACGCCGAGTTCCGCTCGGCCGACGCCCATGCCGCGATGCTGCGGGCGAAGGGCTTCCGCGTCCGCGAGGGCATCGCCGGGATGCCGACGGCGGTCGCGGGCGAGGCCGGCGAGGGCGGGCCGGTGATCGCCATCCTCGGCGAGTATGACGCGCTCCCCGGCCTCAGCCAGGTCGCCGGCATCGCCGAGGCGCGCCCCCTCGTCGCCGGCGGCCACGGCCACGGCTGCGGCCACAACCTCCTTGGCGCGGCCGCACTCCTTGCCGCCTGCGCGCTCCGCGACTGGCTCGCCGCCAGCGGCACCCCCGGGCGCGTGCGCTACCTCGGCTGCCCGGCCGAGGAGGGGGGAGCGGCCAAGACCTTCATGGTCCGCGACGGGGTCTTCGCCGACGTCGCCGCCGCGATCACCTGGCATCCCGACGCCATGACCCGTGTCGACGATCCCCTGAGCCTCGCCAACACCCGCATCGACTTCGCCTTCCAGGGGCGGGCGAGCCATGCCGCGGCCTCCCCCCACCTCGGCCGCTCGGCCCTCGACGCCGTCGAACTGATGTCGGTCGGGGTCAACTACCTGCGCGAGCACGCGGTCCAGGACGCCCGCATCCACTACGCCTATCTCGACGCCGGCGGCACGGCGCCGAACGTCGTGCAGGCGCGGGCGCGCGTGCGCTACTCGGTCCGCGCCCTCGCGCTCGCCGAGATGCTCGCCCTCGTCGAGCGGGTAAGGGACGTCGCCCGCGGGGCCGCGCTGATGACGGGGACGACCCTGACCATGCAGCCCTTCTCGGCCGTCTCCAACATGCTCGTCAACGAGGTCATGGACGGGGCCATGCAGCGGGCGCTCGACGAACTCGGCGGGGTTCCCTTCGACGACGCCGACCGCGCCTATGCCCGCGCCATCCAGGGGACGCTCGCGCCCGAGGACATCGCCGCCGCCTACCGCGCGATCGGCCGGACGCCGCTCGCCGACGCGCCGCTCTGCGACTACGTCGTGCCGATGCGGCCGGGCGGCGAGGTCCTGATCGGCTCGACCGACGTCGCCGACGTGAGCTGGGCGGTGCCGCTGACCGAGGTGCTGGTCGCGACCCATGCCATCGGCACCCCCGCGCACAGCTGGCAGATCACCGCCCAGGGCAAGGCGCCCGCGGCCAAGAAGGGCATGACCCACGCCGCCCGGGCGATGGCGCGCACGGCCGAGATGCTCTTCACCGACCCCGCGCTCCTCGCGCGGGCCCGCGACGAGCACGCGGAAAGGCTGCGCGCGACGCCCTACCGCTCGCCCCTGCCCGCCGACCTTGCCCCGCCCGTGCTGCCGCGGCCGCCGGGCTGAGGCCCCCACGGCCCGCCCGCCCCTGTCCCTGCCCGCCCCCCTCCGTCACCGCCCCCCCTGCCCCCCTTCCGCCCCGCCCCTGCCCCTGCCCGCCTGCCCCTGCCCGCCTGCCCATGCGCGCCTCGGCCATCCGCGCCCCGGCCGGGCGCGCCCCGCACGCGGGCGCCGCGGGGCCGGCCCTCCCCCCTCGGGGGGGGGGAAGCGCGCGCCCCCCAGGGCCTCCCCTCGAAGGGGGAGGGCGAGGCGGTTCCCTCCCGCGGCGATCTGCCCTAGCCTGCCGACCGGGAAGGACGGCGAGGGGGGGGCAGGCGAGGGCGCCAGGGGCTGCGGCCGGGGGGACCGGCGGCCGGCGGCGCCCGCCGGCAGGGCACGGGCGGGGCGGGCGGGCCGGGCCGGGCGCGGGCGGGCGCGCGCGCGGGCCCGGCGGGAGGGGGGCGTGAGCCTCCCCGCGCGCATCCGCGCCCTCCCCTGGTGGCGGGGAGAGCCCGCGGCCGAGCCGCTGGCGGGCGGCCTCTCGAACGAGATCTGGAAGGTCACCGACGCGGCCGGGGTGCATGTCGCGCGCCTTGGCGCCGACTACCCCTTTCACCATGTCAGCCGGGCCCGCGAGGCGATGGCGGCC
>JADLCV010000278.1 GCA_020846995.1 Paracoccaceae bacterium
CTGTTAGCGGGCAGTTTCAACTGCTGTGCTGCTGTGCGGTTTCGCCCTAAAAGAGATCAGAGAGTGCGTTGCACGGGTCAAACGATGAGGCTGTCATGCGAGCATCTGTGACCCGTGCAACGCACCCTCTTAGTCACACTCTCTTAGTCAACCCGCTACCGACACGCCTCACCCACATACTCAATCGTGATCCGGTCAATCGATGCGTAGCCGCCGGTGCTTTGGGCGATGGTTTCAAAGCCATAGCCGCCGCTTTGGCGACCTTGCCAGCAGAAGGTGAAACTGCCGGGCAGTTCCAGCGTCTGTTGGGCAAAGGCAAAGAGTTGATTGGTGGCGCCATAGTCGGTCGCCCCGGCGCGGACATCGCCCGTGCCTTGGAAGGTGACGCGATACAAACCCGGCTTGATATAGGGGTAATCGCCTTCCCGGCAATAGGGGCCCCAGACCAGCCGGTAATTTTGCGGACAGCCGGCAAAGCTACACTCCGATTCAAAGCCGCTACAGAAGTAGGCGTTGACCCCGCGCCGGTTGTTGCGCGGATCATCGTCAAAGAGGATGTTGCCGGTGGTTGGATTCGGGGTGGCTGTGGGCGGTGGGGCGGCGTTCAGCGCATCCAACTGCACTTGCACCCGTGCATCACCCGTCGCTTCATAATATTCGACGCGCACTTCATAGTCGCCGCCACCCAGGTGGAGATCCGTGGTAAAACTTTGGATGCTACCATTGTTCTGCCACTGATCCAGCACCAACTCCTCGTCCACCCAAACGCGAATGCCGTCATCGGCGCTGGCGGTCAAGCGATAGTCGCCGCCATCGAGTTGCAAGCGGCGTGTCCAGCGGACGGAGAAGTTGTCGCTGTTGACCCGTGGATCAGGGCTGCCGTTGCCCCAGGTAAAGTTGATCGTCGGGTCATACCGTTCCAACACGGGCGCGCCACTCAAGTCTGTGTTGTTGTAGTAGCTGCCGCGCCAGCCAAAATCTTGCTGACTCCAGCGTAGATTGACCAGAGCCTCGCCCCGACTTTCAAAGAAATCCAGCCGCACGGTGTGTTGCCCTGCCGTCATCGGATAGTCAATGCTGAGGCTGCGC
>JADLCV010000225.1 GCA_020846995.1 Paracoccaceae bacterium
GGGCCGCTGCCGGCGCCGGCGCGGTGGCGACGATCGCGGCGGTCAGGGCGGCGATCCCCAACCCTGCGGCAAGCCGCCTCGTCTCGTGAACGCAAAGCCTCATGCACCCCCTCCAAGGATGGCTGTTTCCGACGAGAAGTCCCGTCCGCCTCCTGTGTTCAGCATCCATCATACCAAGTAGTATGTCAAGCCGACTCGATGGCGGCGCCAGGGCTATCGCACTTGGCCGATGACGGTTCTGGCGAAGGCGTCGGACCATCCTGCGCGCTTGCGTTCTCGGCTGCCGGGGGGCTTTGGTCTTGCGGTGCGCAGCATGTTGAGGGTCAGGCGGCGGAGGATTGCGAGGTTTCTTTGGTCCGTTGTC
This sequence comes from Paracoccaceae bacterium, assembly GCA_020846995.1. Taxonomy (GTDB): domain Bacteria; phylum Pseudomonadota; class Alphaproteobacteria; order Rhodobacterales; family Rhodobacteraceae; genus JAHDXW01. The sequence continues at coordinate 365 of JADLCV010000225.1, forward strand.
GGCGCGGTTGCAGGCATGGTCCTGGTCGAAGGTCACGTCGAGGACCCAGTGAAGGCTGTTCTCGATGGCCCCGTGCGATCTCGCGCCCTGGGCGAAGGCCTCGGGCGGTCAGGCGGCGGGAGGAGAGGCAGAAGCGGGTCGCAGGCGGGCCGTCTTTGCGGGTCGCGGTGACCGAGGAGAGGCCGGCCAGGCCCGGCATGCCGGGCGCGCCGGGTTCCGATCGGTCGCCGAAGAGCCAGTCCACAGAATGGGTTACCCGGTGGCGGCGGATCTCGATCCGGCCGTGGTCAGCGTCAGTGGTCTCGAAGACCTCCAGCGACGCGGGCGGGGCGGCGAAGACGGCTTCGACGGCCTCCAGCATGGCGGGACGATTGGCCTTCAGCGCGAAGAGGGAGGCCCCGCCGTGGTCGAGGACCATCTGCGCGGTCTCGGCCTGGGCACGGATCGCGTCGCCGGTGACCAGTGCGCCGTCGAGCGTGAGCGTGGCGAGCAGCGCCGGCGCGGCGGTGATCTCGTTCTGGCCCTCGGCCACGGCGCGCTGTCCCAGACTGACGCGCGCGAGACTGACGCGCGCGAGACTGACGCGCGCGAGACTGACGCGCGCGAGACTGACGCGCGCGAGACTGACGCGCGCGCCCGTCCCGAAGGCGGTGACGACATGCAGGGCCGACCGGCCCGCCGCCCGGTCGAAGGAGCGGCGCAGGGTCTTGCCGTCGATGGCGATCAGCCCCGGCCCGTGCGCCCCGAGATCGTCAAGGAAGGCCGCGAAGGCCTGTCCGAACGCCGCCGGATCGAACAGCCGGAACACCCGGCTGAAGGTGTCATGGCTCGGCAAGCCATTCTCCAGCGTCAGAAACTCCCGCAGGAGAAGCTCCCGGTCCTCGGCGAACTCGGTAAAGTCCACGCAGATCTCCGCCCCCCAGACCGAGGCCACCAGTGCCATCGCCAGGATGTCGAGAAGATCATGCCGCGGCGCATTCCCGCTGCGCGGATCAGGCATGTTGCGGAAGATCGCGATCAGGCACGGCATCGGCCCCCCCCCCATCAAGGAACCCCCCAAAGAACCCAGATCACCCCCGAAAACTACCCCAAGTCCCCAAATGCGTTTCCCCTGCGGGTGGCCCGGGTGATTCAGAGAACCGCAGTCACATCGACGATCGAATGGATTCCGTGAGGCGTCGCCGGTTTGCCGGCGGCGGCGATCATGGATGGACGGACGCTGCTGGGAGACTCCGGGAGAGGTTTCAGGCCGACGGGGACGCGAGGGGTGGCAGGACGTGTTGCGCTCGGTTCCGGGGTTGTCGCTGGCCGCGATGCGTGCGGGGGCGGACGACCCGTGGTCGATCCTTCGCCGGGGACGGCGGCTGACGCCGGAGGCGCTCGGGGCCTTCGGGATCAAGACCGGCAAGGCGCCCTGTCATGCGGCCTGTCACGGTTTCTTCACACCGTTGGACGGCGAAGCCCTGTCGGCGACGCTCGGCCGCGCCGTGCCCGGCAAGGCCGGCGCGGGCGATGTGGCGATCGACGGCGAGAAGTCGCGCGGCTCGAGCCGGCGCGAGGAGAAGGCGCGGCACGCGCTCTCGGCCATCGCGACCGCTCTCGGCGCGGTGGTCGGCGAACCTGCGGTGGAGCCAGAGACAAACGGGATCAGGGCGGCAATGACGCTCCTGAAGGGCCTGCCGCCCGAAGGCGCGGCCGTCACCGGCGACGCGATCGTCCTGCCGCGTCGGACAGGCCGGCCGATCCGCAACGCGGGCAGCCATTTCCTTTTCACGGCCAAGGCCAGCCCGCCCGCGCTGCGACAGGACATCGCCGCCGCCTTCGGCGCCGCTTGCCCCCTCGGCCGGCCTGCCGCCGGACCTGCCCGAGCCCGGGACCCCCGACCGGGCCCACGGTCGCATCGAGACCCGCCGCATCGGCGTCTCGACAGCGGCCATCCTCCATCTCGACTGGCCCGGCCTGGCCCAGATCGCCCAGCGGAAGCGACGGCGCGAGCCCCCTGGCCGCGAGAGCGTCTGGACCGTCTGCCTGAACACCGGCCTGCCGCGGGATCGAGGTCCCCCGGGGGATGTTGAAGAAGTCGTTTCATGCCACATCCCTCGACTTCCCTTATCCGCTTCCGCCAGCGGACGTGCGAGGTGGGTTCGATCGGCGGACGATGCCGGAGCGAGGCGGATCAGGAATCAGTCCGGGGTGCTGTTTTCCCGACGGACGTCTTGCCGGTGGAATGTTGGAGCACGGGTTCTCCTCCCACCGTGCGATGCTGTCCCCGAGCGTGGTGCAGGTTCTGGCTGAGGTGGTCACCGGCGATGTTCCGGTAGGGTCTCGTTGCTTGCACCAACCCAAGACCGAGAGGACTACCGATGGCCACCGACATGATGAACTTCCGCGACCTCGTGGAGAAGGCCCGCCGATGCCGACCTTCTTCGCGAAATGCGAACGACCCAGACCAGAGCGTCAACAGTCGATCGGAGGGGAAAGCGTTCCGGCTCGCAGACTTCTCGAGCGACCTGCCAATCGACAATTCCAGAAGAAATGGTGCCCGAGGTCGGATTCGAACCGACACGCCTCGCGGCGGAGGATTTTGAGTCCCCTGCGTCTACCGTTCCGCCACTCGGGCCCGCCCCTGCCTAGCCCGGGGGGTGGACAAGGGTCAACCGGACGTGGCCGCGCAGGGTCGCGGGGCCCCTGCCCCGGCGCCCCTCAGGCGGCGCGGCCGTGCCAGGCGACGACGGTCGCGAGATCCTCGGGCGCGACGCCGGTGCCAAGGCAGGCGGCGGCGTTGGCGCTGTAGCGGAAGATCGAGCCGTCGGCGAAGAAGCTCGCCGTGGTCACGAAGACGACGCGGGCGGCGGGGCGGCGATAGCTCGCGTAGTCGGCGACGGCGAGGGCCCCGCCCTCGGGCAGGCGCAGGTCGACGACGATCACCGCCGGCGCCTCGCTCGCGAGATGGGCGATCGCCGCCTCGGCCCCGCCGACGAGCGTGACCCGCGCCCCCCCGCGGCCGATGTGGCGGCCCCACACCTCCCCGAGCGCGGCCTCGGGCTCGACGATCAGCACATCCATGGCGCCCCCCGGCGACGAAGCCTAGCGCCGCCGCAAGGGCCGCGCCATCGCCCGGGCACCGGGACTTTCGGTCATGTCCGCGCCAGCCCGCCGGGGCCATCCCCGCGGGCGCCCCCGGACGTTCGCGGGTCGCCCGCCCGACCCCAGCGCTTCCGGCGGTTTCGGAGGGTCTCCGGCGGGACCCGATCCCCCGGCCCGTCACACCACCCCGAGGCATCGCGACCGATGAAGCCTGTCCCGTCCGGACGACGCCGCTCATCAACCCCCGGCCGGCCCCGGTCTGCCTGGGGACGAACGGCCTCTGCCGCGCGAGCTGCGCGTCGGACGGCCGGAAGGGGTTGCCTGTCACCACCCCTGCCCGTCCGGGAGCTGGAATCACGCGGAACCGGCAGCCTCGAGCGGATCAGCGGATCTCGACCCCGGCATCACCCCGGTCAGTGGATCCTGCCCCGAGGCCCCGACGCGGCGCCGGGAAATCGCACCGTGGGCGTCTTCCCCCACCGCCCGCCGGGGCGAGGGGGCACCATCGGGATCGGGCATCGAGGCGCCAGGCTTCATCCCCGACGGCCATCGTGGCGCCGGTCGCCCCCTGCCGCCGGCTGGGAGCCCGACCGGCGGGGAGGCCCGAAATCCTTCGTACGACGGATTTTGGGTCCGCGGACCGGCGGCCGACGGACCGCGGCCGTGCCCCCAGGGCGCCGGCACGGAGGAAGGACCGCGCCCTGACGCTCAGCCCGGGCGCGCGCGCAGTCCTTCCGCGAGCGCCAGCGCCGCCGCGACCACCATCCCCGCGACGACGCCGAGGGCCGCCGCGAGGGCCGCGCCGGCGGCCCACTCCACGACCCCGGCGAAGGACCCGGGGAGGACCCCGGCCAGCGCGCGGGCGGCGTCATGGACGAGACGGGCGGGGGTCGCCCAGCCGAGTTCATCCGCGCCATGGACGAGGATGCCGCCGCCGACCCACAGCATCGCCGCCGTGCCGACGGCCGAGAGGAGCGCGAGCAGGGCCGGCATGCCCCGCACGAGGCCGCGGCCGACGAGCCGCAGGGCGGCGGTGCGGGCGCGACGGGCGAGATGGAGGCCGACGTCGTCGACCTTCACGAGCGCCGCCACGCCGCCGTAGACGAGCGCCGTCAGCGCCACCGCGACCACCGCGAGCACGACGGCCCGCAGGCCAAGGCCCTGGTCGGGGGGCAGCGAGGCGAGGGCGATCGTCATGATCTCGGCCGAGAGCACGAAATCGGTCTTGATCGCGCCCCGGACCCGGGTCTCCTCGAGATGGGCGGCCGAAAGGGCCGGCGCCTCGCCCGCCCCGGCGCCGTCGGGGGAGAGGTGGTGGAGAAGCTTCTCGGCCCCCTCGAAGCAGAGATAGAGGCCACCCGCCATCAGGATCGGCGCGATGGCCGAGGGCGCGACCAGCGACAGGAGGAGGGCCGCGGGGAGGAGGACGACGAGCTTGTTGCGCAGGCTTCCGGCGGCGATCCGGGCCACGATCGGGAGTTCCCGCGCCGCCGGCAGCCCGCCGAGGTAGGCGGGCGTCACCGCCGCGTCGTCGATGACGACGCCCGCGGCCTTGACGCCGGCCTTTGCCGCCCCGGCGGCGACGTCGTCGACCGAGGCGGCGGCGGCCCTCGCGGCCCCGGCCGCGATGTCGTCGACCGAGGCAGCCGCCGCCTTGGCGATCGCCGCCACGTCGTCAAGGAGCGCCAGAAGCCCGCTCATCCCCGCCCGCCCTTCCCCGCCCGTGCCCCGCCGGCGCCGTTCCTAGGGCAGATCCGCGGCCGATGGAACCTCCCCGGCGGCCGCTGCCGGTCGCCCGCGACCCGCGCCGCCGTGGCGGAAGGAACGGCCCGGCGCCCGGCCGGCAATTCCCGGCCGGCGCCGATTGCGCTAGCCTGCCCCCGCCCCCGGCCCGCGGAACGCGCCCATGACCGACCGCATCGCCTACGCCCTCGCCCTCGTCCTCGCCCTCCTCCTTGCCGCCGACCTCTACGCCCAGGGCGGGGCCGCGAGCCTTTACCTGGCGCGGAAGGTCGCGGTGCTGATCGACTATCTCGCCTTCTGGCGCTGAGCACGCTAGACCCCGCCCGACCCCTGGCCCGTCCCGTCTCCGGGGCGGGCGGCGGGGCAGGATGCGGGCAAGGGAGGATTCCATGGCGGTCAGGGTGGCCATCAACGGCTTCGGGCGGATCGGGCGCAACGTCCTCAGGGCGATCATCGAATCGGGGCGCCGCGACATCGAGGTGGTGGCGATCAACGACCTCGGCCCGGTCGAGACCAACGCCCATCTCCTGCGCTTCGATTCGGTCCACGGCCGCTTTCCGGGAACGGTGACGGTGCGCGGCTCGACCATCGACGCCGGCCGCGGACCGATGGAGGTGACGGCCCTCCGCAACCCCGCCGAACTGCCCTGGGTGGGCGTCGACGTCGCCCTCGAGTGCACCGGCATCTTCACCGACCGCGACAAGGCGGCGGCACACCTTTCCAACGGCTCCCGCAAGGTCCTCGTCTCGGCGCCCGCCCGGGGGGCCGACCGGACCGTCGTCTACGGCGTCAACCACCACCTCCTGACCGCGGCCGACGCCATCGTCTCCTGCGCCTCCTGCACCACCAACTGCCTCGCCCCGGTGGCCAAGGTCCTGAACGACGCGATCGGCATCAGCCGCGGCTTCATGACCACGATCCACAGCTACACCGGCGACCAGCCGACGCTCGACACCCTCCACAAGGACCTCTACCGCGCCCGCGCAGCGGCGCTCTCCATGATCCCGACCTCGACCGGGGCGGCGAAGGCCGTGGGCGAGGTCCTGCCCGAGCTCAAGGGTCGCCTCGACGGGGTGGCGATCCGGGTGCCGACGCCCAACGTCTCGGTCGTCGACCTCGTCTTCGAGGCCGCCCGCGCGACATCGGCCGAGGAGGTCAACGCCGCCGTCGCCGCCGCCGCCGCCGGTCCGCTCGCCGGCATCCTCGGCACGACCGACCAGCCCAACGTCTCGGCCGACTTCAACCACGACCCGCGCTCCTCGGTCTTCCACCTCGACCAGACCAGGGTCATGGAGGGCCGGCTCGTGCGCATCCTGTCGTGGTATGACAACGAATGGGGCTTCTCGAACCGCATGGGCGACGTCGCGGTGGCGCTGGCGCGGGCGGGCTGAGGGCGGGGGGTGGCCCCGGCCGCCCGGGCGGCCGGACGGCGCCGTTCCGGAGGTGCGGAGGGAGACCTGCCCCCCCGGGGGAGGAGCCCTCAGCCGAACTTCGCCTTCAGCGCCGCCCGGACCGGGGGGGTCACGAACTTTCCGACCTCGCCGCCGAGGCGGGCGATCTCCTTGACGAGCCTGGAGGCGATCGCCTGGTGGGGAGCCTCGGCCATGAGGAAGACGGTCTCGATGCTGTCGTCGAGGGCGCGGTTCATGCCGACCATCTGGAACTCGTATTCGAAATCGGCCACCGCCCGCAGGCCGCGCACGATCACCGCCGCGCCGACGTCGCGGGCGCAGTCGATGAGGAGGTTCTCGAAGGGATGGACGGCCATCGCCGTGCCGGTCTCGGCCGCGAGCCGCCCGGCCTCGGCCTCGATCATCGCCACCCGCTCCTCGAGCGTGAAGAGCGGCCCCTTGTCGCGGTTGATCGCGACCCCGATCACGAGGCGGTCGACGAGGAGGGCGGCGCGCCGGATGATGTCGATGTGGCCGAAGGTGATCGGGTCGAAGGTGCCCGGATAAAGCCCGACGCGCATGGCGCTCCCCCGTTGTCGCTCGGGGGGACGCAACAGGATCGCGCGCGCCTTGGCAAGGGGCCGCCCGCAGGGCCCGGCCCCCGCCCTCAGTAGCCCATGATCATGCCTTCGAGGGCCGCCTTCTCCATCGCCAGTTCCGACAGCCGGGCCTTGACGACGTCGCCGATCGAGATGAGCCCGATCATGCGCCCGCCCTCGACGACCGGCAGGTGGCGGAAGCGGCCGACGGTCATCTTGACGAGCACGCCGTCGGCGTCCTCGTCGGTGGTGCAGGTGGTGATGTCGCGGGTCATGATCGCCTCGACGCGCTCGTTCAGGCAGCCGCCGCCGCGGCGGGCGAGCTCGCGGACGATGTCGCGCTCCGACAGGATCCCCGCAACCTGGCCCGGCCCCTGGACGACGACCACCGCCCCGATGCGGTGGCGGCTGAGAAGGGCGGCCGCCTCGGCTAGGGGCGCGTCGGGGGCGACCGTGATCACCGGGCTTTCCCCGCCCTCGCCCGACTTCGACCTCAGGATCTGTCGCACCAGCATCGCCGTGTCCTCCCGGGCTGACCTCCCCCGCCCGCAAGCAGCGTTCTCTGCCCGCCGCAGCCTGTCAAGCCTTTCGCGCCGGCGCCCGGCGGCGGGGCCTTGACAGTGCCGGGCCGGCGTCCTTGCATGGGTGGAATGCCGCCCCGAGGAGGATGCGCCGTGATCGAGCTCAAGGTTCCCGACATGTCCTGCAACCACTGCCGCGCCGCCGTCACCGCCGCCATCCGCGCGGTTGCCCCGGCGGCCGAGGTCGCCGTCGACCTCGAGGCGCGGCGCGTCCGCGTCGGCGGCGCCGCCGATGCCGCGCCGCTCCTCGCGGCGCTGACGGCGGCGGGCTATCCGGCGCGGGTCGCGACCGGGGCCTGAACCGGCACGCGGCGGCCGGCTCAGAGGTAGTCGGACCGCTGCATGCCGTATTTCGCCATCTTCTCGTTGAGCGTCCGCCGCGGCAGGCAGAGTTCCTCCATCACGGCGACGATCGAGCCGCGGTGGCGGCGCATGCAGTTGTCGATCAGCATCCGCTCGAAGGCCTCGACGTAGTCGCGGAGCGGCTTTCCCTCGGTCGTCAGGGCCGGGCCCGCGGCCTCGTTGTCGGCCATCACGAGCGAGGTGATCGAGCCCGCCCCGCGGCGCGCCTGGAGGACCGCGCGCTCGGCGATGGTCACGAGCTGGCGGACGTTGCCGGGCCAGGGCGCCTGGAGAAGCTGGGCCGCCTCCATGGCCCCGGCCTCGGGCGGGGCGCAGCCGTATTCCTCGGCGAAGTCGGCGGCGTAGTGGTTGAAGAGCGTCAGGATGTCCTCGCCGCGGGCGCGCAGGGGCGGCAGGACGATCCGGTGCGCGGCCAGCCGGTAGTAGAGGTCGGGGCGGAGCGCGTCCTCGAGCGTGCGGTCGGGGAGATGGCGGTTGCAGATCGCCGCCACCCGCGTCTCGGGCGGGCTGCCCTGGCTTTCGATGAAGGCGAGCAGGCGGGCCTGCAGCGGGGGCGTCAGGGCCTCGACGTCCTCGAGGCAGAGGGTGCCGCCGCGCGCCTCCTCGACCGCGGGCAGGGGGTCGGCCTCGCCCGCGGGACCGAAGAGGCGGCGGGCGAGCACGTCCTCGGAATAGGCCGCGCAGGAGACGGCGACGAAACGGCGGAGCGCGCGCGGCCCGACCGCGTGCAGGGCGTGGGCGACGAGCGTCTTGCCGGTGCCGGTCTCGCCGTCGATGAGGACGTGGCCGTCGGCCTGGCCGAGATCGAGGATGTCCTCGCGCAGCCGCTCCATCGCCGGCGAGGCGCCGACGAGGCGCCGCAGGAGCGTGCCCGCGTCCGAGAGCTCGCGCCGGAGGGCGCGGTTGTCGAGCGTGAGCCGCCGCTGCCCGGTCGCGCGCTTGGCCAGTTCGGTCATGCGGTCGGGGTTGAAGGGCTTCTCGAGGAAGTCGAAGGCGCCGATGCGCATCGCCTCGACCGCCATCGGCACGTCGCCGTGGCCGGTAATGAGGATCACGGGCAGGCCGGGATCAAGGCTGGTCAGCCGCTTGAGGAGCGCCATCCCGTCCATGCCGGGCATCCGGATGTCGCTGACGACGACGCCCGGATAGTCGGCGGTGAGGGCCTTGAGTGCCTCCTCGGCCGTGCCGAAGGTCTCGGTGTCGAAGCCCGAGAGCGCCAGCCACTGGCCGATCGAGGCGCGCATGTCCTCTTCGTCGTCGATGATCGCGACCTTCATCAAGCGCCCCATGGCCCCTCTCACTCCGCGGCCTTCTCGCTGGCGGCGAGGAGCGGCAGCTGCATCTCGAAGACCGCGCCGCCGCCGTCGGCGTTCTGCGCCGTCAGCCGGCCGCCGTGGTCCCGGACGATCCCCGACGAGATCGCGAGCCCGAGGCCCACTCCGTCACCGGGCTTCTTGGTCGTCCAGAAGGGTTCGAACAACTTGTCGAGATCGACGATGCCGTGGCCGTTGTCGCGCACCGTCAGCGTCGCCGCCTCGCCCCCGGCAAGGACGAGCTCGATCTCGGGGTCGGGCCGGTCGCGGGTCGCGTCGATGGCGTTGCGCATCAGGTTGACGATGACCTGCTCGATGCGGACGCGGTCGGCCATGACCATCACCGGGCTCCGCGGGACGGTGCGGGTGATGCGGATCGCCCGCGCCTTCTGCTGGGGCTCCATCATCGACAGCGCCATGCCGAGGCAGGCGCGCAGATCGACGGGCGCGAGCGCCTCGCCGCCCTTGCGGGCATAGCTCTTGAGCTGGCGGGTGATGGCCCCCATGCGCTCGATGAGGTCGTCGATGCGCTGGAAGGCCGCCTGGGCCTCCTCGGACCGTCGCCGCTGGAGCAGGAGGCGGGCCCCGGCAAGGTAGGTCTTCATGGCCGCCAGCGGCTGGTTCAGCTCGTGGCTGACCCCGGCCGCCATCTCGCCGAGGATGGCGAGCTTCGAGGACTGCTCGAGCGTCTGCTCGGCGACGCGCAGCTCGTGCTCGGCCTTCTCGCGCTCGGCGATCTCGCGCTGGAGGCGGGCGTTCAGGGCCCGGAGCTCGTCGGATTCGCGCCGGAAGCGCGCCGACTGCAGGAGGGCGCGGCGCTGGCGCAGGTAGAAGGCGAGCGCGAGCAGGATGGCAAGGCCCATGATCTCGAGCGCGAGCACCGTGTTCACCCGCTCGCGCACGGTCTCGTAGCCGGTGAAGCCGAGGATCCGCCAGCCGCGGAAGGGGATGCGCGCCTCGCTGCGCATCACCGGCTGGCCGGCGAGGAAGGCATCCGGCGCCACCCCGGCAAGGCGCGCCAGCGCCGCCGAGAGCCGCTGGCCGGCGGTCGCCGGGCCCGCCTCGGCCGCGAGCACCGCCTCGACCGTCTCGCCGCGCCAGCGCGGTTCGGTGGCGAGGATGATCGCGCCCTCGCTGTCGGTGACGAGCATCGCGTCGGCGAGCGCCGTCCAGGCGCGCTCGAACTTCATGAGATCGACGACGACGGCGACGACGCCGATGACCTTGCCCTCGGCGAGGACGGCGCGGGCAAAGCTGAACTCGAAGCCGCCGCTGTCGCGCCGGGCGACGGTGAAGACGGTCTCGCGCGCCCGGAGCGCCTCGACGAAGTAGACGTCCTGGCGATGGCTCACTCCGAGCTGGTTGCGGTCGGTCGCCGCCACGGTGCGGCCGCTGTCGTCGAGGAGGAAGAGCCCCGCCGCCGCGATCTCGGCCTGAAACGAGATCAGCCGCTGCGAGGACTGGGAGAAGTCGGCGGCCTTGAGGGCCCCGATCAGTTCGGGGTCGCGGGCGAGCAGCAGGGGAACCACCGAACTGCGCTGCAACTCGCTCTGGACGTTGCCCGAGTGGAGCGCGAGGCGGAGGTCGGCGCGGCTCCGCACGCTGGCCGCGAAGCGTTCGGTGAGGAGGAGGTCGGAGGCCCAGACCCCGCCCACCACGGCGACGAGGATGGCCAGCACCCCGATCCGCGCCGGCCAGCGCAGGGCGGGCGGGCGCGGGCCGGGCCGGGCGGCGGTGTCGCTTTCGGTCATGGCGCAACTTTTAGGGCAGATCGCGCGGCAAGGGAACGGCCCAGGGGGCGGCCGCGCGGGCGGGCCCGACCCCGGGGCCGACACCACCGGGCTCCGTCACCGGACGGGGCGGCGGCGCGGGCGGGCCCTCCCCCCGGCGGGGAGGCTCTGGTTCTCTCCCTGCCCTCAGGCCGCCGCGAGGGCGCCGGCGAGGGCGAGAAAGAGGCGGACGCCGTCCGCCCCGCCCTGAGCCGCCTCGATCGCCCGCTCGGGGTGGGGCATCATCCCGAGGACCCGGCGGTTGGCCGAGAGGATGCCGGCGATGTCGCGGGCGGCGCCGTTGGGGTTCTCGCGGTAGCGGAAGGCGATGCGGTCCTCGCCCTCGAGCCGATCGAGGGTCGGAGGGTCGGCGGCATAGTTGCCGTCGTGGTGGGCGATGGGCAGCGCGATCGCCGCCCCCCTCGCCCAGAGGGCGGTGAAGGGGCTGGCCGTGGTGGCGACGCAAAGCCCCACCCGGCGGCAGACGAAGCGCAGGCCGGCGTTGCGCATCAGCGTCCCGGGCAGGAGGCCGGCCTCGGTCAGGATCTGGAAGCCGTTGCAGATGCCGATGACATGGCCGCCGCGGGCGGCGTGCCGGGCGACCGCCGCCATCACCGGTGCCCGCGCCGCGATCGCCCCGCAGCGCAGGTAGTCGCCGAACGAATAGCCCCCCGGGATCGCCACGATGTCGACCCCGGCCGGGAGCGCCGCCTCCTTGTGCCAGACGCGATCGACGGCGAAGCCATGGGCGGCGAAGGCGCGGGCAAGGTCGCGCTCGCAGTTCGATCCGGGAAAGGTCAGGACTGCGGCCCGCATGGATGGCCCTCCCCTCCCCGCCCGGGGCCCCTCAGGGGGGCTCAGGCGATCTCGATCGAATAGGTCTCGATCACGGTGTTGGCGAGGAGCTTCTCGCACATCTCCCGGACCTCGGCCGCGGCCGCCGCGGGGTCGGAGCGGGCAAGGTCGATCTCGATCAGCTTGCCCTGCCGGACCGCCTCGATGCCGGCGAAGCCGAGCGTGCCCAGGGCATGGCGCACGGCCTCGCCCTGGGGATCGAGGACCCCCGGCCGCAGCGTTACCAGCACCCGCGCCCGCACGTTGCCGCCCCTCAGTTGATGAGCGAGGGCTTGACCGGCACGGGTGTCGCCGCCGGCAGCACGCCGAGCCGGCGCGCGACCTCCGAATAGGCGTCCGAGAGCGAGCCGAGGTCGTGACGGAAGACGTCCTTGTCGAGCTTCTGGCCGGTCTTGACGTCCCACAGGCGGCAGGAATCGGGGCTGATCTCGTCGGCGACGACGATCCTCTGGTAGTCGTTCTCGTCCCAGATGCGGCCGACCTCGATCTTGAAGTCGACGAGCCGGATCCCGACCCCCATCATCACCCCCGACAGGAAGTCGTTGACGCGCAGGGCGAGCGCGACGACGTCGTCGAGATCCTGCTGGGTCGCCCAGCCGAAGGCGATGATGTGCTCCTCGGCCACCATGGGGTCGCCGAGCTTGTCGTCCTTGAAGTAGAACTCGACGATCGGGCGGGGAAGGGGCGTGCCCTCCTCGAGCCCGAGCCGCTTGGAGAGCGAGCCGGCGGCCGAATTGCGCACCACGACTTCGAGCGGGATCATCTCGACCTGGCGGATCAGCTGCTCGCGCATGTTGATGCGGCGGATGAAGTGGGTCGGCACGCCGATGTCGTTCAGCCCCTGCATGAAGAATTCCGAGAGGCGGTTGTTCAGCACCCCCTTGCCCTCGATCACCTCGACCTTCTGGGCATTGAAGGCGGTGGCGTCGTCCTTAAAGTACTGGATCAGCGTCCCCGGCTCCGGTCCCTCGTAGAGGATCTTCGCCTTGCCCTCGTAGACCTTCTTGCGCCGTGCCATGGAAGCCCCAAAGTTCGCGAACCCGGAAATCGGGCCGGCGTCCGGCCGGGATATAGGCCAAGCCCGAGGGGGTCGCAAGCGCGGGGGGGGCGCGGGCCCGGGACGCGGGCGCGGGCAGGCCCTTGCGGCGGGCCGGCACCGTGGGCATATGGGCGCGAGCGGCGAGAACAGCGGAGGCCCGACCGTGACCACCACCTTCGACGACCGTGAACGCGCCTTCGAGGCGAAATATGCCCTCGATTCCGAGATGCGCTGGCGGGCCGAGGCGCGCGCCAACCGCCTCCTCGGCGGCTGGGCCGCGGGCCTCATGGGCCTGACCGGCAAGGCGGCCGAGGACTACGTGCGGGGCGTCGTCAAGGCCGATCTCGAGGAGGCGGGCCACGAGGACGTCGTCCGCAAGGTCACGGCCGACCTCGCCGGCCGGGCCGACGCCGCCGAGGTCCGCCGGAAGCTCGCCGAACTCCAGGCGCTGGCCAAGGGCCAGCTTCTCGAGGAGGGCTGAGCCCCGGGGCGGCGGCGACGCGGGCCGCCCCGGCGGCCCGCCCCGGGGCGGCGCCGCCCGGGCGCCCGGCCCCAGCGCGGGCGCCCCCCCCGGGGGGCGACCGCCCGACCCAGCGAGGAAGCCCCCATGGCCATCGACTGTCTCCTCGGCCGCCTTCTCGCCAGCCGCGACTGGCTCATGGCCGACGGCGCGACCGGCACGACCCTCTTCAACATGGGCCTGCCTGCGGGCGAGGCGCCCGAACTTTGGAACGAGGCCGAGCCCGGGCGCATCGCCGAGCTCTATCGGGGCGCCGTCGCCGCCGGCGCCGACCTCTTCCTCACCAACACCTTCGGCGGCAACGCCGCGCGGCTGAAGCTGCACGCGGCCGAGGGCCGGGCGCGGGCCCTGAACCGCATCGCCGCCGCGATCGGCCGCGAGGTCGCCGACGCCGCCGGCCGGCCGGTGGTCGTCGCCGGCTCGATGGGGCCGACGGGCGAGATCCTCGCCCCCGTCGGCACCCTCTCCCATGCCGCCGCGGTCGAGATCTTCCACGAGCAGGCCGAGGGGCTGAAGGAGGGCGGCGCCGACGTCCTCTGGGCCGAGACGATGTCGGATCCGGCCGAATACCGTGCCGCGGGCGAGGCCGCGCTCCGCGCCGGCATGCCCTGGTGTGGCACGATGAGCTTCGACACCGCCGGGCGGACGATGATGGGGCTCGCGCCCGCGGGCCTCGTCGATCTCGTCGACCGCCTCGCCCACCCCCCGCTCGCCTTCGGCGCCAACTGCGGGGTCGGGGCCTCCGATCTCGTCCGCACCGTCCTCGGCTTCGCCGCCCAGGGGCCGGAACGGCCGCTGATCGCCAAGGGCAACGCCGGCATCCCCAAATACGTCCACGGCCACATCCACTACGACGGCACGCCGGCGCTCATGGCCGAATACGCCGTCCTCGCCCGCGATGCCGGGGCCCGCATCATCGGCGGCTGCTGCGGCACCGGGCCCGAGCACCTGCGGGCGATGCGGGCGGCACTCGAATCCCGCCCGCCCGGCCCGCGCCCGACGCTCGAGGCGGTGGCGGCCGCGCTCGGCCCCTTCGCGACCGCGGCGGCCGAGGATTCGGGCGGCGCCGGGGGCGGCCGCGACCGCCGCCGGCGGCGGGGCTGAGGCCCGCGCGCGCGCGCCCCGCGTCCCCGCCCCGGGGGTCCGCGGCCTCAGTTGCGGCTGCGGTCGACCATCCGGCCCTTGGTGATCCAGGGCATCATCGCCCGGAGCTTCGTGCCCACCTGCTCGATCGCGTGGGCGTCGTGGTTGCGGCGGGTGGCCTTGAAGAAGGGCTGGCCGACCGCGCATTCGGTCATCCACGCGCGCGTGAAGGCGCCCGACTGGATGTCCTTCAGCACCGCCTTCATGCGCGCCTTGGTCTCGTCGTAGGGCAGGATGCGGGGGCCGCTGACATACTCGCCGTATTCGGCGGTGTTCGAGATCGAGTAGTTCATGGTGGCGATGCCGCCCTCGTAGATGAGGTCGACGATCAGCTTGACCTCGTGGAGGCACTCGAAATAGGCCATCTCGGGGGCGTAGCCGGCCTCGACGAGGGTCTCGAAGCCCATGCGGATGAGCTCGACGAGGCCGCCGCAGAGGACCGCCTGCTCGCCGAAGAGGTCGGTCTCGCACTCCTCGCGGAAGGTCGTCTCGATGATCCCCGACCGGCCGCCGCCGATCGCCGAGCAGTAGGAGAGCGCGGTCTCGAGCGCCCGGCCCGAAGCGTCCTGGCCGACGGCGACGAGGCAGGGGACGCCCCCGCCCTTCACGTATTCGCCCCGCACCGTGTGGCCGGGGCCCTTGGGCGCCATCATGACGACGTCGACGCCCTTCTTCGGCTCGATGAGCCCGAAGTGGATGTTGAGGCCGTGGGCGAAGGCGATCGCCGTGCCCTCGCGCAGATGGTCGTGGACGTGGCGGCGGTAGGTCTCGGCCTGGAGTTCGTCGGGCATCGTGAACATGACGAGGTCGGCCCAGGCGGCGGCCTCGGCGATGCCCATGACCGCGAGCTTCTCGGCCCCGGCCTTGGCCGCCGAGGGCGAGCCCGGGCGAAGCGCGACGACGAGGTTCTTCGCGCCCGAATCGCGCAGGTTGAGGGCATGGGCGTGGCCCTGGCTGCCGTAGCCGAGGATGGCGATCCTCCGGTCCTTGATCAGGTTCACGTCGCAGTCGCGATCGTAGTAGACGCGCATGGCCACCCCGCTGTCATCTTGATGCTTCCCGGCGCCGTCCTTAGTCACGCCCCGTCAGGCTGGCAAGACCGGCCTGCCGGCCGCCGTCGCGCCCGCGCGCCGCCCGGGCAGGCGCACGGGCGGGACGGGGCCGGCGGGGCGGTTTCGCGCGGCAGGCGTCGCCATGGGGGACCGTGGTCCCCCGCGCGGCACGGGCCATGGTCCTCCCCTCCTCGCCCGCAAGCCACGGGCGGCGCCCGGCCGCGGGCGGCGCGACGCGCCCGCCCATGGGGGCGGTCGGGCGCTGCCCGTGCTCGCGCACGGGCGGGGATGAGGCGGCGGGGCGGTTCCGTGGGGCGCGGCGTCGCGATGAAGGAAGCGTGGCCCCTTGTGCGGACCGGGGCAGGCTCGCCCCTCCTCTCCCCCGAGCCACGGGTCCCTTCCGGGCCGCTCGGCCGGCCGCGGCGGGTCGGGCGGCCCCGCGGCCCGACCCGGCTCCCGGCCCCCTCGGCACTGCCGATCCGACGCGGCCGCCACGGGGGGCGGGCGGCGGGCGCGATTTCCAGCCCCCGCGCGATGCTCTATGACCGGGGCGAGTCGCCCCCGCCGAGAGGATCCGCCCCATGCCCGCGCTGCGCCAGGACATCGACCCCGACGGCCTCCTCGAGTTCTCGGTCGTCTTCACCGACCGCTCCCTCAACCACATGTCGGCCGCCTTCCAGGAGGTCATGCGCGACCTTTCGGCGACCCTCCGCGCCGTCTACCGGGCCGAGGCGGTGGCGCTCGTCCCCGGCGGCGGCACCTGCGCCATGGAGGCGGTGGCGCGCCAGTTCGCCCGCGGGCGGCGCGCGCTCGTCCTCCGCCACGGCTGGTTCTCCTACCGCTGGAGCCAGATCCTCGAGACCGGCGGTATCGCCGCCGCGACCGCGGTCCTCAAGGCCCGCCGCCAGGGCAATGCCGCGACCGCCCCCTTCTCCCCTCCCCCCGCGGCCGAGATCGCCGAGAGGATCGCGGCCTTCGCCCCCGACGTCGTCTTCGCCCCCCATGTCGAGACCGCCTCGGGCATCATCCTGCCCGAGGCGTCGATCGCCGCCATCGCCGCCGCGGCGCGGGCGGCGGGGGCGCTCTTCGTCCTCGACGCCGTGGCCTCGGGCTGCGTCTTCGTCGACATGGCCGCGCTCGGCGTCGACGTCCTCGTCTCGGCACCCCAGAAGGGCTGGAGCGCCTCGCCCTCGGCCGGGCTCGTGATGATGGGGCCGCGGGCGCTGGCGCGGCTCGGCGAGACGGTCTCCGACAGCTTCGCCCTCGACCTCCGCAAGTGGCGGGCGATCATGGAGGCCTACGAGGCGGGTGGCCACGCCTACCACGCGACCCTGCCCACCGACGCGCTCCGCGGCCTGCGGGCGCGCATGCGCGAGATGGAGGCGCTGGGCTTCGAGCGCCTCGCGGCGGCGCAGTGGGAACTCGGCGACGGCGTCCGGGCGATGCTCGCCCGCCGCGGCATCGCCTCGGTCGCCGCGCCGGGCTGCGGCGCCCCGGGGGTCGTCGTCGCCTACACCGCCGACCCCGAGGTCCAGTCGGGCCGCCGCTTCGCCGCCCAGGGCGTCCAGATCGCCGCCGGGGTGCCGCTCCAGTGCGACGAGGGGCCGGAGTTCCGGAGCTTCCGCATCGGCCTCTTCGGGCTCGACAAGCTCGCCGACGTCGCCGGCACGATCGGCCGCCTCGAGGCGGCGGTGGCCCGCGCCATCCCCGGCTGACGAGGGCCGCGGGCCCGGCCTGACGCCGCCGCGGACCCGCCCCGCCCCGGGGGGGCGCGCCCGCCGGCGCCGCGGTCACGGACCCGCCCCGCCCCGGGGGCCGCGGGCCCGCCCCGCCCCGGGGCCGCGCGCGCGCCCCGAGGGGCGGCGCCGGCGTCCGCGGGGCTTGAGCGCGGGCGCCGCCCGTGCAATGGGGCGCCATCCCCTGCGAGGCGGCCCGCCCATGTCGCTCAACAGCTTCGGCCATCTCTTCCGCGTCACCACCTGGGGCGAGAGCCACGGGCCGGCGCTCGGCGCCGTCGTCGACGGCTGCCCGCCGGGCGTCGCGCTCGCCGCGGGCGACATCCAGCCCTGGCTCGACCGCCGCCGCCCCGGGCAAAGCCGCTTCACCACCCAGCGCCAGGAGGCCGACGCGGTCGAGATCCTCTCGGGCACCTACGAGGGCCGCACCACGGGGACGCCGATCCAGCTCCTGATCCGGAACCTCGACCCGCGCTCGAAGGATTACGCGACGATCGCCGACCGCTTCCGCCCCGGCCATGCCGACCTCACCTATCACCTCAAATACGGGCTCCGCGACCCCCGCGGCGGCGGCCGCTCATCGGCCCGCGAGACGGCGGCGCGGGTGGCGGCGGGCGGGGTGGCGCGGGCGGTCCTCGCGGCGCTCCTCCCCGGGCTCGCGATCGCGGGCGCCATGGTGCAGATGGGCGCCGACGCCGTCGACCCCGCCCGCCGCGACGCCGCCGAGGTCGCCCGCAACCCCTTCTGGTGCCCCGACGCCGTCGCCGCCGGGCGCTGGGCTGCCGCGCTCGACGCCCTGCGCAGGGCCGGCGACTCGGTCGGCGCCATCGTCGAGGTGGTGGCGACGGGCGTCCCGCCGGGGCTCGGCGCCCCGGTCTACGGCAAGCTCGACGCCGACCTTGCCGGTGCGATGATGTCGATCAACGCCGTCAAGGGGGTCGAGATCGGGGCCGGGATGGCGGCGGCGGCGCTCCGTGGCAGCGAGAACGCCGACGAGATGCGGATGGGCGCGGCGGGGCCGGAGTTCCTTTCCAACCACGCCGGCGGCATCCTCGGCGGCATCTCGACCGGCCAGCCGGTGGTCGTGCGCATGGCCGTCAAGCCCACCTCCTCGATCATGACCCCCCGCCAGGGGCTGACGGTCGCGGGCGAGGAGGTGGCGGTCACGACCCGCGGCCGCCACGACCCCTGCGTCGGCATCCGCGCCGTCCCGGTGGCCGAGGCGATGATGGCCTGCGTGCTCCTCGACCACCTCCTCCTCCACCGCGGCCAGACCGGCGGCGGCGTCCTCGGCCGCATCGGCGGCTGAGGGCGGGCGGGCTGCGCGCGCCCCGGGGGATCAGCGGCGGGCGCCCGCGGGCGCCACCCTCGCCCGCTGGACGGCGAAGATCCCGGCCATGATGACGGCGACGCCGAGAAGGTCGACCGGGCCCAGCGCCTCACCCAGCACCACCGCCGCCACGGCGACGCCGAAGAAGGGGTTGAGGAAGTGGAAGGCCGCGGCCTGCACCGCCCCGACCCGGCGGACGAGGGCGAACCACACGGTGGTGGCGAGCAGGCCGGGCACGAGCGTCGTGTAGAGGAAGGCCGCGACGAGCGCCGGCGTCCAGCGCACCGCGAGGGGCTCGAAGAGCGCCGCCGCGAGGCCCGCGCAGAGGGCCCCGACGAGCATCTGGAGGCCCACGACCATGAGGAGGTTGCCGCCACCGACGGCCCTGCGGACGGCAAGCGTCGCCACCGCGAGCGCCACCGCGGCGACGAGGCAGAGGACGAGGCCGAGAGGATCGACCCCGCCCGAGAGCCGCGCCCCCATGATCAGGACGACCCCGAGAAAGCCCGCCCCGAGCCCCGCGAGCGCCGCCGCCGGCAGCCTCTCGCCCATGAACGCCCAGCCCGCGAAGGCGACGATCAGCGGCAGCGCCGAGGCGATGATCGCGGCAAGGCCGGCCTCGATCCACTGCATGGCGATGAAGTTGAGCCCGAGGTAGAGGCCGTTCTGGCAGACCCCGAAAAGGACCGTCGCCTGCCACTGCGCCGCGGTCAGCCGCCAGGACTGGCCGAAGGCGCGGGCGAGGCCGACGCCGAGGAGCCCCGAGACGAGGAAGCGCGCGGCGAGCGCGGCGAGCGGGGAGGCGTCGATGACGATGATCCGGGCCGAGGTGAAGGCCGAGGACCACATCAGCGCGAAGGCCAGCCCCATCGCGATCGCCCGGATGTCCACTGCCCCTGCCCCGCCGCCCGCGCCCGTCCCGCCGCCCGCCTTAGCCGGTCCCCGCGCCCAGGGCCAGCGGCCCCGCGCCGGCCCCGCGGAGCGAAGCCCGCGCGCGCCCCCCCGTACGGGGCTTTCCATCGCCGGGGCGGCGCGGCATAGTCCGCCCCGCCAGAACGTCGTGCAGAGGGCACATGGACATCCAGGACCTCGTCGGGAACTTCCTCGGCGCCAACGCGGTCATCATCCTGATCGCCGTCTTCCTCATCGTCTCGGTCCTTCTCGGGGTGCGCATCGTGCCCCAGGCCGAGAAGCATGTCGTCGAGCGTTTCGGGCGGCTCCAGAAGGTGCTCGGGCCCGGCATCAACCTGATCGTGCCGTTCCTCGACACCGTCCGCCACCGCATCTCGATCCTCGAGCGCCAGCTCCCGAACGCGCGCCAGGATGCGATCACCGCCGACAACGTGCTCGTCCAGGTCGAGACCAGCGTCTTCTACCGCATCATGGAGCCCGAGCGGACCGTCTACCGCATCCGTGACGTCGATGCCGCGATCGCCACCACCGTCGCCGGCATCGTCCGCTCCGAGATCGGGACGATGGAACTCGACGAGGTGCAGTCGAACCGCTCCCGCCTCATCCAGCGCATCCGCGAGTCGCTCGCCAACGTCGTCGACGACTGGGGCATCGAGGTGACGCGGGCCGAACTCCTCGACGTCAACCTCGACGAGGCGACGCGGGCGGCGATGCTCCAGCAGCTCAACGCCGAGCGGGCGCGGCGGGCGCTCGTCACCGAGGCCGAGGGCAAGCGGCGGGCGGTCGAGCTGGCCTCCGACGGCGCCCTCTACGCCGCCGAGCAGGAGGCCAAGGCGCGCCGCGTCCTCGCCGACGCCGAGGCCTACTCGACCGGGGTGATCGCCGAGGCGATCACCAAGAACGGGCTCGAGGCGGCGCAGTACCAGGTGGCGATGAAGCAGGTCGAGGCGCTGACCAAGGTCGGCGAGGGCGCGGGCAAGCAGATGATCATCGTTCCCGCGGCCGCCCTCGACGCCTTCTCGGAAGCCTTCCGGATGCTCAGGGGCAAGGGCTAGGCGATGGTGTGGGAAGACTGGTGGGCATGGATCGCCTTCGGCCTCGTCCTTGCGATCCTCGAGCTTCTGGCCCCGGGCTTCGTCTTCGTGGGCTTCGCGCTCGGGGCGGTGGCGACCGGCCTCGTCCTCTGGACCGACCTCTTTCCCGCCGCCTGGATGGACGGCAGCTTTGCCCGCCATCTCCTGGTCTTTGCCGTCCTCTCGGTGGGCTTCTGGGTTCTCGTGCGGGCCCTCCTCGGGGTCCGCGGCGGCCAGGTCAAGACCTTCGACCGCGACATCAACGAGGACTGAGCGGCCGCGCCCCGGCCGCCCGCCGCGCCATCCTGCCGCTTCAGCCTGCCGCCAGCCTGCCGCTTCAGCCTGCCGCGAGGGCGAGTTCGGCCCGCATCGCCGCGGCGATCCCGTCCCCGAGGATGCGGCCGAGGGCACGGGTGACGGCGGCGCGGATCGTGCCGTCCCCGGCGAAGGTCGCGGGAAAGACCTCGCCAAGGCCAAGGAGGCCCGCGGCGATCGCCCCGGCGTCGGTGCCGGTGCCGGCGAGGCGGGCGTTGATCGCGGCGGCGCGGGGGTCCTGCAGGGGGTAGGGGCGGCCGTCCTCGCCCCGGCCGAGGCAGTGGCGCATCCAGGCGGCGACGGCAAACGCGAAGGGGGCGATGTCCTGCCCGGCCGCGCGGGCCGCGAGGGCGGGGGCGACCAGTCGCTGGGGCAGCTTCTCGCTGCCGTCCATGGCGATCTGGAAGGTTGCGTGGGCAATTGCGGGGTTGGCGAAGCGCTCCATGAGCGCCGCGGCATAGGCGGCGCGGTCGGGCCCCGCGCCGGCGGGCAGGGTCGCGGCGGCGGCGGCGAGGTGGCGGCGGGCGAGGGCCACGAGCGCGGGGTCGGCCATGGCGTCGCGGACCAGCGCGCGGCCGGCGAGATGGCCGGCGTAGGCGAGGAGCGAATGGGTGCCGTTCAGCATCCAGAGCTTCGCCCGCTCCCACGGCAGCACGTCGGCGACAAGCTCGGCCCCGCCCGCCTCCCAGGCCGGGCGGCCGGCGGGAAAGCGGTCCTCGATCACCCACTGGCAGAAGGGCTCGGTCGCGATCGCGGCGCGGTCGTCGCGGCCGGTCAGGCGGGCGGCTAGCGCGCGTGTGGCCGCGTCGGGCGCCGGGGTGATGCGGTCGACCATGGCCGAGGGAAAGGCGACGTGGCGCGCGATCCAGTCGGCAAGGGCGGGGTCGCTGCGGCGGGCGAAATCGGTGACCGCACCCGCGAGGAGGGGGCCGTTGGCGGGCAGGTTGTCGCAGGAGAGGACGGTGAAGGGCGCAAGCCCACGCGCCCGCCGGAGGCCGAGGGCGGCGACGAGAAGTCCGACCGGGCTTGCGGGCGGGGTGCGGCCGGCAAGGTCGGCGGCGATGTCGGGGTGGGCGGGATCGACGCCCCCGCGGGCGCGGTCGAGGCCGTAGGCCTTCTCGGTCACCGTCAGCGTCACGACCCGCGTCACCGGCCGGGCGAGGGCGGCGAGGGGGGCCGCGGGATCGTCGGCCGCGGCGACGACCCCGGCAAGCGCGCCGATGACGCGCGCCGCCGTCCTCTCCGGCCCCTGGACGAGCAGCGTGTAGAGCCCGCCCTGCGGGTTCAGGGCCGCCGCCGCCTCCCGCCCGCGCAGGCCGAGGGCGAGGATGCGCCAGTCACCGCCCCGGGCGGCAAGGGCGTCGTCGGCATGGACGGCCGGATGGGCGCGGAAGAAGCCGCCGGGACCGATGTGGACATGGCCGGTGCCGTGGCGGGCGGGGACGTAACCGGGCCGCCGCACCCCCGGGGGGAGGTCGTCGAGGCTCGCAAGGCGCGGCAGGGGATCGTTCATCGGGACGCCTCCGGGGCGGGCGGGTGGGCCCCGGCCTCAGGCGGGGGCGAGGGCGACGGCGACGAGGCCGAGGGCGCGCGCCGCCGCCACCGAGAGGACGGCGCTGTCGAGGCCCCGCGGCGCCTGGAAGCGGCGGATCGCGGCCCGGGTCGGGGCGTCAAGCGCGCCCGTGACCGGCCCCTCGAGGAAGCCCCGCACCCTGAGCGCCCGCTGCAGGCTCGCCACGAACCCCGCCTCGAGCGCCTCCGGGCAGACGGCCTCGAAGAGGAGTTCCTCGCGCGGGCGCAGGATGCGCTGGCGCGTCTCGCTCCGCCACAGGGGCGGGCCACCCGCGGTCGCCGGCGGCAGGGCGACGCGCTCGACGACGGTCTCGACGACCGCCGGGCGCAGGTCGCGCACCCAGCACGTCCCCGCGGGCGCGTCCGCGGGCGCCGCGGCGCCGCGCAGGACCTCGGGGCCGCCAGCGCGGGGCCCCGCCGCCGGTGGCGCCGGGGCCGCCGCGCAGCCGGCGGCGAGGAGGAGGGCGAGGGGAAGGGCGCGGATCATCGGCGTCCCGGGCTGCAGGCGGGGCATGCCCGACCATAGCCGCCCCCGCGCGGGCGCGGAAGCCCGCGGGCCGAGCCCCGGGGAACAGGCGGGCCCGCCACGCCCGTCACGCCCGGGGTGCGGGAGTCCGGGGGTGCACCCCGGGGGCGGGTGGGCCCGCCGCGTCGGCCCCGCCCGGGGTGCGGAGACCCGGGGTTGGGCCCCGGGGGCGAGCGGGGCCGCCACGCCCGCCCCGGGGGCGGGCGGAGGCCCGGGGGTGCACCCGCGGGGGCGGGAGGCAGCGGGCGTCCCCCCCGGGGCGGGCGCGGAGGCCCGCCCGCCGCCCGGCCGTCAGTGCAGGGGGCGGATGAAGGTGCCGTTGCGCAGGTCGGCCATCGCCTGGTGGATCTCGGCGCGGGTGTTCATCACGATCGGGCCGTGCCAGGCCACCGGCTCCTCGATCGGGGCCCCGGCCACGAGGAGGAAGCGGATGCCCTCGGGCCCCGCCGTCACCGTCACCTCGTCGCCCGCTCCGAAGCGCACGAGCGTGCGGTCGCCCGAGAGGTCGCGGATCAGCCGCTCGGCGCCCGCGACCTCCTTCTCGAGCAGGACCCCCCGCGGCGGGGCGGCGTCGGAGAAGCGGCCCGACCCCGCGAAGACATAGGCGAAGGCGCGGCGGCGGACGTCGACGGGAAGGCTGCGCCGGCGCCCGGGCGGCACCGAGACGTCAAGATAGAGCGGCTCGGCGGCGACGCCGTCGACCGGCCCCTTCAGGCCCCAGAAGGCGCCGGTGATGACGCGCACGCGGGTGCCGTCGTCGTCGGTCTCCTCGGGGATGTCGGCGGCGGCGATGTCCTGATAGCGCGGCCGCGTCATCTTGAGCCGCGCGGGCAGGTTCGCCCACAGCTGGAAGCCGTGCATCCGCCCGCCGGCGTCGCCCTCGGGCATCTCCTGGTGGAGGATGCCGGCCCCGGCCGTCATCCACTGCACCGCCCCCGCCCCCAGCCGGCCGCGGTTGCCGAGGCTGTCGGCATGCTCGACGGTGCCGGCGAGGACATAAGTGATGGTCTCGATGCCGCGATGGGGATGCCAGGGAAAGCCCGCGGCATAGTCCTCCGGCCGGTCGTTGCGGAAATCGTCGAAGAGCAGGAAGGGATC
Source organism: Paracoccaceae bacterium (assembly GCA_020846995.1). GTDB lineage: Bacteria > Pseudomonadota > Alphaproteobacteria > Rhodobacterales > Rhodobacteraceae > JAHDXW01. The sequence goes on from JADLCV010000225.1 coordinate 24,382, forward strand.
GGTCAGCTCGGGCGTGCCGAAGCCGAAGGCACGGTGAAGCCTGACGCCGGCCCCCTCGAGCGTGGGGCGCGAGGCCGCGGCCTCGATCACGGGACGGATGGACATGGCGGCACCTCCTCGTCTTGATCGCGGGCGCGCGTCCGGCTCCGGTCGGCCGGGGAATGCGGCCCCCCTGCCTGCCGATATATCGCGCCCGCCCGACCCGGCAAGGCGGCGGTCCCGCCGCCGCCTGTGCGCCTGCGCACCGATCCCGCGTCAGGAGGTGTAGGGGAGCGGCGAGAGGAAGCGCGGCCGGACGACCGTGAACTCGTAGAGCGACCGCTCGCCCACGCCGACGTCGAGGCGGGGCCGGAAGATCCGCCAGGCCTCGACGAGGATCGCGGTGTCGGCGTCGGCCATGACCGGGATCTGGTCGGCCCGCGCCGCAAGCCCGGCGGCGTTCAGCGCCGCGGGCGCCCCGGCCGAGGAATCCGACCACAGCACGATGTAGTCGCCGTCATCGGCGTCATACTGGAAATGAGTGACCCTTATGTAGGAATCGCCCGCCGGGGTCATGGTGATGAAGCGGTGGATGGCGGCCAGCCCGTCGATGTAGGCCGGCCCGACCGGGTTCATCTCGCGCGAGAGCATGTCGGCGATGGTGTAGGTCGCCTTGCCGTGGCTGTTGACGGCGCGGAAGGCGTCCCAGTAGACGAACATCGCCATGTAGGCCCAGAGCAGGACCGGCAGGATCAGGAGCGCCTCGGTCGAGATCGCCCCGCGGTCGTCGCCGCGAAGGCGGCAGAGGCGGCGGAGAAGGGCACGCATGGACCTTACCTCGGCTCGTTGACGAAGGCCGACATGGCGACAAGCTGGTAGCCGCCCGAGGCGTCGAGGGGCAGGTTCAGCCCCCAGGCCGAGGTCGGGAAGAAGGGATCGAAGACCGCGCAGGCCCTGACCAGCATCATCTCGTTCGATTCACCGTGGAGCCAGGTCGTGACCGGCTGCACCTCCTCGCCGCGGTTGACGCAGGTCGCCGGCCCGTCGAAGACGTTCCAGGTCGTGGTCGAGACGGGGCGAAGCTCGAGCATCAGGGCCTCGCTGCAGCCCGGCATGACGATCATGTGCGAACAGATGTCGTCCCGGATCTGGTCGTGGGTGGGGTTCTCGACGAGGCCGAGGCGGAGGTCGCGCACCGACAAGTCGACCGCCCGCTCAAGCATGACCGAGCGCGTCATCAGCATCCCGGCCTCGAAGGATCCGAGGAAGACCATCATGATGACCGGGAAGACGATGACGAAGTCGGCGGTCAGGGTGCCGTCCTCGGCCAGCAGCCGGCGGCGGACGCGGCCGGCAAGGGCACCGAGGGCGCTCACTGGGTGAGCCTCAGGGAGGAGATCTGGGCCCGGATCTGGCGGAAGGCGGTGCTGATCTCGAGCCCCTCGACGTTGTAGAAGCGGTTGGGCGAGGCGCAGTCGCGGATGACGTCGGCGCCGTGGTCGGGGGCCTCGAAGGCGATGCCGAAGATGACGACGTCCTGGGCCTTGGCGAGCGAGCAGAGCGTGTTCAGCCGCGCGTCCATGTCCGAGGTGTCGGCGAGCGCGCGGAAGTTCGCGACCCAGGTGTTGTAGTGGCTCGTGCGGCTGGAGGAGGACGAGCCGAGGGCGCGGGCATAGAGCTGCCAGGCCACATACTTGACCCGCAGCCGCTGCCAGACCTGGACCCAGGTCAGCTGGTCGACGCCCGAGCCGCTGTTCCAGGGCGAGGTCCGCCACTCGCCGCTGCCCGAGTTGCGGTGGGGCGTCCAGTAGTCGTTGCTGCCGGCATGGCTCGGATGGAGGATCGAGAAGTTGCCGTCGCCCCGCGACCGCCAGATGGGCGAGAGGCCCGACTTGTAGGCGGTGTTGATGCGCTCCTCGGCGAAATGCTCCCCGTCGGTCATGAGGACGATGACCTTGAGGGCCTCGGGGTCGTCCCAGTCGAAGGGCCGGCCGGCGAAATGGGCCGGCACGGCGCCGCGGCCCACGAGTTGCGACACCATCCCGCGCGAGGCCGGGTCGATGAGCGTGAGCCCCCAGCGCAGCCCGGCGTCGATCGAGGTCGCGCCGATCGCCTGCAGGCTCGCGATCTGGCTGCGAAGCGCGCTGATGTTGTTCGAGAGCGGCCGGACGTAGTTGTTGGATTCGGCCGGGCACCAGATGTTGGCCGGGTTCGGCGCCTGAGGCGACTGGTAGGAGTTCGAGGTCGAGACCGACGAGAAGCTGTCGGCCCAGGCCGTCTGTTCCATGGCGAGCGAGGTCGAGAGCGTCAGGCTGCCGTAGACCGAGGGCGGCAGGTCGACGCAGTAGACCTCTGCCACACCGTGCTGGTGGGTGATGTTGAAGACGGCCGTCAGATCGGGCCCGATGTTGACCTGCCCGTTGTAGGGCACGAGGCTGATCGAGATGCGGTTGTCGTCGTCGTCGCCGAGGATCTTGTCGACGAACTCGTCGGCCGCCACCTTGAGGTTGGCGATCCGCGAGGGGGTGTTCTGCATCGACCCCGAGATGTCGAGGACGAGCGCGATCTCGACGTTGGTGATGCGCTCCTCGGCGGCCCCGGACCCGGCCGAGGCAAGCTCGTCGATGCCCATCAGCGGCATGAAGAAGGTGTTGACGGCGGTGGTCGTGTCGGCGCGGACGTTGCGGTAGTTCAGCCCCTCGTCGACGACCGTCCCCGCGAGGTTGGCCGAGAGCCCGGCGCGGGCGAAATAGTCGGCGACGACGTCCTCGGGCTCGAGTTCCTGGCGCATGCTCGCGGCCGCGAGCGCCGCCCGGTCGGCGGTGTTCTGGATGCGCGAGCGCTCGGCCTCGTAGCGCATGAGGTCGACCGAGAGGCCGCCGACCATAAGCATCAGGACGAAGATGAAAAGACCGAACACGACCAGCGTGCCGTCCTCGGCGCCGAGGAACGGAAGGGCGCGGCGGCGCCCCTGCGAACGCGATCCCGCACCGATGCGGCCGGACCCGACCATGACTCACCCCTTCGCTACCACCCCGGCCCGCGCCGCTTCTCCCGCGGCCCGCCCGCGCCTCCGGCCCGCCCCCCGGGGGGAGCGTTTCTCGGAATCACGCGGGCAAGTTTGCCGTGACGCTTGCGGCAGGATTGTGACCGTGGCCGTGCCTGCCGGGGGGCGGGCGGGCCAATCGCGATCCCGGGCGGGGTCTGTTTCCGGGGCTTCATCAATGGCGGGGGGCGGGAGCGGGCCCGCGCCGGCCGGGGCCGCGCCGGGCCCGCGCCGGGCCCGCCCCGGGGGGGTGCAGCCTGCGGCACCGCGGCCCGGTGATTCGCCCCCGCCCGGCCCCGCAGGCGGTTTCCCCCGTCCGCGAATCTCGCCTAGGATGGCTGCGGGCAGGGGCACGCCGGGCCCCGTCACGGGCGAGGGAGAGTGGAATGACCGCGCAGCGCGAGCCGGGCTTTCGTCAAAGCGTCGACCTGATGTTCAACCGCGCCGCGGCGCTCCTCAAGCTCTCGCCGGGGCTCGAGGAGAAGATCCGCGTCTGCAACTCGACCTACACGGTCCGCTTCGGGGTGCGGCTGCGGGGCCGGATCGAGACCTTCACCGGCTACCGCTCGGTCCACTCCGAGCATCTGGAGCCCGTCAAGGGCGGCATCCGCTACGCCCTTTCGGTCGACCAGGACGAGGTCGAGGCGCTGGCGGCGCTGATGACCTACAAGTGCGCGCTGGTCGAGGTGCCCTATGGCGGCGCCAAGGGCGGGCTCTGCCTCGATCCCCGGCAGTGGGAGGAGCACGAGCTCGAGCAGATCACCCGCCGCTTCGCCTTCGAGCTCATCAAGCGCGACCTCATCAACCCCGCCCAGAACGTGCCTGCCCCCGACATGGGCACCTCCGAGCGCGAGATGGCATGGATCGCCGACCAGTATGCGCGCATCCACACGACCGACATCAACGCCCGCGCCTGCGTCACCGGCAAGCCGCTCAACTCGGGTGGCATCCAGGGCCGCGTCGAGGCGACCGGGCGCGGCGTCCAGTTCGCGCTGCGCGAGTTCTTCCGCCATCCCGACGACGTCGCCCGGGCCGGGCTCGGGGGCGGCATCGAGGGCAAGCGGATCATCATCCAGGGGCTCGGCAACGTCGGCTACCATGCCGCCAAGTTCCTCTCCGAGGAGGACGGGGCGAGGATCGTCGGCATCTCCGAGCGCGACGGGGCGATCGCCAGCGAGGCCGGGCTGAACGTCGAGGAGGTCAAGGCCCACCTCGCCCGCAAGGGGGGGGTGAAGGACTTTCCCGGCGCCACCTTCCGCCCCGACAGCGCGAGACTCCTCGAGGAGGACTGCGACATCCTCATCCCGGCGGCGATGGAGGGGGTCATCAACCTCGACAACGCCGCCCGCATCCGCGCCCCCCTGATCCTCGAGGCCGCGAACGGCCCCATCACCGCCGGCGCCGACGAGGTCCTGCGCCAGATGGGCAAGGTCATCATCCCCGACCTCTACGCCAACGCCGGCGGCGTCACCGTCTCCTACTTCGAATGGGTGAAGAACCTCAGCCACATCCGCTTCGGCCGCATCCAGCGCCGCCAGGAGGAGGCCCAGCACGAGCTTCTCGTGCGCGAGCTCGAGCGGCTGTCGGCCGACAAGGGGCTCGGCTGGACGCTCGCGCCCGACTTCAAGGAGCGCTACCTGCGCGGGGCGGGCGAGCTCGAACTCGTGCGCTCGGGCCTCGACGACACCATGCGCGGGGCCTACCAGTCGATGCGCGAGGTCTGGCACGGCCGCGAGGGCGTCACCGACCTCCGGCTCGCGGCCTACATCGTCTCGGTCCAGCGGGTGGCGGCAAGCTACCGCGCCAAGGGCCTCTGAGCGCACGCTCGAGAAGTGGGCCTCCCGTTCGGGCCGCGGTGCGGACCCGGATGCCCCCTCCGGGCAGCGGGCGCGGAAAGGGCGGATCTCCCGCGGGGGGCGGTTCCTGCGCGACGTCGGGGCCCGCCTCGGCGTCGGCAAGGCCATGGCCCTGCCGCCATGGCCGGCGTCCTCATCCGGAGGGCCGGCCGCGGCGCCGCGTTCCCGACGGCCTCCGGGCGCGGCTGGGCCCGTTGCCCCCCGCCGTCGCCGCCGGCCCGGCCCCGGGCGGTTCGGGCCGGCGGCGATCGCGCGTTGCCACGGGAGGCGGTCTGGTGTAGCCGGAAGGGCAGGAGCGCCGCGGGCCTCCGACCCCGTAGCTCAGCAGGATAGAGCATCAGATTCCTAATCTGAGGGTCGCGCGTTCAAGTCGCGCCGGGGTCGCCAGCGGGCAGCGGCAGGAGGTCCGGCCGCCGCTCCGGCGCGCGCCCGCCCCCCCCGGGCGAGGGGGCGCCCGCCCCCCCACCCGCCGCGCCGGATGCCCTCGCCCCGAGGCCCTGCCAGCGGCTGGTCCGCCCCGCCCCGCGGCGTCCTCGCGCCCGGCCCGCTCCCCGGGCAACGGCGGCCGGAAGGCGGCGGGGTCCGCCCCGGCCCGCGGCCCGCCTCCTCCCCCTGCGCCCGGGCCCCTGCCCGCTTCCGAACCCTGCCGCGACCGGCGGAGCGTGGCGACGGGCAGCGGGGCGCCGCCATGCCGAATCCTGCCCCCCGTCGGCACCCTCGGGCGACCCGCGCGATCCCGCCCCCCGCGCCGCCCTCTCGCCGGGGGCCCGCGAGGGGATTGCGGCCGGGGCGTGGCTGGTATCTCCTCGCGCCCATGACCGTCGCCCCTGCCCCACCCCCCTCGCGGCCGCTCGCCGGCGCCCTCTGGATGCTCGGCTCGGGCCTGTCCTTCGTCTGCGTCAACGGCATCGTCAAATACCTCGGCCCCGGCGTCCCGCCCGCCGAGGCCGCCTTCGTGCGCTATGCTTTCGGGCTCGTCCTCCTGATCCCGATGCTGCCGGCGCTGCGGGCGGCACGGATCGGGGCCCGCGGGCATGCGCTCTTCGCGCTCCGCGGGCTCGTCCAGGCCGGGGGCGTCATCTGCTGGTTCTTCGCCATGGCCCGGATCCCGCTCGCCGAGGTGACGGCCATGGGCTATCTCACGCCGGTCGGCGTCACCATCGGCGCGGCCCTCGTCCTCGGCGAGCAGTTCGCGCTCCGCCGCGCCCTGGCGATCGTCGCGGCCCTCGTCGGGATGCTGATCGTCCTCCGGCCGGGCTTCCGCGAGCTTTCGGCCGGCCATCTCGCCCAGCTCACGACCTCGGTCCTCTTCGCCGCCTCCTACCTCATCGCCAAGCGCATGACCGACTGGGCGCCGCCGGCGGTGATCGTCGCCATGATGTCGATCTGGGTCACGGTCTGCCTCGCCCCGGTCGCGGCCGCGGTCTGGACCCCGCTTTCGGCCGGCGCGGCGGGCGGGCTCTTCCTCGTCGCGGCCTTCGCGACCTCCGGCCACTGGTGCATGGTCAAGGGCTTCCAGGCGGCGCCCCTGACGGTGACCCAGCCCGTCACCTTCCTGCAGCTGATCTGGGCCACCCTGCTCGGGGCCCTGGCCTTCGGCGAGCCGCTCGACCCCTTCGTGATCCTCGGCGGCGCCATCATCATGGCGGCGGTGAGCTTCATCACCTGGCGCGAGGCGGTGATCCGGCGGCGCATGATCACGCCCCCGCCCGAGGCGCTGAAGGGCTGAGGCGCGCGCGAAGGGGGGGCGGCTGGCCCGCGGCCTCAGGCGGTCAGGCCCGCGGGCGCGGCAAGGCCGTGGGCGCGGGCGGCGGCGGCGAGCGTGTTGGCGAGAAGGCAGGCGATCGTCATCGGCCCGACCCCGCCCGGGACCGGGGTGATGGCGCCGGCGACGCCGACCGCCGAGGCGAAATGGACGTCGCCCACGAGCCGGCCCGGGCCGCCCTCGCCGGGGACGCGGTTGATGCCGACGTCGATGACCGTGGCGCCGGGGCGGATCCAGTCGCCCCGGATCATCTCGGGCCGGCCGACGGCGGCGACGAGGATGTCGGCCCGCCGGCACACCGCCGGAAGGTCGCGGGTGCGCGAGTGGGCGACCGTCACCGTCGCGCTGTCGCGCAGGAGAAGCTGGGCCATCGGCTTGCCGACGATGTTCGAGCGGCCGACGACCACCGCATCGGCCCCGGCGAGGCTGCCGAGGCGGTCGCGCAGGAGCATGAGGCAGCCGAGTGGCGTGCAGGGCACAAGCGCGTCCTGCCCGGTCGCGAGGCGGCCGACGTTGGTGACGTGGAAGCCGTCGACGTCCTTCCCGGGGTCGATGGCATTGATGACGAGGTCGGCGTCAAGGTGCGCGGGCAGCGGCAGCTGGACGAGGATGCCGTGGACGGCGGGGTCGGCGTTGAGGCGGGCGACGAGGGCAAGGAGGTCCGCCTCGGCCGTCGCCGCCGGCAGCCGGTGCTCGAAGCCCGCCATCCCGGCCTCGGCCGTCGCCCGCTGCTTGGAGCGGACGTAGACCTGGCTCGCCGGATCCTCGCCCACCAGCACCACGGCGAGGCCCGGGGTGACGCCCCGGGCCCGGAGCCCCAGCACCTCGGCCGCCACCCGCGCCCGCACGCTCGCCCCGAAGGCCTTGCCGTCGATCAGTTCCGCCGTCATGGCGCATCCCTTCCCGGTTGGCGGGGGCCGAGCGCGGCCTCCTCGCGCGCGATCGACCAGTCGATGAGGGGCCGCCAGAGAGCCTCGGCGAGCCCCGGCGGCAGACCCCGGGCGGCGGCGTGGCGGCGGACATTCGCCACCACCTCCTCGATCCGCGCCTCGATCCGCGCCGGCAGGTCGAGCGCCGACTTGAGTTCGGCCGCGCGGTCGATGCAGGCGGCGCGGCGGGCGAGAAGGGCGACGAGGGCGGCGTCGATGCGGTCGATCTCGGCCCGGAGTTCCGCCATCGTCCGGCACTCCGCGGGCGGCCGCGCCGCCGGCGCGCCCGCCGCCCCGGCCGGCGCCTCCCCGGCCGGCGCGGCCGGGAAGGGCACCGCCGCCCGGGGGCTCAGAACAGCCCCTCGATGCGGCCCTCGGCATCGAGCCGGATGACCTCGGCCGAGGGCTGCCGCGGCAGGCCGGGCATGGTCATGATCTCGCCGCAGATCACGACGACGAAGCCGGCCCCGGCCGAGAGGCGGACCTCGCGGACCGGAATGGTATGGCCGGTCGGCGCGCCCCTCAGGTTGGGGTCGGTCGAGAAGGAATACTGGGTCTTGGCCATGCAGACCGGAAGGTGGCCGTGGCCCGCCGCCTCCCAGGCGCGAAGCTGGTCGCGCACGGCCTTGTCGGCGATGACCTCGCCGGCGTGATAGATGCGCTTGGCGATGGTCTCGATCTTCTGGAAGAGGCCCATGTCGTCGGGATAGAGGGGGGCGAAGGCGGCGGTGCCGGAATCGGCGAGGGCCGCGACCTTGCGGGCGAGATCCTCGATGCCCTTCGAGCCCTCGGCCCAGTGGCGGCAGAGGATCGCCTCGACCCCCTGGCCCGCGGCATACTCCTTGACGGCCTGGATCTCGGCCTCGGTGTCGGAGGCGAAGTGGTTGATCGCGACCACCACCGGCACCCCGAAGCCCTTGACGTTGGCGATGTGGCGGCCGAGGTTCGGGCAGCCCTTCCTCACCGCGGCGACGTTCTCGGCGCCAAGGTCGGCGCGGGCGACGCCGCCGTTCATCTTGAGCGCCCGGACGGTCGCGACGATGACCGCGGCGGCGGGCCGGAGGCCGGCCTTTCGGCACTTGATGTCGAAGAACTTCTCGGCCCCGAGGTCGGCCCCGAATCCGGCCTCGGTGACGACGTAGTCGGCCAGCCGCAGGGCCGTGGTCGTGGCGATGACCGAGTTGCAGCCATGGGCGATGTTGGCAAACGGCCCGCCGTGGACGAAGGCGGGGTTGTTCTCGAGCGTCTGCACGAGGTTCGGCTGCATGCCGTCCTAGAGCAGCACGGTCATGGCGCCGTCGGCCTTGAGGTCGCGGGCCCGGATCGGGCTGCGGTCGCGGCGGTAGGCGACGATGATGTCGCCGAGGCGCCGCTCGAGATCCTGGAGATCGCGGGAGAGGCAGAGGATGGCCATGACCTCGGAGGCGACGGTGATGTCGAAGCCGGTCTGGCGGGAAAAGCCGTTGGCGACGCCGCCGAGGCCGACGACGATGTCGCGGAGCGCCCGGTCGTTCATGTCCATGACCCGCCGCCAGCTGATGCGGCGGTCGTCGATGCCAAGCTCGTTGCCCCAGTAGATGTGGTTGTCGATCATCGCCGCGAGCAGGTTGTGGGCGGCGGTGATGGCGTGGAAGTCGCCGGTGAAGTGGAGGTTCATCTCCTCCATCGGGACGACCTGGGCCATGCCGCCCCCGGCCGCGCCCCCCTTCATGCCGAAGTTGGGGCCGAGCGAGGCCTCGCGGATGCAGACCGCGGCCTTGCGGCCGATGCGGTTCAGCCCGTCGACGAGGCCGACGGTCGTCGTCGTCTTGCCCTCGCCCGCGGGCGTGGGGTTGATGGCGGTGCAAAGGATCAGCCGGCCCTCCGGCCGCCCGGCGAGCGAGGCGATGAAGGGCTGGGCGATCTTGGCCTTGTCGTGACCGTAGGGAAGGAGGTGCTCGGCGGGGATGCCGAGGCGGGCGCCGATCTCCTGGATCGGCTTCTTGGTCGCCGCCCGCGCGATCTCGATGTCGGTCCGATGCGTCATCTGCCCCTCGCTTTTCCCCGGGCCCCCGGCCCCCGCCGCGGAGGTGTATAGTCGACCGGGGGACGAGCGGAAGGCCCGAATCCGACCCTGCGCGCCCGCGCCGCGGCACCCCTCGCGGGCGGCCCCGGGCGCGCGGCCCCCGGGGCGGCCGTTGTCCGGGGGCGGCCGCGCCCCCATATGGGCGGCGATGCTCAAGCTCACGCCGGTGCTCCTCGTCCTTCTCTACGGGATCGTCGCCTGGCGCTTCGCGGCCTGGCGGACGGCGCGCGAGCTTGACGCGCGCTCCTCCGAGCTTGCCGATCCCGGGCTCCGGGCGGCCGTCGCCCGCCTTGCCCGCGCCCTCGGTCTGCCCGCCATCCCCGTGCGCGTCTACGAGATCGCGGCCGTCAACGGCCTCGCCGCCGCCGACGGGCGCATCTTCCTCACCCGCGGCTTTCTCGACCGCTACCGGGCCGGCGCCGTCTCGGCCGAGGAACTGGCCTCGGTCGTCGCCCACGAACTCGGCCATGTCGCCCTCGGCCATGCCCGCCGCCGCCTCGTCGACTTCACCGGCCAGAACGTGATCCGCCTCGCCCTCGCGGGGGTCCTCGGCCGCCTCGTCCCGGGCCTCGGGGCGTGGCTTGCCAACCTCGCCGCCGGGCTTCTCGCCGCCCGCCTGTCGCGCCAGGACGAATACGAGGCCGACGCCTGGGCGGCCGCCCTCCTCGTCCGCGCGGGTCTCGGGACGGGGCCGCAGAAGGCGCTCTTCGCCCGCCTCGGCGGGCTCGGCGGGGGGACGGGCGGCGAGATGCCGGCATGGTTTCTCTCCCACCCCCGCCCGGCGGCGCGCATCGCCGCCATCGAGGCCCTCGAGGCCCGCTGGGGCATCGCCCCCGCGCCCCGCCTCCCCGGCGCCTGACGCGCGCGCGCCCGGCCAACCCGCGGACCGGCCGAGCCCGGCCTCCCGCCCGCGCGCCTCCCGCGCCGGGCCCCGGCCCCGGGCACGATGCCTGCGGCGCGGGGGCAACCCGCGCGCGCCCCGGGGATGTCCCGGCGGGCAACATCACCCGTTCCGCCCACCACTCCGCTCGCCCGCGCGCCCGGGGATGCCCCGTGCAGTCGTCGTTGATGACGCTGGCATCGAGCCGCGCGCCCCGGGATGTCGTGCCCCCCCCCTTGGGGGGTCAGCTCAGCCCGCCCCCCCGGCGCGCCCGAGCGCGCGGGCGAGCCGCGGCAGGCCCGCCCGCTTCAGGATCGCGCCCGCCGACGGCCCGAGGCCCGCGGCGCGGGCCCGGGCAAGGACGCCTCCGGCCGCGGCGGCGACGGCCGCGGGCCGGGCCTGCCAGAGCGCGAGCAGGAAGGGGTCGGGGTGGAGGGCGCGAAGGCCGCGGGGACGCAGCGCCCGGGGCGGAAAATCGCCGAGGTTGCGGGTGATGATGGCGTCCGCGCGCCCGGCCCCGGCGGCGGCCACGACATGGTCGTCGCCGGGGTCGGGAAGGCCCGCGACGGGCGCGGCAGCGGCGGGCGGAGCGACCTCGGCCCGGGGAAAGGCGGCGCGGGCGGCGGCGATCTCGGCCCGGGCCTCGCTCTCCGCGCCGGGGCCGAGATTGCGGCCCGCGGCGAGCGCCCATTCCTCGAGGATCCGCGCCGACCACAGGGGGACGAAAAGCTCCGCCGCGGCGACCGCGAGCAGGACCTCGCGCAGGACCGTGGGATAGAGGACGCAGGCATCGAGGACGACGGCCGGCGGCGGAGGGGACGCCTCGGCCTCCTCCGGCGGTCCCCCGCACTGGGCCGCGCCCCGGCGCGCGGGTGGGCGGGCGGGGCGCCGCCGGGGCGCGGCCGGGCCCGGCGGCGGGGGGAAGGCGCCGGGGCCCGCCCCGCCCCTCATCCGTCGAGCCGGAAGAAGAGCGCCTTGAGATAGCCCTGCTCGGCCAGTTGCGGCAGCACCGGATGGTCGGGCCCGGCAAAACCCGTGGCAAGGATCTGCGCCCGCCGCCCGGCGCGGCCGATGCCGCGCCCCGAGGCGGCGCGGAAGGCCGCGAGGTCGGCCGCGTGCGAGCACGAGCAAAGGACAAGGAAGCCCCCCGGCGCGACCAGCCCCGCGGCCAGCCGCGCCACCCGCTCGTAGGCCCGGAGGCCGGCATCGAGAGCCTCGCGCGCGGGCGCGAAGGCCGGGGGGTCGCAGACGACAAGGCCGAAACGGCGCCCCGTCTCGGCGAGCGCGGCCATGGCGCGGAAGGCATCGCCCCGCTCGACCGCGAGGCGCGCGGCGACGCCCGTCGCCGCCGCTCCCCGCACGGCCAGCGCGAGCGCCGCGGCCGAGCCGTCGACGGCGAGCGCCGAGGCTGCCCCCCGGGCCAGCGCGGCAAGCGCGAAGCCCCCCGAATGGGCGAAGACGTCGAGGACGTCGAGGCCGCGGGCGAGGCTTGCGGCGAGCGCCTGGTTGTCGCGCTGGTCGTAGTAGAAGCCCGTCTTCTGGCCGCCGAGGAGGTCGGCGAACTGGGTGGCGCCGTTCATCGCCACCGCGACCGGCCCCTCGATCCCGCCGGCGACGACCGCCGTCTCCTCCCCGAGGCCCTCGGCCGCCCGCATCCGCCCGCTGCCGCACTTGACGACCGTGGTGACGCCCGTGACCGCGACGAGGGCATCCGCGAGCGCACCGAGATGGCGCTCGGCCCAGGCGGCGTTGGGCTGGATCACCGCCGCCGCGCCGAAACGGTCGATGACGACCCCGGGAAGCCCGTCGGCCTCGGCATGGACGAGGCGGTAGAAGGGCTCGGGATAGAGGCGCTCGCGGAGCGCGAGGGCGCGGGTGAGGCGGCCGGCGAGCCAGGCCGGCGTGATCGCCGCCGCGGGGTCGGGGTCAAGGACGCGGGCGGCGATGCGCGAGCCCGGGTTGACGGTGACGAGGCCGAGCGGCCGGCGCTCGGCATCCTCGAGGACGGCAAGGCTTCCCGCCGCCAGGGCCCGGGTGCGGCGGTCGGCGACGATCTCGTCGGCGTAGACCCAGGGAAAACCGTGGCGGATGGCGCGGGCATCGGCGCCGGCGCGCAGCCGCACCACCGGCCGCCCGCCCGCCCCGCCGGGCCCGCCCGCCGCCGCGGCCGCCGTCGCGGCCCCGCCCCCCTCGTCCCCGCGCTCGCTCATGGCGCCCTCCTAGGACAGATTGCCCGCCGTGGGAACCGGGCGCGCGCGCTTTCGGGGCGCGGGGCGAGGCCGCGGCCGCGGCGGCGGGCGGCCCCGGGGGCGGCCCGGGCGGCGGCGGGCGTCCAGCTTGCGTCGTTAGCGCTAACGCGGTATCCCCCGGGAAGGCCCTCGCAACCCCGGGGAGAGACGCCCGTGCCGCTCGACGACCGCATCGCCCGCGTGACGCGCCGCATCGCCGAGCGCTCGCGGGACACGCGCGCCCGCTATCTCGACGGCCTCGCCCGGGCCGCCGCGGCGGGGCCGGCGCGGGCCCATCTCGACTGCTCGAACCAGGCCCATGCCTTTGCCGCGAGCGGCGCCGACAAGGCGGCGCTCGCCCACGCCCGCGCCCCCCATCTCGCCATCGTCACCGCCTACAACGACATGCTCTCGGCCCACCAGCCCTACGAGCACTTCCCCGGGGCGATCCGCGCCGCCGCCCGGCGGGCGGGGGCGACGGCCCAGGTCGCGGGCGGCGTCCCGGCGATGTGCGACGGCGTCACCCAGGGCCGGGCGGGAATGGAGCTTTCGCTCTTCTCGCGCGACGTCATCGCCCTTGCCGCCGCCGTCGCGCTGGCCCATGACTGCTTCGATGCCGCCCTCTTTCTCGGCGTCTGCGACAAGATCGTGCCCGGCCTCGTCATCGCCGCGGCAAGCTTCGGCCATCTGCCGGCGATCTTCCTGCCGGCCGGGCCCATGACCTCGGGGCTGGCCAACGACGCCAAGGCGAAGGTGCGGCAGGCCTTCGCCGAGGGCCGGGCGGGACGCGAGGAGCTCATGGCGGCCGAGATGGCCTCCTACCACGGGCCCGGCACCTGCACCTTCTACGGCACCGCCAACTCCAACCAGATGCTGATGGAGTTCATGGGCCTGCACCTGCCCGGCGCGTCCTTCGTCAACCCCGGGACGCCCCTGCGCGAGGCCCTGACGGCGGCCGGGGTGGCGCGGGCGGCGGCGATCACGGCCCTTGGCAACGACTGGCGGCCGGTCGGGCGCATCCTCGACGAGCGCGCCTTCGTCAACGGCATCGTCGGGCTGATGGCGACCGGGGGCTCGACCAACCTCGTCCTCCACCTGCCGGCGATGGCGCGGGCGGCGGGCGTCATCCTCGCGCTTGAGGACTTCGACGCCATCTCGGAGGCCGTGCCGCTGATGGCCCGCGTCTACCCCAACGGGCTCGCCGACGTGAACCATTTCCACGCCGCGGGCGGGCTTTCCTTCCTGATCGGAGAGCTTCTCGCCATGGGGCTCCTGCACGCCGACGTCGAGACCGTGGCCGGGCCGGGGCTCTCCCGCTACACGACCGAGCCGCGCCTCGGGCCCCTCGGGCTCGAGTGGGTTGCGGGGCCCGGGGCCTCGCTCGATGCCGCCATCCTGCGGCCGGGGGCCACGCCCTTCCAGGCCACGGGCGGGCTCCGCCGGCTCGAGGGCAACCTCGGCAGCGGCATCATCAAGGTCTCGGCGGTCCTGCCCGAGCGGCGGCGGATCGAGGCGCCGGCGCGCGTCTTCGCCAGCCAGGACGCGGTCAAGGCGGCCTTCCGGGCCGGCGAGTTCACCGCCGACACGGTCGTCGTCGTCCGCTTCCAGGGCCCGCAGGCGAACGGGATGCCCGAGCTTCACAGCCTGACGCCGCTCCTCGCCGTGCTCCAGGACCGCGGACTCCGGGTCGCGCTCGTCACCGACGGGCGCATGTCGGGAGCCTCGGGCAAGGTCCCGGCGGCGATCCACGTCACCCCCGAGGCGGCCGGCGGCGGCCCCCTCGCGCGTCTCCGCGACGGCGACCGCATCCGGCTCGATGCTGCGGCGGGCACCCTCGACGTCCTCGACGCCGACCTCGCCGCCCGTCCCGCGGCCGCGGGCGAGGGCGCGGGCGACGGCGAGGGCTGCGGGCGCGGGCTTTTCGAGGTCTTCCGCCGGGCCGTCGGCCCGGCGACGGCGGGGGCGGGGGTGGTGGTATGAGGGCGCCGGCCGAGGCCCGCGGATGACCGCCGACACCCATGCCCCGATCGCCCGCATCGGCCAGCGGGCGCCGGCGATCCCGGTCCTGACGGTCGAGGATCCGGGCCCTGCGGCCCCGCTCGCGCGGGCGCCCGTCGCGGGCCGGAGTGGTGGTGCGGGGCGGCCGGAGGAGGCCCGGCGATGAGCGAGGATGTCCATGCCCTGATTGCCCGCCTCTGCCGGCGGGCGCCGGTGATCCCGGTCCTGACGGTCGAGGATCCGGGCCTTGCGGCCCCGCTCGCGCGGGCGCTCGTCGCGGGCGGGCTGCCGGTCCTCGAGGTCACCCTGCGCACGCCCGCGGCCCTCCCCGCGATCGCCGCCATGGCGGCGGTCGAGGGGGCGGTGGTCGGGGCGGGAACGCTTCTGGCGCCCGCCGACGTCGCCCAGGCCGTGGCGGCTGGGGCGCGCTTCGGCGTCTCGCCCGGGGCGACCGGCGCCCTTCTCGAGGCCGTCCGGGCGGCGGGGCTTCCGTTCCTGCCGGGGGCGGCGACGGCAAGCGAGGTCATGGCGCTGCTCGCGCAGGGCTACCGCACCCAGAAGTTCTTCCCCGCCGAGGTCGCGGGCGGGATCGCCGCCCTCGGGGCCCTCGGCCCGCCCCTGCCGCAGGTCGCCTTCTGCCCGACCGGGGGCATCACGGCGGCGCTCGCGCCCGCCTATCTCGGGCTCGCCAACGTCCTCTGCGTGGGCGGAAGCTGGGTTGCCCCGGCGGCGGCGCTGCGGGCCCGCGACTGGGGCCGGATCACGGCCCTCGCCCGCGAAGCGGCACTCCTCGGCTCGGGCACACGCACCGCCTAGGATCGCGGCGCGCGGCTGCCGCGGCCAAAGGGGCAGGCCCCGCCCTCCCCGGCAACGGTCCCCGGCCGCGCGCCCGCCGGCCGCGGCCAAGGGGGCAGGCCCCGCCCTCCCCCGGCAAGGCTCCCCTCCGCGGGCGCCGGTCGCGCCCGACCGGCGACCGTACGACCGTGGCGGCGCCGGTCCCGGGCGGGCGCGCCGGCGGCGGGGCCCGGGCCCTGCCCCGGGGGGGGCCGCCGGCCGGCCGCGAGGCACCGGAACCCCGCGCCCCGCGCCCGGGACTCCGCCGGGCGAGGGGCCGGGGATCCCCGCCCTCACCCCCCGCCGCGGCCGCGGCGCCCGCCGCGACGGCGGGGTGGAGGCGCCCCGGCAAGCCCCTGGGCGAGGACCTCGGTCATGGGATGGCCGGGGGCGCCGGCCCCGTGGCGGGCGAGAAGCGTGCGGAGCGCCGCGGCCGTGTCGGTGCCGGCCGCGAGGCTCAGCGCCCAGTCGAGGAGGATCGAGCGACATTCGGCCGGGCCGATGCCGGGAATCGCGTAGGCCTCGCCCACGAGCCCCTTGGGGTCGGCCGCGTCGGCCATCAGGCGCCGGCCTCGGCGGCGGCGAGAAGCCCCGTCACCGCCGCCTCGGTCGCCGCGACGTGGTGGGCCAGCGCGGCCGCGAGGGCCTCGACCGTCGCCGCCCCGGTCTCGCGGAGGAGGAAGGCGGTGCCGCCCGCCCCGACCTCGTCGGGCGCGAGCGGCCGGCGGGTCAGGAGCCGCGCCGCCGCGTGCAGCCGCCA
>JADLCV010000226.1 GCA_020846995.1 Paracoccaceae bacterium
CGGATCCTGAACAACAACGACCGGGTCGGCTACCGCGGCGACATCTTTCTTGTGAACCCCAGACACACGTCGATCCTCGAGCGGCCCTGCCACCCGTCCGTCGATGCCCTGCCGGCAGTCCCGGACGTCTGCCTAATCAGCACGCCCGCCCCGCAGGCGATCGAGGCCGCCCGTGCCTCGATCGCCGCCGGCACGCGAGTGTTCATGGTCCATTCGGGCGATTTCGCCGATGCGGGCGCGGCCGGGATGGCGCGGCAGCAGGAGCTTGCCTTCCTCTGCGAGGCCGCCGGCGCGGCCCTGCTCGGACCGAACTGCCTTGGCATGTATCATTCCCGGGGGCCGGTCGCGCTATTCGGAGCCGACATTCCCCGGGATCTGCCGAAGGGCGGCATCGCCGTCGTCAGCGCCAGCGGATCGGTCGCGATCGAACTCCTGCGCATGGGGCTGACCTTCGGGCTGCACAGCGCCTTCTCCACCGGCAACGAGGCGGTCACGACCTGCGAGGACATCCTCGAGCATCTGGTGCGCGACCCCGAAGTCAGCATCATCGTCGTCTTTGTCGAGGCGCTGCGCAAGGCCGATGCCTTCCGGCGCATCGCGCTCGAGGCCCATGGTGCGGGCAAGCCCGTCATCGTTCTGAAATCAGGCGTATCCGCCACCGGGGCCCGGGTGGCACAGGGCCACACCGGTTCGCTCATCGGCGCCGCCGAGGCCTATGAGGCCCTCTTGCGTCAGTGCGGCGCGGTGCAGGTGGCCGACTTCGACGAACTGCATGCCGCGCTGCGCATCTTCACGGCGCTGAGTGGCAGGCGGCTGCGGGGCACGGGACCGGCCATGCTCGGCCTCTCGGGCGGCAAGCTTGCGGTCGCCGCCGACGTGGCCGATCGCACCGGGGTGACGCTGCCCGAGTTCTCGGCGGAGACGCGGGCACGCCTTGCCCGGACCATGGCGCTGCCCGAAGGCATCGCGCCCGCGAACCCGGTCGATGTCGGAGCAGGCTTCCGCAGCGGTCTCTCCGTCGACAGACTGGTGGAGGAGTGCGCGACGACCATCGCGGCCGACCCCGCGGTGGGCGCGCTTCTCGTTCCGCTGGCAACCGGCAACACCCGCGGCTCCACCTCGCTCGACCGCCTGGTCAGCGACACCCTGATCGGCCTGGCCGGGGCGCTGCCGGTGCCCCTGTTCCTCGCCGCCCGCGGCAACCTCGAGGAGCCGTCATCATTCGGTGGACCGCCGCTTGCCGCGAACCTGACCCTTTTCGGCGGTCTCCGGGAAGCGTTCGGGGCCATGGGGGCCGCCTGGCACTGGCAGTCGTTCTGCCCGACCCCGTCCCCGTTGCAGCCTGCGGCTCGACCCGGCCGCCGGGCCGAAACGGCCGCCCGCCTGAAGGGCCTGACGGGGACGCTGGCGGCCGACGAGAGCGAAGCGCTCTGCCGCGATTACGCCATCCCGGTGATCGCAGGCCGCATCCTCAGGCAGGAGGACGAGGTCGATGCCCTCGACCTGCCCTTCCCGGTGGTGGCTAAGGTCGTCTCGCCGGATGTCGTCCACAAGCTCGACGTGGGCGGAGTCGTCCTGAACATCGCCGGCCCGGCCGAATTGCGCCGCGCCTTCCGGCAGATCATGGCCGATGTCGGCCGCAACGCGCCCCGGGCGCGGATCGACGGCATCCTCGTCGCCGAACAGGTCACCGGCGGCAGTGAACTCTTCATGGGCAGCCGCCACGAGCCCGGCCTTGGTTCCGTCGTCGCGCTCGGCCTTGGCGGCTCCCTCGTCGAGATCCTTCCCCCGCCGCAGGTCCTGCTCGCCCCCTTCGGCGAGGAGGACGCGGTCGCGGCGCTGCTGCGGATGCCGGGGCACGAACTGGTGGCGGGTTTCCGCGGCCGGCCGGCGGCCGACCTGCGGGGGCTTGCGCGCACCGCCATGGCGATTGCGCAACTGATGGACGACCTCAGGGGCGTCGTCGCCTCGATCGACCTCAACCCGGTGGTCTTCAACGCCCGTCATCCCGGCGGCATCGCCGTCGATGCCCGGGTGTTGCTGGCGGCCGGCAACCCCGAAATCCAGTGCAAGCGGAGTCCGGCATGAACGGGACCATCCTCTCCTCCGGCGATGACGTGCGGACACTCACCGTCAACCGCCCCGAGCGCCGCAACGCCATGAACGATGACGTCTTCGAGGGCCTCCTCGAAGGCATCCGGGCGGCCAATGCCGATCCGGCCGTCGCGGTCATCGTGATCCGCGGCGCCGGCCCGGCCTTCTCGGCCGGGGCCGACCTGACCCCGAGCCGCGAGCCCCGCGGCGAGGACTTCTGGACGAGGAAATTCGATCTCGAGATGAGGCTGATGCGGACGATCCTTGAATCGCCCAAGCCGACCATCGCCGTCGTCCATGGCCACTGCCTCGGCATCGCCTTCGACGTCGCCCTGGCCTGCGATTTCACCATCGCCCGCAAGGACACCCGCCTCGGCCTGCCCGAGGCGCTGTTCGGGCAGGGCCAACTCCTCTTCATCCTGCCCTGGATCGTCAGCAAGAAGGTGGCGAGCGAGCTCCTCGTCTGCGGCACGCTGGTGACGGCGGAGAAGGCCCAGCAGCTCGGGATCGTCAACAGCGTCGTGCCCGAGGAGGAGCTCGAGGCCGAGCTCGCCCGCTTCTGCACCGCGCTTCGCGCCATCCCGCCGGGAGGGGCGGCCGGCAACAAGTCCCAGCTTCTTGCCGCCTACGCCATGGCCGGCATGGACCAGGCGCTGAACGCTGCCCGCGTCCGTGCCATCACCGCGCTGACCGAGCTCAGCGTCGAGCCGGCCGAGGGCGGGGGAGCGCGCAAGGGCGGCACCTTCGACGAGATCCGGGCCCGCGACGGGCTCAAGGCCGCGATCCGCTGGCAGCGCGGCGTCCGTCTCGTGCGCGACACCTCCGGCGCCACCTTCAACGACGCATAGCCGGGGCCCGGGCCATGACCAGAGGTGAAGAAGCCGCCACCGCTTCCGACATCACCCCCGGCCACCGCACCACGGCCGAAGTCCTCGGCCGCTGGCTCGGCCCCGCCGCCTGGCCGATCAGCCTCGCCGTGCTCATCCTCGGCCTGCAGTGGTATATCCCCGTGGCCGAGGTGTCGCCGGCGGTGTTCCCCGCTCCCTTCAGCATCTGGACCGCCTTCCGCGCTGACCTGATGGACGGCACCTACATGACCCACGGGGTGGTGACGATGCGCGAGATCCTCGGCGGCTTCGTCATCGGCAGCGTGTTCGGCTTCCTGCTGGCGATGAGCATCTCCGAGTTCCGCTGGGCACGCCGCGTCCTCTACCCCTACGTGGTGGTGTTCCAGACCATCCCGAAGATCGCGCTCGCCCCCCTGTTCATCGTCTGGTTCGGCTTCGGCATCGAATCGAAGATCGCCCTCGGGGTTGCCGTCACCTTCTTCCCGGTGCTCGTGAACTCGCTTGCCGGCCTCGACAACGTCGACCCGACCCAGATGGATCTGATGCGTGCCTTCTGCGGCACGCGGATGCGCATCTTCCTCCGCGTCAAGCTGCCGACCTCGGTCCCCTTCGTCTTCGCCGGGCTTGAGCTCGCGATCGTGCTCTCGGTCATCGCGGCCGTGGTGGCCGAGTTCATCGGCGCCTCCAGGGGCCTTGGCTATCTCGTCATGCTCTACAACAGCCAGCTCAACATCGCGGCCGAGTTCGCGGCCATCATCGTCCTGTCGCTGATCGGGTTCCTTCTGCACGCCGCCGTCCGCCAGATCTCGCGCCGCGTCGTCTACTGGCAATGAATGGGGGCGCCGGGCCCCCGGGAAAGCTCGCGCCGGATGCGCGTCACCGCCCGGCCTAACAGGGGAGAACGGAAATGAACCGAATGCCGACGCTTGGTCTTGCCGCGCTGTTCGCGGCCGCCGCCCTCGGAACGGTCGCGGCCGGGGAGGCCACGACGAAAATCACCTATGTCGTCGGGACCCCGAACTTCAATGTCGGCTATCCGTTCGCGACCCTGCCCGTGGCACTCGGCTACTTCGAGGACGAGGCTCTCGATGTCACGGTCGAGCCGGGGCAGTCGAGTGCGCTCGCGCTCCAGCTTCTGACCAGCGGGACGGCCCAGATCGCGGTCGCCCAGCCCACGACCGGGATGTCAGGCCGCGCCAACGGCACGACCATGGTCAAGGGCGTCTATCCGATCGCCCGGCGCAACGCCAACGATCTGCTCGTGCGCTGCGATTCCGAGGTCAAGACGTTCCGCGACATGGCCGGCCACAAGCTCGGCGTGGCGACGCTCGGGAGTGGCGCCAACGCCTATACGATAGCACGTGCGGCCGAGGAGGGGATCGACCCCAACTCCATCGAACTGGTCAACGTGGGCGTCGGCGCCCCCGCCGCCGAGGCTCTGAAGTCGGGTGTGGTCGATGCCTACACCACGGTCACGGTGTTCACGGCCCAGCTCGAGAACGCGGGCTACGAGTTCTGCCTGTTGCCGCCGAGCCGGAGCAAGGACCAGATGTATGGCTTCATGATGTTCGCGACCGACGACTACATCGCCGCGCACCCCGACGTGATCGCCCGGGTCGGCCGGGCGACCGCCAAGGCGACCGTCTTTGCCCAGACCAATCCCGAGGCGGCGGTCCGCATCTTCTGGAGCCAGTATCCCGAGCAGGCGCCCAAGGACCCGAACGATGCCAAGGCGCTTGCCGACGCCGTCAACATCCTCACGGCCCAGCTCGCGGACATGAAGGCCGATGTCCTGCCGGCAGATTTCGCCTGGGGCTCGCAGGAGGCATCGGCCTGGGCGACGATGCAGGACTTCCTCCTGACCGTCGGCCAGATCGCGGCGCCGCTCGACGTCGGGGTCTACTTCGACGACTCGCAGGCGTCTGCCTATGTCGACTTCGACCCCGCCGAGATCGAGCGTCAGGCCCGGGAGTGGAAGCCGTAGGCCGGCAAGAGGAACGGAGGCCGCGATGAGAGAGCGCGCATCGATCGCCATCGAGGCCGCCGCCAAGATCTTCACAACTCCGGGAAGGGGCGCGATCCATGCTCTCGCGCCCACCGACCTCCTGGTCTCGCCGGGCGAGTTCGTGGCCATCGTCGGACCCAGCGGCTGCGGCAAGACCACCCTGATGCGGATGGTCGCGGGGCTCCTGCGCCCCAGCGCCGGCCGGGTCTCGGTCGGCGGCCAGCGGGTCGACGGCCCCCGGCCCGATGTCGGGGTCGTCTTCCAACAGGCATTGCTGCTCCCCTGGCTCAAGGTCGAGACCAATGCCGTCCTGCCGCTCGACATCCAGGGCCGCCGCCAGCGCGAGGACGGCGCCAAGGTGCGCGAACTCCTCCGCATGGTCGGGCTCGAGGGGTTCGAATCGCGCCTGCCACGCGAGCTCTCGGGGGGCATGCAGCAGCGCGTCGCGCTCGCGCGCGCGCTCGTGCACGACCCCTCGGTGCTCCTGATGGACGAGCCCTTCGGCGCCCTCGACGCGATGACGCGCGAGACCATGAACATCGAGTTGCAGCGCATCTGGGCCGCCGATCGCAAGACGGTGCTGTTCATCACCCACTCCATCCCCGAAGCGGTGTTCCTCGCCGACCGGGTGGTGGTGATGAGCCCGCGCCCGGGGCGGATCGAGGCGATCCTCGACGTCCACTTCGCGCGACCGCGAACGACCGCGCTCTTCAATCACCCCGAGTTCGGTCGCCTCACGCAACGGATCCGGGCCATGTTCGGCATCGGCGCAGGCGAGGGGCCGAACGCCGACGCTGCCGTCCTCGACTAGGCTGCGGGCTCACAAGCGCGGGCCCATAGCCTTGAGCATGTCCCATCCCTGATGATCACATAGACCGTCGGCGGTCGGCCCTGTTCATGCCTTGGAGGGATGTCGGGGACTCAGGAGCGGAATGCGTCCGTGACCGTTCGAGGCATTCGACCGCGCGCGGGGTCGGGGTGGCGCATGACACGGTCGGGCGGTTCACCAGGAAGGCGGGCCGGACGGTCAGGGAAACCGGCCGGTGCAGGACCGAATCCTTAAGGCCATGGCCCCGGGCCACCCGGGCCCTCAGCCGCGGCCGGCGAAGGGCATGGCGGTGGCCATCACGGTCATGAAGAGGACGTTCGCCCCCGCCGGCAGCCCGGCCATGTGCAGGACCGCCTCGGCCGCCTCGGCCACGTCCATGCGCGGCTCGGGCCGGAGGGTGCCGTCGGCCTGGGGCATGCCGCGGTCCATCTCCCGGGTCATGGCGGTGGCGGCGTTGCCGATGTCGATCTGGCCGCAGGCGATGCCGAAGGGCCGGCCGTCGAGGGCGAGCGCGCGCGTGAGCCCGGTCACGGCGTGCTTGGTCGCCGTGTAGGCGACCGATCCCGGCCGCGGCACCTGGGCCGAGAGCGAGCCGTTGTTGATGATGCGCCCGCCCGGCGGGCGCTGGGTGCGCATGGCGCGGAAGGCGGCGCGGGCGCAGAGGAACATCCCCGTGAGGTTGACCTCGACCGTCTCGCGCCATTCGGCGGGCTCGACCTCGTCGATCGTCGCCATCCGCGGGAAGACCCCGGCGTTGTTGAAGAGGACATCGATGCGCCCGAAGCGCACCGCGGCCGTGGCCACGGCGCGATCGACCGCGGCGGCGTCGGTGACGTCGCAGACCAGGGGCAGGGCCGCCTCCCGCCCCGCCGCGGCTTCCTCGAGCGCCGCCCCCCGGCGGGCGAGGAGCGCGACCCGCCAGCCGCGCGCGAGCGCCCGCTCGGCCACCGCCCGGCCGATCCCCGAGCTCGCCCCGGTGACGAGCAGGACGCCCGTCACCCTCAGAAGGCCCGGAAGGTCATCGTCGTCAGCGTCCGCTGGATGCCCTCGATGTCGAAGAGCCGCTCGGCGAGGAAGCGGCCGACGTCCTCGCCGTCGGGGATGTAGACCTTGGCGATCAGATCCCAGTCGCCCGAGGTCGAGAAGAGCTCCGAGACGATCTCGCGGTCGTAGACCGCCTCGGCGACCTCGTAGGTCCTCCCGGGGGTGCAGCGGAACTGGACGAAGACGCAGGCCATGGGCGGACTCCGGTCGCTCGGTCCCATTCTAGGCCGCGGCGCGGGCGGGCGCCAGCCGGGCGGCCGCCCGCGGGCGCGCGCGGGTGACATTGGGCCGGGGGCCGTGGACCCTGCGCCATGCCCGCTCCGCACGCGCTCCGACCCGAGTCCCCCCGCCACCGCGCCGGCGCTGCCCTCGCTCTCGCCGCCCTCCTCGCTGCCCATGGCCTTCCCGCCGCCGCCGGGCCCGCCGCCGACGCGGCGCTGGCGGCCGAGCGGCTGATGGCCGAGGGGCGCGTCGCCGAGGCCGCGGCGGCGCTCCGGGCGGCGGGCTTCGCGCTTCTCGACCGCGCCCCGGCGCTCGGCTTTGCCGAGGTCGTGCTGGTCGAGGATGCGGTCACGAGCTATGGCGCCTACACCCCGCGGGCCTCGGCGCGCTATGCCCCGGGCGAGCCCATCCTCGTCTATGTCGAGCCGGTCGGCCTCGCGGCGGTGCCGCAGGAGGACGGGAGCGTCGTCCAGGGCTTTGTCGTCGATCTCGTCGTCAGCGACGGCGGCGGGGCGGTGATCGCGTCGGCCCCGGCGCTGGTCCAGGGCGACGTCCGCGGCCGGCGGCGCGCCGCCGACTTCTTCGTCGCCCTTTCCTTCGACCTGACCGGCCTGCCGCCCGGGCGCTACCGCCTCGAGAGCACGATGCGCGACCAGAACTCGGCGCGCGCGGGGAGCTTCGCGGTCGAGATCGAGGTCGGGGGCTGAGGCCGGCGGATCGGGGGCCGGAGCGCGGCCGGGGCGGCCGCACCCTTGCCATGGCGCCGGGGGGCTCCCATCTCGGGCCGGCAGAGAGGATGGGATGGTGCAGGATGAAGTGCCCGGTGGACGGCGAGACGCTGGTGATGACCGAGCGCAGCGGGGTCGAGATCGACTATTGCCCGCGCTGCCGGGGGGTATGGCTCGATCGCGGCGAGCTGGACAAGATCCTCGAGCGCAGCGCCGCCGCGCCGGCCCTGGCCGAGCCGCCGCGCGCGGCCGAACCGCCGCGGCCGCCCGCCCCGGCCGCCGAGCCCGCCCCCCGCGCCGGCGACCGGCCGCCTTCCGATCGCCCCCGCCGCCGCGACCATGACGACGACGACCATGACGACGACCGCCTCTACCGGCGCGGGCGGCGCAAGTCCTTCCTCGACGACCTCTTCGACTTCTGACCCCGGCCCCCCGCGGGCCGCGGCGGCGGGATCGCCCGGCCGCCGGGGCCCGCGGCGTGCCGCGGCCCCGCCCCTGCCGCGACCCGGGGCGGCCCGCCCCTCCCCGGGGCCGTCCCTGCCGCCGCCCGCTGCCCTCGCCTCCCCCGTCGCGGCGGGCCCCTGCCGGGGATGGCGGACCGTGAGGGGCCCGGGCTGGCCGCGCGTCCGCGTCCCCTGCGCGGGCCCCGGGCGCGCCGCGCGAAGCCATGGCGCCGGGCCCCGGGGGCTTGCGCGCGGCGGCGCATCTGGCAGTCTTGGCCGCGGGCGGCGGTGGAGGGGACGATGCGCCTCGCGGGCAGGACGGCGATCGTGACCGGGGGCGGGTCGGGCTTCGGCGAGGGGATCGTGCGCGCCTTTGCCGCCGCGGGCGCGCGGGTGATGATCGCCGACATCGACGCCGCCGCGGGCGAGCGTGTGGCGGCCGCGACCGGGGCGACCGCGCTCCGTGCCGATGTCGGCGAGGCCGCCGACGTGGCGCGGCTGGCCGCGGCGGCGGGCGCGGCCTTCGGCTGCCCCGACATCGTCGTCAACAACGCCGGCATCACCCATCTGCCGGCGGCGATGGAGGAGGTCCGGGAGGACGATTTCGACCGCGTCCTCCGCGTCAACGTGCGCTCGGTCTATCTCACCGCCCGCGCCTTCGTGCCGGGGATGAAGGCGCGGGGGGCGGGCGCGATCCTCAACATCGCCTCGACGGCCGGCCTCTCGCCGCGGCCGCGGCTTGCCTGGTACAACGCCTCCAAGGGCTGGATGATCACCGCCACCAAGGCGATGGCGGTCGAGCTTGCCCCCGCCGGGGTGCGCGTCAACGCGCTCTGCCCGGTCGCGGGCGAGACCCCGCTCCTCAAGTCCTTCCTCGGCGAGGACACGCCGGCGATGCGGGCGAGGTTTCTCGCCACGATCCCGCTCGGGCGCTTCTCGACCCCTGCCGACATCGCCGCCGCCGCCGTCTTCCTCTGCTCGGAGGAGGCCGCGATGATCACCGGCGTGGCCCTCGAGGTCGACGGCGGCCGCTGCATCTGAGGGAGGGGAAAGGGGCCATGCGTCCGGGGCCGCGCAACCTTGTCACCGACGTCGCCGGCCTGGTCGTCGGCAACGCCGAGCACCACGCCGTCAAGACCGGCTGCACCGTGCTTCTGGGGGAGCGGCCCTTCGTCGCCGCGGTCAACGTCATGGGCGGGGCCCCTGGCACGCGCGAGACCGACCTTCTCGCCCCCGACCGGCTGGTGCAGGAGGTCGATGCGCTGGTGCTGTCGGGCGGGTCGGCCTTCGGGCTCGATGCCGCCTCGGGGGTGGCCGACGGGCTCCGGGCCACGGGGCGGGGCTTTCCGGTCGGCCCGCAGCGGGTGCCGATCGTGCCCGGGGCGATCCTCTTCGACCTCCTGAACGGCGGCGCCAAGGACTGGGGCGAGAACCCCTACAAGGCGCTCGGCCGCGCCGCGCTGGCCGCGGCGGGGGCGGAGTTCGCGCTCGGGACCGCGGGGGCGGGCACCGGGGCGACGGTCTCGGGGCTCAAGGGCGGGCTCGGCTCGGCCTCGGTGGTGCTGGACGAAGGCGTGACGGTCGGGGCGCTGGTCGCGGTCTCGGCCTGCGGCCAGGCGACGGTCGGGGCGGGGCCGCATTTCTGGGCCGCGCCCTTCGAGTTCGGGGCCGAGTTCGGCGGCCTCGGCCTGCCGGCGGCCTTCCCCGCCGGCCACGAGCCCGGCGCCAAGGCGCGGCTGGGCGAGGCGACGACGATCGCCATCGTCGCGACCGACGCCCGCCTGACCCAGGCCGAGGCCCTGCGCCTCGCCACCGCCGCCCATGACGGCATGGCCCGCGCGCTCGTGCCCTCGCACACCCCGATCGACGGCGACCTCGTCTTTGCCGCCGCGACCGGCGCCCGCCCGCTCGCCGACCGCGTCGCCGGGCCGATCGCGCTCGGCCATGCCGCGGCCCTCTGCCTTGCCCGCGCCATCGCCCGGGCCGTGTTCCTCGCCACCCCGGCGCCGGGCGACCCCTTCCCCTGCTGGGCCGACCGCTTCGGCCGCCGTTGACCGCCGGGGCTGGCCGGGCTTAGCTGACCCTCGATCGTCCCTCAGCCGGAGGCGCCATGCGTTCCCTTCTTACTGCCGCCGCGGTCGCGGTCGCGCTCGGGCCGGCCGCGGCCACGGCCGATGCGATCGCCGATTCGATCCGCGCCGCGCTCGAGGCCTACGAGGCCGGCGACCTCCAGTATGCGCTCGAGGAACTGGTCACCGCCCAGGGTCTCATCACCGCCCTCAAGACCGAGGCGCTCGCGGCCTACCTCCCCGCCGCCCCGGAAGGCTGGACGCGCGAGGTCAACAGCGATTACGGCCAGTCGCTCGCGCTCTTCGGCGGCGGTTCGGGGGTCGAGGCGCGCTATGACGGGGGGGCGACGTCCTTCACCCTGTCGATCGTCGCCGACAGCCCGCTCCTCGCCAGCTTCGCCCCCGTCTTCGCCAACCCGGCGATGATGGCGGCGATGGGGTCCGTGACCCGCGTCGGCCGCCACCGCGTGCTCGACCAGGGCGGCCAGCTGGTCGCCGTGGTCGGCAACCGGGTGCTGATCCAGGCCTCGGGCGCCGAGGCCGCGACGATGCTGCCCTTCATCGCGGCGATGGATCTCGACGGGCTCGCGGCCTTCGACCCCTGACGCCCGCGGCCCCGGCCCTGCGCCCCCCGGGCGCCGCCGCCCGCAGGTCGCCGGGCGGCGATCGCTGGACAATTGCGTCGGGCGCGTGCATTCCAGTCGCCAGCCCGGATGAGGGAGGACCGACATGCTCGACACTGCCAGCGATCTCCGCCTGCAACTCAAGGATCCCACGCTGCTCGCCACCCGCGCCTTCGTCGCCGGGGCCTGGGTCGAGGCCGACGACGGCTCGACCTTCCCCGTCACCAACCCCGCCCGCGACGACGTCATCTGCTCGGTCCCGAACCTCTCGCGGGCCGAGACCGCGCGCGCCATCGCCGCCGCCGAGACGGCGCAGAAGGCCTGGGCGGCGCGGACCGGCAAGGACCGGGCCGCGGTCCTGCGGCGCTGGCACGACCTCATGGTTGCCGCCGCCGACGACCTCGCCCTGATCCTGACCGCCGAGATGGGCAAGCCGCTCGCCGAGGCCCGCGGCGAGATCGTCTACGGCGCCTCGTTCATCGAGTGGTTCGGCGAGGAGGCCAAGCGCGTCTACGGCGAGACCATCCCCGGCCACCTGCCCGACAAGCGGCTCACCGTCCTGCGCCAGCCGATCGGGGTGACGGCGGCGATCACGCCCTGGAACTTCCCCAACGCCATGATCGCCCGCAAGGCCGGCCCGGCGCTTGCGGCCGGCTGCGCCATGATCTGCCGGCCGGCGTCCGAGACGCCGCTCTCGGCCCTTGCCATGGCCGTCCTCGCCGAGCGGGCGGGGGTGCCGGCGGGGGTCCTCTCGGTCATCACCTCGAAGCGGTCCTCCGACATCGGCCGCGAGTTCTGCGAGAACCCGGCCGTCCGCAAGCTCTCGTTCACGGGCTCGACCGAGGTCGGCCGCATCCTCCTCCGGCAGGCCGCCGAGCAGGTCATGAAGTGCTCGATGGAGCTTGGCGGC
Source organism: Paracoccaceae bacterium (assembly GCA_020846995.1). Classification (GTDB taxonomy): domain Bacteria; phylum Pseudomonadota; class Alphaproteobacteria; order Rhodobacterales; family Rhodobacteraceae; genus JAHDXW01. The sequence continues at coordinate 11,816 of JADLCV010000226.1, forward strand.
AACGCCCCCTTCATCGTCTTCGATGACGCCGACCTCGATGCCGCGGTGGCCGGCGTCATCGCCTCGAAATACCGCAACAACGGCCAGACCTGCGTCTGCGCCAACCGCATCTACGTCCAGGCCGGGGTCTACGACGCCTTCGCCGGGAAGCTCGCGGCGGCGGTCACGAAGCTCAGGGTGGGCGACGGGCTGGTCGCCGGCACCGACCTCGGGCCGCTCGTCAACATGGCCGCCGTGACCAAGGTCGAGGAGCACATCGCCGACGCCCTCGGGAAGGGGGCGCAGCTTGTCGCCGGCGGCAAGCGCCATGCCCGCGGCGGCAGCTTCTTCGAGCCGACGATCCTGACCGGCGTCACCCAGGCGATGGCCGTCGCCCGGGAGGAGACCTTCGGCCCCCTCGCCCCCCTCTTCCGCTTCGGGACCGAGGCCGAGGCGATCGCCATGGCCAACGACACGATCTTCGGGCTTGCGGCCTATTTCTTCGCCCGCGACATCGGCCGCGTGACGCGGGTGCAGGAGGCGCTCGAATACGGCATCGTCGGCGTCAACACCGGGCTCATCTCGACCGAGGTCGCGCCCTTCGGCGGGGTCAAGCAGTCGGGTCTCGGCCGCGAGGGCAGCCGCCACGGGATCGAGGATTACCTCGAGATGAAATACGTCTGCCTGAGCGTCTGAACCGGCGCCCCCGCGGCCGTCCGGGCGGCGCTGCCGCCCCTGCGCCGGGCGGCGCCCCCCGGGGGGGCGATCCGGCGCCAGGGGGGGTCGCAGACGCCGCCGGCCCCCGGCGACGGCGCCCTCCGCGACCGCCCGGCCGCGGGTGCGCGCCGCTGCCGGCGCCGCAGCCCCGGGGGTCAGGGGGTGTGGTCGAGGGGGAAGTGGAGCACGGTCAGCGAGGCGTCGAGGACCATGGTGTCGCCCGGCGTGGCGCTGGTCGAGGAGGCGCAGAGGAGCGCGAACCAGCCCGTCTCGGCCGCCACGTCCCGAAGCCAGACGATCGAGGCCGTGTCGCGCAGCGTTTCGCCCCGGGGGTTGGGCGAGGGCCAGCCCTGCCCCGCGCGGGCCGGGAAGGCGCCGACCGGGGTGAGGGTCGCGTCCTTCATCTCCCTATGGCAGGTGGCGCACGCCGCGACGGCGGTGGACACGATGGTCCAGGCCGCGATCACGACGGCATGGCCCGCGGCCGGGGGGCGGATCGAGAGGTCGGTCACGGGGACGAACGCCGGGCCCATCACCCTGTCCACCCCGTCGTCGCCGGGAACCCAGGCCCGACAGGGGCAGACCGGGTTCCCCGGGCGGACCCTGCGGCCCCGGCGGTCCGGCGACGCCTTGCAGCCCCTTGGGGCCCTGCGGACCGGGCGGGCCCGCCGGGCCCGCGTCGCTCCGCGTGACGACCAGCGTCCGGAAGGCCGCGTTGCGCCGGCGCGCCGGGTCGCGTCCGGTCGAGGGCTGAAGCGCCAGAAAGCCCGACCCGCGCCGCAGGACGACGTCGTTCTCGGCATCGGCGGTGGCGGCGGTAAGAGGGGACGCGGTGGGTCCAGAGGCCCGACCCCTCGGCCCCGGCCGCCGTCGCCGCCGCATCCGCCTCCGCCGGCTGCCAGAGACCTCCCGCCATGCCGGGCGGGCAGCCGCGACTCGCGCCCTCGGCGCGCCAGAGGCTTCCCCGGTGGCTGACGACGTCGCCCTCGCGATACCGGGTCAGCGCGCTCCAGGGGCCGCGATCCCCACCCCCGCCCCATGGCGTCAGGCCCGACGCCACATCCTGGCACGTCGCGCGTCCGATGTCGCGGGCCACCGCCCCCCCCGCCCCTGCCCGGGGCGGCCGGCGGAACCCTGCCGATCGCCCCGGCCCTCCCGGGGTCTCCGCACTTTCGCCGTGATTGCGCGCGGAATGCGGATTCCTGCGGGGCGTGAATCCTGCTAGCGTCGCCGTGCCGTGAGGAGGAACGGGATGGCCCTTTCGCGTGACCAGATCCTCGCCGCGCATCTTGCGCTCAACCGCTTCGGGCTCGGGGCCCGGCCGGGGGGAATCCGGCGCATCGCCCGCGACGCCCGCGCCGCGATCGAGGAGGAGATCGCGACCCCGCGCATCGCCCATATCCCGCAGCGGCGGCTGCCGGGCTACGTCGATGCCTGCCAGGTCGTCCACACCTCGTTCGAGGCCGAGTATCGCCTCAAGGAACGCGAGCTCAGCGCCCGCATCGCCAAGCACATGGAGCCCGAGATCGGCTTCGTCGAGCGGCTGGTGATGTTCTTCTCCAACCACTTCTCGATGTCGATCAACAAGGACGGGTCGATCCTCGCGACCCTCGGCCAGCTCGAGCGTGACGTCATCCGCGCCAACGTCCTCGGCCGCTTCGAGGACATGCTGCTCGGGGTGATCGGGCACCCGGCCATGATCGCCTACCTCGACAATGCCGACTCGATCGGCCCCAACTCGCCCATCGGCCTCTCCTGGGGGGTGGGGCTCAACATGAACCTCGCCCGCGAGATCCTCGAGCTGCACACGCTCGGGGTCGGCGGCGGCTATGGCGAGGCCGACATCACGGCCCTGGCGGCGATCATCTCGGGGTGGTCCTACGTCCGCGGCTGGGAAGCCGACTACCGCATCAACGGCGGCAACCGCAGGAACCGCGGCCAGTTCATCTTCCGCGAGGACTGGCACGAGCCGGGCGCGCAGGTCCTTCTCGGGCGCAGCTACGGCCAGCCCGGGCAGCGCCAGGGGCGGGCGGCGCTTGCGGCCCTCGCCCGCCATCCCGCGACGGCGCAGTTCCTCGCCTTCAAGCTCGTCCGCCACTTCCTGACCGACACCCCCACCCCCGACCTCGTCGATCCCCTCGCCGAGGCCTACCGCCAGAGCGAGGGCAGCCTGCGGGCGATGGCGCGGGCGCTGATCGCCCTGCCGCAGGCCTGGACCCTGCCCCTGACCAAGCTGCGCACGCCCTACGAGCTCCAGATCGCCGAGATGCGGGGCATGAACCGCACCTACGACCCCAAGGAGCGCTGGCCCTTCTCGGAGGCCCTCCGGGCCCTGCGCAACCTGCCCTGGGAGCGTGGCCCCCCCGACGGCTATCCCGAGGAGACCGCCTACTGGATGGGGCCCGACGGGATGCGCGTGCGCCTCGAGACGGCCCAGCTCAACGCCTGGGCGCTCCAGGGCATCCACAACTACCGCAAGCGGCCGATGGAGCTTGCCCGCAGCCTCTTCGACGACGCCCTCTCGGGCCCGTCGCGGGTGGCGATCGCGGGCGCGCCCGACCAGCTTCAGGGGCTGACGACGGTGTTCATGATCCCCGAGTTCCAGCGGAGGTAGCGATGGCCACGACCGACGACCCCCGCGCCCTGCCGCCCGCCGAGGCCCGCCTTGCCGCCGCCGCCGCCGAGGGCTGCCCCGACGCGCGGCTCCTGATGTCGCGGCGGGCGCTCATGGGGATCGGGGCGGCGCTCTTCTCGACCGCCTTCCTTCCCGATTTCGCCCGCGCCGACACCAACCCCGAGGCGCGCTTCCTCGTCGTCATGCTGCGCGGCGGCATGGACGGCATCAACCTGATGATCCCCAAGCTCGACCCCCGCTACCGCGAGGTCCGCCGCGGGCTCGCCATCCCGTTCGCCCAGACGCTCTCGCTCGGGTCCGACTTCGGCCTCCACCCCGGGCTCGAGCGGGTCCACAACCTCTTCGGGCGGGGCCAGGTCGCGCTCGTGCCGGCGGCCGGGATCCCGCTCAAGAACCGCTCGCATTTCGAGTGCCAGGACAACCTCGAGAACGGCCTGCCGGCGAACGTGTCGAACGCCACCGGCTGGCTCAACCGCTTGCTCGGGTCGCTGCCGGCGGGCGACCCCATCCGCGAACGCCGCGGGCTCGAGATCGGCGATGCCCCGCTCATCCTGCGCGGGCCCGAGCCCGTCCTCGGCTGGTCGCCGACCTGGTTCGAGAAGGTCGACGAGGCGACGATCGCGCGCCTCCAGACCGCCTACGGCGCGGTCGACCCGGCGCTCTGGGATTCGCTCGCCCGCGGGCTCGAGGCCGATCGTCTCGCCCGCGATTCGGGCGCCGGGGGCGGCGATCTCGGGCCCCTGCGGCAGGCCTTTATCGGCGCCGCGCGGCTGATGCGGGCCGAGACCGGGCCCCGCATCGCCGTCCTCTCGATCGAGTCCTGGGATACCCACTCCCAGCAGGGCGGCGTCACCGGCTACTTCAACGACCGCCTGCGCGAGCTTGACCAGGCGATCGGCGACCTCCGGCGCGAACTCGAGGCCGCCTGGGACCATACCGTCGTCGTCTGCGTGACCGAGTTCGGCCGCACCGTCCTGACCAACGGCGACCGCGGCACCGACCACGGCATCGCCACGGTGGCGCTCATGGCCGGCGGCGCGGTCCGCGGCGGCATCTACGGCGACTGGCCGGGCCTCGGGCCGAAGCAGCTCTACGAGGGCGACCTGCGGGCGACGGTCGATCTGCGCTCGGTCTTCAAGGGCATCGCCGCCGACCATCTGGGCGTGCCGCCCGAGGTGCTCGAGGCGACGGTCTTCCCCGACAGCGCCGACGCCCCGCTCTTCGCCGGGCTGATCGAGGCCCCCGAGCGCGCCCGGCGGCCGCTTGCGGCCCATGTTCGCCCGCCGACGCTCGCCGAGACGGCGCCGATCGCGCTTTACCGCCGCAGCCACGGCCTCTGACGGCCCCCGGGGGGCCGGCCGGGCCGCGGCCTCACGCAGGCGCGGGGTCGAGGAAAGGACCGTCGCCTTCGCGTGGCACGGCCCCGGGCAGGGCCGCCGGCCTCACTCGGGCGCGAGTTCGAGGGCCGCCGCCGGGGCGGTGAGGTCGGCCGTGTCGAGCGGCCGGGTCGGCCGCGCCAGTGCCGCCCGCGTCACCCAGTGCAGCCGGTGCTGGGCGCGCGTGATCGCGACATAGGCGAGGCGCTTCCAGAGCGGCATCCCCGCCTCCTCGCGGCCCGAGGCGGCGGCAGCGAAGAGGTCGGGGGCAAAGACCTGCACCTCCTCCCACTGCGAGCCCTGGGCCTTGTGGATCGTCACCGCCGCCCCGTGCAGGAAGGCCGCGCCCATGCGCGCGGCGTAGGGGATGAAGGGCTCCTCGCTCTCTGCCTGCTCGATCTTGATGATCGAGGCGGCGGCGACCTGGGGCTGCTCAGCCCCCGGCACGAAGAGGCGCGAGAAGCCCGGCGCCCGCCCGGGCCCGAGGTAGATCGCCTGCGCCCCCTTGATGAGCCCGCGGGCCTCGAGGTCGATGCGCTTGCGGCGATGGCGAAGGGGCAGCTCGATGCCGTCGCAGATGAGCGGCTCGCCGGGGACGAGCGCGTCGGCGGGGCAGCCCTGGGCGGCGCGGAAGGCCTGGATCAGCCGCACCCGCGTGAGGTTGCGCCAGACGAGGGCCGGCGAGCGCGCCATGAGGTCGGCCGAGACGCGGCGGGCGATGACGACGCGCCCGTCGCCCGCGGCCGCGGCGGCGACGCGGTCCTCGAAATCCTCGAAGGTCAGCGCGGGGTCGGCGAGGGCGTGGGCGAGGTCGAGGATCGGGTTGCCCTCGGCCTGGCGGTGGATGCGGGCAAGGGTGAGCCGGCGCCCCTCCGGGATCGCGTCGAAGACCATCGTTCCCGACTGGCCGACGGGGGCCAGCTGGGCGGGGTCGCCGAAGAGGACGAGGCTCGGGAAAATCGCCTCGAGATCGGCCATGGCGCGGTCGTCGAGCATCGAGGCCTCGTCGACGAAACCGATGTCGAGCGGCTCCTCGCGCCGTTTCCAGCCCTTGATGAAGTCCGACCCGCGCAGGCCGGCCGCCGCCAGCGCCCCCGGGATCGAGGGGATCTGGTCGTAGAAGGCGCGGGCGCGGTCGAGGGCGGCCTCGGTCAGCCCCTCGACCGCCGGCCGCCTGCCCTGGCCCGCCAGCCACTCGGCGATGCGCTCGTACTGGGGATCGTAGATCGGGGTGTAGAGGATGCGGTGGATGGTCGTCGCCGGCACCCCGTGGAGGCGCAGGACCGAGGCCGCCTTGTTGGTGGGGGCGAGGATCGCGAGCGTCCGGCGGTCGCGCCGCCGCCGGCCCTCCCACTCGGCGGCGACCGTCTCGACCCCGAGGGCGACGAGGTCGCGGGCCAGCCTCGCGAGGAGCATGGTCTTGCCCGACCCCGCCTTGCCCATCACCGCGAGGACGCCCGCGCCCTTGCCCGCCGGCGCGGCGAGAGCGCCCGCGGCCAGATCGACCCCGGCCGCCGCCAGCGCCGCGCCGATGCGGCCGTAGGCATCGGCCTGTTCGGCCGAGAGGGGGAGCGCGGGCAGGGCCATCGCCCCCGAGCCTAGCGCGGCGACCAGCCCGCGGCCAAGGGGGGCGCCTCAGGCCGCGGCGGCGGCAGGCCCGAGGGCCGCCCGCGCCGCTGCCCATGCCGCCGCGGCCGCGGCCGCCGCCGCTGCGGCGGGGCCGGCGCGGCGGGCGAGGCTGTCGCGGGCCGCCGGCGCGAAGGCCCAGCGGCCGAGGCGGATCGCGCCGGTCCCGCATCCGGCCTGGCCGAGGATCTCGGGCACCCAGCCGAGGCGGCCATAGAGGCGCTCCATCGGGGCATCGAAGACCGCCAGCGCATGGGCAAGCCCGAGGGCGAGCCCGATCTCGGCCGCCCCGAGGAGGAGACGGGCCGAGGTCCGCGCGTCGGCCCCCGGGGCGAGGCAGAAGCGCGTGCATTCCCAGACCCGCGGGCCGGCGATGGTCGCCCCCGGCAGATAGCCGAAATGGTCCGAAAGCATCGTCGGGCCGGTCGTGGGCATCAGGCGCAGCGAGCCCGCGTGGCCGCCCGCGGCGTCGGTCGCGATCACGTAGAGGGGATCCCGGGCGTCGTAGCCGTCGCGCTCGCCGCCGTCGGCCCCGACCATGACCGGCCAGCCCAGCCGGTCGCGGAACTGGACCGCGCGGTCGCGGAACATAGCCCGGGCAAGGCCGGGATGGCGCGGAAGCTCGCGAGCGGGAATGAAGCGGATCATGCCTGGCGAACCCTCCTGCCGGGACCGGGCAGGGGGTAGCGCGGGCATGGTCAAGACGGCCCACCGGGGCGCGCGCCGCCGCAGGGTCTTCTTCACGCCTCCGGCCGGCCGCCCGCGGCCCCGCTCCGGCCTTGCGGGACCGGGCGGGAGGGGGGTGCGCGGCGGCCCTGCCAGCGGGTTGTTCGCCCTCATCGGATGCCGGGTGCCGGGCGCCTGCGGGCGCGCGGGGGGGGTCAGACGACGAGAAGGCCGCGGGTGAGGGCGGTGGCGACGGCCTGGATGGTGTTCGCGGCCCCGAGCTTCAGCCGCGCGCTCTCGACATAGGCGCGCAGCGTGTGCTCGGAGATGGCGAGGCTATCGGCGGCGCGGGCCCGCGAATAGCCCATGGCGAGGAGCGTCAGCGCGTCGGTCTCGCGCGGGGAGAGCGCGGCCTGCCGCAGCGCGTCGGTGCCGCGGGCGATCTCGAGCGCCTTCTGGTTGATGTAGTGGGCGATGAGGATGAGGTCGCCCTGGTTGCGGCCGGCAAGGCGCAGCCAGTCGCCGTCGCGGGCGCGGTGGCTGATCGTGAAGAGCGCGAACTGCCCGCCGGGGCCGCGGATCGGGACCGAGAGCCCCTGGTTGCCGACGCCGTGCTCGATCGCCTCGCCGAGGAAGGCCCGGACCGGCCGCGGCGTCCAGTCGAGCGCCTTCCAGTCGACCGGCGTGAAGCGGCGGTAGCAGCCCTGGACCACGGGATCGAGGCGGGCGTAGTCGCGGGCGATGTAGCGGTCGACCCAGGCCGGCGGATAGGTCAGGACGGCATACTGCCCGCCCTCGGCATTGACGGCGTGGTAGACGACATGCTCGACTTCGTAGGCGCTGCGGAGGTCGAGGATCAGGCGCTGGAGCGCCTCAAGGCTCGCCACCGCCTGCAACCGCTCGATGAAACCCCAGAGTGGCTGCCGCATCCCCCGCCGCCCGCCCGGGCGCCCCGTGGCGCGCCGCGGCCAGCTCGCCCGCGGCAATCAGCTTGCTGTCCTCGAGCTGCTCGGCCAAGGCCGCCATGCCGTTCTGCTGCGCGAAGGCCGCAAGGTCGGTCAGGACGTCGATGATCCAGTCGTGCTGCATGGAAGTCTCGCGCGGCGCGGTTAAGAGATCGTTAATACAACCTTAGCATGTGCAGGGCGGGGGCAAAATCCGCCGCTTCCGTCTCCCCCGAAAGGGGGAGGGGAGGGTTCGCGAAACCCTTGGCGGCGCTGGGCCGGCGCACCCGGCGCGGCGGCACCGCGGGGGCGAATCGGGCGGCCGCTCAGCGGCGGCCGGCCTCGAGCGCGTCCTCGAAGGTGCGCAGGCCGGGGCGCGGCGCCTGCACCAGCACCGCCATGTTGCCCGGCTTGTGCTCGTTCATCCACATCTTCATGTGCGCGGCCGGGATCTCGGCCCAGGGCAGGACCTCCGACAGGCAGGGGTCGAGGCGGCGCCCGACCATCAGCCGGTTGGCCGCCGCGGCCTGCTTCAGATGGGCGAAATGGCTGCCCTGCAGGCGCTTCTGGTGCATCCACATGTAGCGGACGTCGAAGGTGCAGTTGAAGCCCGAGGTGCCGGCGCAGATGACGACCATGCCGCCCTTCTTGCAGACGAGGGCCGAGACCGCGAAGGTCGCCTCGCCGGGATGCTCGAAGACGATGTCGGGGTTCACCCCCTTGCCGAGGATGTCCCAGACGGCCTTGCCGAAGCGGCGCGCCTCCTTCAGCCAGTCGCCGTATTCGGGGCTTCCGACCCGCGGCATCGGCCCCCAGCAGCGGTAGTCCTTGCGGTTGATCGCCCCCTTGGCGCCGAGGCCCATGACGAAGGCGCGCTTGTCCTCGTCCGAGATGACGCCGATGGCGTTGGCGCCGGCGGTGTTGCAGAGCTGCACGGCGTACGAGCCGAGCCCCCCGGAGGCACCCCAGACGAGGACGTTCTGGCCGGGCTTGAGGTCGTGGGGGTGGTGGCCGAAGAGCATCCGGAAGGCGGTGGCGAGCGTCAGCGTGTAGCAGGCGCTTTCCTCCCAGGTCAGGTGGCGGGGCCGCGGCATGAGCTGGCGGGCCTGGACGCGGGCGAACTGGGCAAAGCTGCCGTCGGGGGTCTCGTAGCCCCAGATGCGCTGGCTGGGCGAGAACATGGGATCGCCGCCGTTGCATTCCTCGTCGTCGCCGTCGTCCTGGTTGCAGTGGATGACGACCTCCTCGCCGACCTTCCAGCGCCGGACCCGCCGGCCGACCTTCCAGACGACGCCGGCGGCGTCCGAGCCGGCGACGTGGAGGGCGGCCTTGTGGCCGTCGAAGGGGCTGACGGGCTGGCCGAGACAGGCCCAGACGCCGTTGTAGTTGACCCCCGCCGCCATGACGAGGACGAGCGCCTCGTCGTCGCCCACCTCCCAGGTGTCGACGACCTCGACCTGCATGGCGCTGGCCGGGGGGCCGTGGCGGTCGCGCCGGATCGCCCAGGCATACATCTTCGCCGGCACATGGCCGAGCGGCGGCATCTCGCCCAGCTCGTAAAGGTCCTTCTGCGGCGCGTCGTAGGGCGCGATCGCGCTGTGGGTGTCGAGGGCCATGCCTGCCTCCGCGCCGGATGCTGATGCTGCGGCGCAGAACTGCGCCGTCCGCGGCAGGGGTATCGAGCGCCGCGCAAGATTGCAATAGCGGATCGTCCCGGCGTGAAACTTTATGTCGCGCGCTTGGCCGCACGCCCGGGGCGGCGGGGTGGCCCGGCGCCGGGAACGCGGTCGCGGCCGGGGTGCGCGCCGCGCCGCGGTTGCGGCCGCGACGGCCGTTGCCGCGCCGCGGCGAATTGACGGCTCAGGACATTGCCGCTATCCCGCATGGGTGCGCAAGAATCTTGCGCGGCGACGGAGGCCGAGATGACCGAACGCGACCCGCCCTGGCTCTTTCGCACCTACGCCGGCCATTCCACCGCCAGGGCCTCGAACGAGCTTTTCCGCGGCAACCTCGCCAAGGGGCAGACCGGGCTTTCGGTGGCCTTCGACCTGCCGACCCAGACCGGCTACGACAGCGACCATCCGCTCGCCCGCGGCGAGGTCGGCAAGGTCGGCGTGCCGGTCGCCCATCTCGGCGACATGCGGGCGCTTTTCGCCGGCATCCCGCTCGCCGGCATGAACACCTCGATGACGATCAACGCCACCGCGCCCTGGCTTCTCGCCCTCTATGTCGCGCTGGCCGAGGAGCAGGGGGCGAACCCCGCCGCCCTCGAGGGCACGGTCCAGAACGACATCATCAAGGAATACCTCAGCCGCGGCACCTACATCTGCCCGCCGCGCCCGAGCCTGCGGATGATCGCCGACGTCGCCCTCTGGTGCGCGGGCGCGCTGCCGAAATGGAACCCGATGAACGTCTGTTCCTATCACCTGCAGGAGGCCGGCGCGACGGCCGAGCAGGAGGTCGCCTTCGCCCTCGCGACCGCGGTTGCCGTCCTCGACGACCTCCGCGCCCGGGTAGCACCCGCGGCCTTCCCGGCCATGGCCGGGCGGATCAGCTTCTTTGTCAACGCCGGCATCCGCTTCGTGGCCGAGATGTGCAAGATGCGGGCCTTCGGCGAGCTCTGGGACGAGATCCTGCGTGATCGCTACGCCGTCGCCGACGCCCGCCACCGCCGCTTCCGCTACGGGGTCCAGGTCAACTCGCTCGGCCTGACCGAGCAGCAGCCGGAGAACAACGTCTGCCGCATCCTGATCGAGATGCTGGCCGTGACCCTGTCGCGCAACGCCCGGGCGCGGGCCGTCCAGTTGCCGGCGTGGAACGAGGCCCTCGGCCTGCCGCGGCCCTGGGACCAGCAGTGGGCGCTCCGCACCCAGCAGATCCTCGCCTTCGAGACCGACCTTCTCGAGCACGCCGACCTCTTCGACGGCAACCCGGTGGTGGCGGCGAAGGTCTCGGAACTGAAGGCGGCGGTCATCGAGGAACTTGCCCGCATCGACGCCATGGGCGGGGCGGTCGAGGCCATCGCCTACATGAAGGGGCGGCTGGTCGAGGCCAATGCCCGCCGCATCGCCCGCATCGAGCAGGGCGAGACAGTGGTCGTCGGCGTCAACCGCTTCACCGCCTCGGAGCCCTCGCCGCTCGCCACCGGGCCGGGAACCGTCATCGTCGTCGACGCCGAGGCCGAGCGCGACCAGATCGCCCGGCTGGAGGCCTGGCGGGCGGCGCGCGACGGGGCCCGCGTCGAGCGGGCGCTGGCCGACGTGCGGGCGGCGGCGGCGGGGGGGGCGAACATCATGCCGGCCTCGATCGCCGCCGCCCGGGCCGGGGTGACGACGGGCGAGTGGGGCGCGGCGGTGCGGGGTGTCTTCGGCGAATACCGGGCGCCCACGGGGGTCTCGCCCGCACCCTCGAACCGCACCGAGGGGCTCGAGGCGGTGCGGGCCGCGGTCGATGCCGCGACCCGCCGGCTCGGGCGGCGGCCGAAGCTCCTCGTCGGCAAGCCCGGGCTCGACGGCCATTCGAACGGCGCCGAACAGATCGCGGCGCGGGCCCGCGACTGCGGCTTCGAGATCGTCTATGACGGCATCCGCATGACCCCGGCCGAGATCGCGGCCCGGGCGGCGACCTCGGGGGCCCATGTCCTCGGCCTCTCGATCCTCTCGGGCAGCCATCTCGCGCTCGTCGCCGAGATCATGGAGCGCCTGCGCGAGGCCGGGGTCGCGGTCGCGGTCGTCGTCGGCGGCATCATCCCCGAGGCCGATGCCCGGGCACTGAAGGCGCTCGGGGTGGCGGCCGTCTACACGCCGCGGGACTTCGAGTTGAACCGCATCATGCTCGACATCGTCGCCCTGGCCGGGCCGGTGCCGGTGGCGGCCGCCTGAGGCCCGGCGCGGTCAGTAGCTGCGGGCGCGGTCGACGAGGTGCAGGAAGGCAAGCCCCGCCTCGCCCCGGCGGATGTTCTCGGCGAGGACCACGGCGGCCGTCGCGGGCCGGGTCTCGGCGGCGATGTGCGGCGTCACCGTCACCCGCGGATGGGCCCAGAAGGGATGCCAGGGCGGCAGCGGCTCCTCGCGGAAGACGTCGAGCGTCGCGTGGCCGACCTGCCCGGAATCGAGCGCCGCGATCAGCGCCGCGTCGTCGATCAGCCCGCCGCGGGCGGCGTTGATGACGACCGCGCCCCTCGGCAGATGGGCGAGGCGGCGGGCGTCGAGGAGGTTCCTCGTCGCCGGCGTCAGGGGCAGGAGGAGGACGAGGATCTGCGACTGGCCGAGGACATGGGCGAGCCCCGCCGCGCCGTCGCGGCAGGCGAGCCCCGGCACCACCCGCGGGCTCCGGCTCCAGCCCGTGACCGGGAAGCCGATCGTCGCGAGCATCCGCCCCGCCGCCTGGCCGAGTTCGCCGAGCCCGAGGATGCCCACCGGCCGCTCGGCGGCGAGCGGCGGGAGGACCTCGTGGCGCCAGACCCCGTCCTGACCCGTGACATGGGCGTCGGTGCCGAGGTGATGGCGGAGGACATGGCCCGTGACCCACTCGGCCATGCCCTGCGTCATCGCCGGATCGACCATGCGGCAGAGCGGCTGGACGAGGGTCGGGTTGGCGAGGATGCCCTCGACCCCGGCGAAGAGGTGGAGCGCGGCCTTCGCCCGCCGGTAGGGGCGGAAGTCCTCGATCGTCCCCCCCGGGGCGGTGACGAGGTAGTCGACCGCCGCCGGATCCTCGGTGCGGTCGCTGACCTCGGCCGCGACCCCGGCCGCGGCCAGCGCCGCCCGCAGCGGGCCGGCGTAGCGCGGCCAGCGCCCGGGCCCGGCCGCGAAGAGGACGCGCACCGTCACGCGCGGTTCCGCGGCCGGTGGACATGGGCCGACTGGACCATCCCGAAGCCTGCCAGCAGCACGAGCATCGCCGAACCCCCGTAGGAGACGAGCGGCAGGGGCACGCCCACCACCGGCGCGAGCCCCATTACCATCGCCATGTTGACGGCGAAATAGAAGAAGAAGGTGCCGGCGATGCCGACGATCAGGAGCTGGCTGAAGCGGTCGCGGGTGTTGATCGCCGAGGCGAGGCAGAAGGCGATGACGAGCGCGTAGAGGGCCAGAAGCGAGAAGGCGCCGACAAAGCCGAACTCCTCGGCGAGCGTGGTGAAGATGAAGTCGGTGTGCTTCTCGGGCAGGAAGTTCAGCCGCGACTGGGTGCCCTGCATGAAGCCCTTGCCGGTCCAGCCGCCCGAGCCGAGGGCGATCTTGGCCTGGCTGATGTGGTAGCCCGCGCCGAGGGGGTCGAGGTCGGGGTTGAGGAAGGTGTCGATGCGCCGGAACTGGTAGTCCATGAGCAGCTGCCAGGGCGTCCCGCGCGAGGCGAAGACGAGCGTCACGAGGCCGGCGCCGGCAGCGATCACCGAGGCGAAGTAGAGCCAGTGGACGCCGGCCGCGACCATCACGAGCCCGCCGCCGAGGGCGAGCAGGAGGGCGGTGCCGAGGTCGGGCTGGGTCAGCACGAAGCCGGCCGGCACGAGCGTCAGCAGGGCCGGCAGGAGCACCCAGAACGGGCGCGAGACCTTGTCGGTGTCGAGCCAGTCGTAATAGGCCGCGAGCAGCATCACCAGCGTGACCTTCATGAGCTCGGAGGGCTGGAGACGGACGAAGCCGAGGTCGATCCAGCGCTGCGCCCCCATGCCGACGGTGCCGACGAGCGGCACCGCGACGAGGAGGAGGAGCGCCACCCCGGAGGCGAGGCCGGCGACGTTCCTCCAGAACCAGATCGGCGTGAAGCCGAAGGCGATCATCACCGCCAGCCCGAGCGCGAAGCGTTTCATCTGCGGCTCGGCCCAGCGCGAGAGGTCGCCGCCGGCAACCGAATAGAGCATCAGGAACCCCACCCCCGCGACCGAGGACAGCAGGACGACGAGCGCCCAATTGAGATGGAGGACCTTGGCGACGCCGGTCGGGACCGTCTTGACGGTGTATTCGAGAAAGCTCATCGGCCCGCTCCCTCAGGCCCGCGAGGCGCCGGGCCCCGGCGGCGGCATCAGTCGCGGGGCAAGTTCGCGCTGCTGGGTCTCGATGCGGTTGCGCTGGCTCGCGGGATAGGCGCTGACCGGCGGCGTCCCCTCGTAGAGCGCCTGGAGGACGATGTCGCGGGCGATGGGGGCGGCGGCCGTCGAGCCGCCGCCGCCATGCTCGACCACGACGGCGACGGCGATGCGCGGCGCCTCGTGGGGGGCGAAGGCGACGAAGAGGGCGTGGTCGCGCCGGTTCCACGGCAACTGGTCGTTGCCGAGGACGCCGCGGGCGCGCTCGGCGGCGGTGATGTTGCGCACCTGGCTGGTGCCGGTCTTGCCCGCCATCCGCATCTCGGCGGCGTCGATGCGGCTCGACCAGGCGGTGCCGCGCTCGCTCTGGCAGACGTTGTACAGCGCCCGCCGGATCTCGCGCAGGTGGCCGGGGTCGAGCCCGAGCGGGGGCGCCGGTGCGGGCGCCTGCTCGACCCCGTTGACCGCCCGGACCAGCCGCGGCACCACCGCCCGGCCGCTCGCGAGGCGGGCCGTCATCACCGCCAGCTGGAGGGGCGAGGCAAGCACGTAGCCCTGGCCGATGGCAGCGTTGATGGTGTCGCCGATGCGCCATTCCTGACCGTGGCGGGCGCGCTTCCAGTCGCGCGAGGGGTTCAGCCCCTCGGAGATCGCCGACAGCGGCAGATCGAAGCGCTGGCCGAGGCCGAGGCGGCCGGCCATGGCGTGGATGCGCTCGATCCCCGTCCGCTGGGCGAGTTCGTAGTAGTAGACGTCGCAGGATTCGGTCAGGCTGCGGACCAGCGCGACCGCGCCGTGCCCGCCGCCGCGCCAGCAGTGGAAGCGGCTGCCCGCGACCTCGACATGGCCGGGGCAGCGCACGGTCTCGTCGGGGCGGACGACGCCGGCCTCGAGGGCCGCGAGGGCCGTCACCATCTTGAAGGTCGATCCCGGCGGATAGGCGCCCTGCACCGTCTTGGTGGCCAGCGGCCGGTGGTCGTTGTCGGTGAGGCCCCGGTAGTCGGCGACCGAGATCCCGCGCACGAAGAGGTTGGGGTCGTAGCCCGGCGCCGAGGCGATGGCGAGGAGGTCGCCCGAGGCGACGTCCATGACCACGGCGGCCGCGCTTTCCGCACCCAGCCGGGCCTGGACGTAGTTCTGGAGGCGGGCGTCGAGCGAAAGCTGCACGTCCGCCCCCGGGACGCCCTCGCGGCGGTCGAGTTCGCGGATCACCCGCCCGACGGCGTTGACCTCGATCCGGCGCGAGCCGGCGCTGCCGCGCAGCGTGTCCTCCATCCGCGCCTCGACGCCGACCTTGCCGATCTGGAAGCGCGGGATCTGGAGGAGGGGGTCGGGGTCCTCGAGGCGGGCAAGGTCGGCCTCGCTGACCGGGCCGACATAGCCCACGACATGGGCGGTGTCGGCCCCGAGCGGATAGTGGCGCGAGAGCCCGACCTCGGGGAAGACCCCGGGCAGCGCCGGGGCGTTGGCGGCAACCCGCGCCACGTCCTCCCACGCCAGCCGTTCGGCGACGGCGATGGGCACGAAGGGGCTGCGGCGGGCGATCTCGCGCCGGGCCCGCTCGACCGCCTCGTCGTCAAGCCCGATCAGGGTCTGGAGGCGCGCGAGCACGGCGGCGACGTCGCCCGCGTCCTCGCGGACGATGACGACGCGGTAGTTCTGCTCGTTGTCGGCGAGGATGGTGCCGCGACGGTCGTAGACGAGGCCGCGGGCGGGGGGCAGGAGGCGGAGGGCGATCCGGTTCTCGTCGGCGAGCACGCGGAAGCGGTCGGCCTCCTCGACCTGGAGGTGGCGGAGGCGGAGGGCGAGGGCCCCGAGGACGCCGGCCTGGGCGCCGGCGAGGATCAGGGCCCGGCGCGTGACCCGCCGGGCGCTCGCCTCGGCATCGCGGGCGGTGCGCCTCACAGCCGCCTCCCGAGGGCATCGACCTCGCCCGTCGCCGGCTTGCGCACGCCGAGGCCGCGGTGCGAGACGAAGGCGGCAAGGGGATAGGCGAGGGCCGTCAGGACGAGGAGCACGAGCCCCTGCTCGACCCCCGGCTGGGGCACGAAGGCGACGGCGAGGACGACGCGCGTGGCGAGCGTCGCCGCCGTCATCACGACCGCCACGATCGCCCATTCGAGAAGGAACGAGACATCGCGCACGAGCACGGCCCGGCCGCGCAGGAACTCGGTCCCGAGGACGACGGCGAGCGTCCAGAGGCCGGGCGGCCGGAGGGTCAGCAGGTCCTCGACCAGGAACACCGCGGCAACAAGCAGGGGCGGGACGTACTCGGGCCGCCGCAGCGCCCAGGCGAAGGTGACGCAGAGGAGAAGGTCGGGGGCCGGCACCCGCCCCGGCAGGTCGCCGACCGGCAGGAGCCGCAGGAACAGGAGCACGCCCGCGACGACGACGAAGATCGCCCGGTAAAGCCAGCGGTCGTCGCGGATCGGCTCAGCCACCCTCGCCCCCTGCCACGGCCGCCGGCGCGGGCGAGGGTCCGATGACCAGCCCGCCGGGATCGGTGATCGTCTCGCCGGAGTGGCTGCGCAGCACGCGCAGGAACTCTAGCCGCTCGTAGTCGGCCGAAAGCCGCACCCGCAGGCGGCGGTCGGGGCCCTGCGCGACCTGCCCGACGAGGAGGCCCGCCGGCAGGACGCCGCCGTCGCCCGAGGTCACCGCCCGGTCGCCCGGCCGCACGAGTTCGGGCCGCTCGAGGAATTCGAGCGGCGGGGCGGCGCTGTTGTCGCCCGACAGGATCGCGCGCTGGCCCGAGGGCTGGATGACCACGGGCACCCGGCTCGAGGGATCGGTGAGGAGGAGGACCCGCGCCGAACGCTCGCCGACGCCCGAGATCCGCCCGGCGAGGCCGAGCCCGTCCATCGCCGCCCAGCCGTCGCGGATGCCGTCGCGGGCGCCGACGTTGAGGATCACCGACTGGCGGAAGGGCGAGCCGGCGTCGGCGAGGACGACGCCCGTGACATGGGTCAGCATCGGGTCGAGGCGGACGTTGGCGAGGTCGAGCAGGCGGGCGTATTTCTGCTCGAGCTGGAGGGCCGCCTCGCGCCATGCCTTCATCTGCTGCAGCTCGCGCCGCAACTCCTGGTTCTGGCCGAGGATGCGGACGTAGGACTGGAAGCCCTCGACCATCTCGACCGCCCGTGTCACCGGCACCAGCGCCCAGTCCATCCCCGGCACGACGCGGTCGACCAGCGCCGCCCGGAAGCGCTCGACCCGCGGGCTGTCGATACGCCACAAGAGGAAGAGGCCGAGGAGCGCGAGGCACAGGATCAGGCGCAACAGGTTGCGCACGGGGCGGACGAAGCTGTCTGCGCTCGGTTCGCGTGCCAAGGGCCGCCCCCGTCCCCTCCCCGCGTGCGCGCGCCCCGCGGGACACCCGTCCGCCTAGCTCGCGTAGTCTATCACATGCCGGAGCAGCTTTTCGTGTTCCAGAGCCTTGCCGGTGCCGAGGGCGACACAATTCAGTGACTCATCGGCGACCGAGATCGAGAGTCCGGTGGATTCGCGGAGCGCGAGGTCGAGGTCGCCGAGAAGCGCCCCGCCCCCCGTCAGCATCACCCCGCGGTCGACGATGTCGGCGGCAAGGTCGGGCGGGGTCGCCTCGAGCGCGAGCATGACCGCCTCGCGGATCTGCTGGACCGACTCGACCAGCGCCTCGGCAATCTGGGCCTGGTTGACCTCCATCTCCTTGGGGACGCCGTTGAGGAGGTCGCGGCCGCGGATCTGCATCGCCGCCCCGCGGCCGTCGTCGGGCATGCGGGCGGTGCCGATCGTGCACTTGATGCGCTCGGCCGTGGTCTCGCCGACGAGGAGGTTGTGGTTGCGCCGCAGGTAGGAGACGATCGCCTCGTCCATGCGGTCGCCGCCAACGCGGACCGAGCGGGCATAGACGATGTCGCCGAGCGACAGCACCGCGACCTCGGTCGTGCCGCCGCCGACGTCGACGACCATGTTGCCGGTCGGATCGGTGATTGGCATGCCGGCCCCGATCGCGGCCGCGATCGGCTCGGCGATCAGCCCGGCCCGGCGCGCCCCCGCCGACAGCACCGACTGGCGGATCGCCCGCTTCTCGACCGGCGTCGCGCCGTGGGGCACGCAGACGATGACCTTGGGCTTGGAGAAGGTCGAGCGCTTGTGGACCTTGCGGATGAAGTGCTTGATCATCTCCTCGGCGACGTCGAAGTCGGCGATGACGCCGTCGCGCATGGGCCGGATCGCCTCGATCGTGCCGGGGGTGCGGCCGAGCATGAGCTTGGCCTCCTCGCCGACGGCCAGGACCTGCTTCTTGCCGTCCTTGACGTGGAAGGCGACGACCGAGGGCTCGTTCAGCACGATGCCCTTGCCGCGCACGTAGACGAGCGTGTTGGCGGTGCCAAGGTCGATCGCCATGTCCGACGAGAACAGGCTCGAAAGTCCGAACATGGCGGTGGGATCTCCCGTGGTCAGCCGCGCGGGGCGAGTCGGCGCGCGCGGCAGGCGTCGTGGATATAGGCAGCCGGGGGGGCCGCGCAAAGGGTATTGCCGCCCCGGCCGGCGGGATCCGGCCCCCGCCGGCCCGCCCGGCGGGCGGGCGCCGCGGGGTGCCGGAGAAGTGATACGGCCGGCTCCGGCCGGCCCGGCGGCGGGCTGCGGGAGACCGCCGCCAGGAGCCCTTCCGGCCCCCTCGGGCGGGGCTCCGGGGGCCGGGTCGGCCCCCCCGGCCGGTCGCCCGGGGGGCCGGGTCAGACCGCGAAGCCCTCGGGCCGCGTCTTGGCCCGGCGCACGATGAGGTTGTTCAGCGCCGCGAGATAGGCCTTGGCCGAAGCGACCACGGTGTCGGTGTCGGCGGCCTGGCCGGTGACGATCTTGCCCTCCTCCTCGAGGCGGACGCTGACCGTCGCCTGGGCGTCGGTGCCCTCGGTGACCGCATGGACCTGGTAGAGCTGGAGCCGCGCCGCGTGCGGGAACAGCATCTTGACGGCCCGGAAGGTGGCATCGACGGGGCCGTCGCCGGTGGCCGTCACCTGGCGGTCCTCGCCGGCGACGCGCAGGGTCAACTCGGCCGTCTGCGGCCCCTCGGTGCCGCAGACGACCCGCAGTCGGCGCAGGAGGAGGTGCTCGCCCGCGCCCTGGACGACGCTGTCCTGAACGAGCGCCACGAGGTCGTCGTCGTAGACCTCCTTCTTGCGGTCGGCGAGCGACTTGAAGCGCACGAACACGTCGTTGAGCTGGTTGTCGGCCAGCTCGTAGCCAAGCTCGCGCAGCTTGGCGCGGAGCGCGGCGCGGCCCGAATGCTTGCCCATGACGAGGTTGGTGGCGGCGAGGCCGATGTCCTCGGGCCGCATGATCTCGAAGGTGGCGGCGTTCTTCAGCACCCCGTCCTGGTGGATGCCGCTCTCGTGGGCGAAGGCGTTCTTGCCCACGATCGCCTTGTTGAACTGGACCGGGAAACCCGAGACGGTGGCGACGAGGCGCGAGGCCTTCATGATCCGCGTGGCATCGACGCCGGTGCGGTAGGGCATGAGGTCGTTGCGCACCTTGAGCGCCATCACCACCTCCTCGAGGGCGGTGTTGCCGGCCCGCTCGCCAAGCCCGTTGATCGTGCACTCGATCTGGCGCGCGCCGGCGTCCACGGCCGCGAGCGCGTTCGCCGTCGCCATGCCGAGGTCGTTGTGGCAGTGGGTGGCAAAGACGACGTCGCCCGCCCCCGGGACGCGCTCGCGCAGCATGGCGATGATCGCCGCGCTCTCGCGGGGGACGGTGTAGCCGACGGTGTCGGGGACGTTGATCGTCGTCGCCCCGGCCCGGATTGCCGCCTCGACCACCCGGCAGAGATAGTCGCGCTCGGTCCGCGTCGCATCCATGGGCGACCACTGGATGTTGTCGCAGAGGTTGCGGGCGTGGCTGACGGTGCGGTGGATCTGGGCGAGCATCCCCTCGGGGTCGAGCCGCGTGATCTCGCGATGCAGGGGCGAGGTGCCGATAAAGGTGTGGATGCGCGGCCGGCGGGCATGGCGGACGGCCTCCCAGCAGCGGTCGATGTCGGCAAGGTTCGCCCGCGCGAGCCCGCAGATCACGGCCCGCTCGGCCAGCCGGGCGACCGCCGCCACGGCCTCGAAATCGCCCTCCGAGGCGATGGGAAAGCCCGCCTCGATGATGTCCACCCCCATCTCGTCAAGGAGCTGCGCGATCTCGAGCTTCTCGGACTGGGTCATGGTGGCGCCCGGCGACTGCTCGCCGTCGCGAAGCGTGGTGTCGAAGATGAGGACGCGGTCCTGTTCGGCTGCGCTCGTCATGGGAGATCTCCCGGGTGGTTCCTGAGCCGTCCTGCCGGGCGCGGGGCGACCTCCGAGCGTCGCGCCCTGGGGCACGCTCAGAGGCGGCTAAGGAGCAGCAGGCCGCATGCGGGCCGGGGGCAGAAGCCCCGGCGCGGAAGGGTGATGGCGCGGCCCGTGGTCATGGCCGGGCACGATACGCAGGCGCCGCGAAAAGGCAAGGCGCATTCGCCACCCGCGGGCCGC
>JADLCV010000227.1 GCA_020846995.1 Paracoccaceae bacterium
CGGCCGTCGGCGTCGGTGCCGCGCCAGCCGGGCAGGACGCCCAGCCATTCGCCGTAGCGGACGAGGGTCGGGCGGGCATAGCCGTTGCGGGCAAGCCAGCTTGCCACCTGCGCGTCGGTCATCCGCACCGAGGCCTCGGTCTTGGCGAGCTTGACGAGGTTCGGCCCGAGGTTCGTGAGCGCGAAGACGGCGAGCGTCAGCGCGAGCGCCGTCAGGACCATGGTGGCGAAGCGGCGGAGAAGAAAGCGCGACATCGGCCGATCCTTTCGGCGGGGGCAGAGGCACCGTCGGCGGCCGAGCCGGCCCTGCCGTCAGGCCCGGGCGGCGCGGGGGGGAGCGCGCGCGCCCCGGGGTCGGCGCCGGCCGTGCCGCCCCCGGGGGAACCTTCGGGCGGGCCGTCAGGCGTCGAGCCAGTACTTGTAGAGATGCATCTCGAAGGTCGGATGCATGTCGGCGCCCATCACCGCCTCCTTCATGTGGCGGTAGAGCGACCGCCAGTAGGGCTGGATGAGCACGCCCTGCTCCTGCATGATCTCCTCGAGCCGCTTCATCACCTCGCGCCGGGCGTCGGCGTCGGCGAGCGACAGCGCCTTGGCGAGGAGGGTGTCGAACTCGGCGTTGGAGAAGGCGCTCTCGTTCCAGGCCTCGCCGGTCCGGTAGGCGAGCGACAGCACCTGCACGCCGAGCGGGCGCATGTTCCACTCGGTGGCCGAGAAGGGATACTTGGTCCAGTCGTTCCAGAAGGTCGAGCCGGGCAGGATCGTGCGCTTGATGCGGATGCCGGCGTCGCGGATCTGGGCGGCGACGGCGTCGCACGTCTGCGCCTGCCAGCTGTCGTCGATCGAGATCAGCTCGAACTCGTGGTCGGCCATGCCGGCCGCGGCGATCATCGCCCGGGCCTTGTCGCGGTCGACGACGAGCGGCGGCAGCTGGGCGTATTCGGGATGGATCGGGCAGACGTGATGGTTCTCGGCCTGGGTGCCGAGGTTCGAGTAGCCGAGTTCGAGGACGATGCGGTTGTCCACCGCCATCTGAAGCGCCCGGCGGACGTTGACATCCTTGTAGGCGTCGTCAAGCTGGTTGAAGCGCACGGCAATGGTGGCCGAGGTGACGGCCTCGGACTTCTTCCAGCCGATCGCGTCGAGGATGCCGATGTGGTCGCCCGTGGTCTGGTAGACCATGTCGACCTCGTCGGACTCCGCCGCCGCCGCCCAGGCCGCCATGTCGGTGCCGAAGTCGGTGAAGACGATGCGGTCGAGCCAGCCGCCGCCGAGGACCGCCTCGCCCCACCAGGCGTGATCGGCGTTGCGCAGGAGTTCGGCGCCGATCCCGGGCTCGTAGCGGACGACCTTGAAGGGGCCGGTGCCGACGAGGTCGGTCGAGGCGCTGCCGTCGTAGGAGGGGTGCACGACCGCGGCGGGGTAGTCGGCCATGCCGGGGATGATGGCGATGTCGGGCGTCGAGAGGTTGAGGCGCAGGCTGTGGCTGTCGACGATCTCGATCGCGCCGTCGCGGGCCTGCTTGGTCGCGGGGTCGATCAGCGCCGCCATCCGTGCTGCCATCGAGTTGCCCTCGACGGTGCCGTCGCACCAGCGGCGGATGTTCGCGGCCACGTCCGCGGCGTCGAAGTCGTCGCCGTTCGACCACTTCACCCCCTGGCGGACCTTGAGGAGATACCGGGTGGCGTCGTCGTTGGCCTCCCAGCTCTCGAGCAGGATGCCGCGGAACGAGCCGTCGATGTTGTATTCGACCAGATACTCGAGCGCGCCGCGGAAGACGTTGGCAAGCTCCGACCAGTCCCAGGTGCGCGGATCCTTGGCCGCCTTGATCGACATCTGGACCCGCAGCGTGCCGCCGGCCTTCGGCGTCGCCTGGGCCCGCGCCGGCGGCAGGGCGAGGCCGAGGGCCCCCCAGGCCGCCGCCGCGGTCGCCCCGAGGGCGGTGGCGCGGGTCAGGAACTCGCGGCGCGACATGGTCCCGCCTGCCACCTCGGCGGCATAGCGGCGGATCGCGGGGTGCAGTGCCGTCTCGGAACGGATGGTGTCGGGCATTCTCGTGCTCCCTGTCAGGATCGTCCTTGTGTCTTCGGGCCGCCGGGCGGGCGGTCGCGGCCCGGACGGACCCAGCCGGCCCGCCCCCCCGGGGGCCTTGCCTTGCAGTGCGCACGCATCCGGCCGTCTTGTCTGGCCGGGCGCCACCGCCTGAAGGGCGGAATCCGACATTCCTGCCAGAAGACCGACACCCGGCCCCCGGGTCAACCCCCGGGATGTCAGCCGCCGCGGCGGAAGGCGGTCGGGGTCTGGCCGGTGCGGGTCTGGAAGGCGCGGGTGAAATAGGCCGCCGAAGTGAAGCCCAACTGCTCGGAGACCGTCTTCACCGGCAGGGCCGTCTCCCGGAGGAGGCGGCGGGCCTCGAAGAGGACGCGGTCCTGGAGCAGCGCCGAGGCCGAGCGGGCGCAGGCCTCCTTGCAGGACCGCGTGAGATGGGTGGGGGTGACGCCGAGGGCCGCGGCATAGTCGGCGACCCCGAAGCCCGAACGGAACTCGCGCTCGAGGAGGGTGGCGAAGCGCTGGGCCAGCCGGCGCGCGGCGTCGGGACGGGGCCCGCGATCCTCGCCCGCCGCCGCCATCTGGCGCTCGAGCCAGACGGCGACGAGGCCGAGGTGGCAGAGGGCCGCCCGCTCGTGGCCGGGATGGGTGCCGTCAAGCTCGCGCCCGAGGGCGTCGAGATGGGCGTTGATCTCGAACTGCGCCGCCGTCTCGCGGATGCGCAGGTGGACGATCCCGGCGGGCAGGGGCACGGGCGGCGTGCGGCCGAAGAAGAGCGCCTGGCCGTTGACCTGGGTGCCGACCTCGAAGCCGTGCATGGTGCCCGCGGGGATGAAGATCGCGTTGTGGACGGTGTAGCCGCGGGTGATGCCGGCCATGGTGATGCGCCCCTGGCCGCGGGTGAACCACAGGAGGAGCGGCTCGGAGAGCGACCGCATCGCCTCGACCCGCCAGCGGCCGCCGGCGGCCAGCCGCGGAATGGGCAGGAGGCGCACCCCGCGGTCGGGCACGGCGAGGCCGCCGTCAGGGAAAGGGTCGCCGCCGGGGACACGCATGGCGGCGACCTTAGCCGCTCGCCATGTCGGCCCCAAGGCCGAATCCTGTCGCGCCCGCGCCCGGCGGCGGGGTCCGGCCGGTCGGCCGGCCCTGGCCCGGCCCGGCGCTAGCCCTGAACCACCACGGCGACGGGGGTCAGGCAGTCTACGCCGGCCGGCTGGAAGACGGTGAAGTCGAGCACCAGATCCCCCGGCTTGATCGCCTCGGTCGCATCCACGGCCCGGTTGTCCCAGAGCTTGGTCAGCGGCTGGCCGGCCGAGCCGTTCCAGTCGGAGTCGTTCCGGGGCGAGCCCGGCCCGCCGAGCGCGACACCGTTGTGGCGCGTCACCTCGCCCGAGGGCGCAGCATCGGTGGCGTAGCCGGCCCAGCCGTCCTGCCCGTCGGCGCCGATGATGTGGACCTGCTTGGCCCCGGACAGGGTGACGGTCGCGGCCGGCAGCACGAGGTCGACGTCAAGCCCCGGATCGGCCACGAACGTCAGTCCGGCGAGGCCGGAATCGAAGATCGCGACCGTGGGCCCGGCCTCGTGGCGCTGGATGAGGACGAGCGAGGCGCCCTCGTAGGCCGGCAGCGGCGATCCCGTCCAGGGATCCTCTCCGGCGATCGAACCGGGGAGGCCGGCCGGCAGGGTGACAAGGTAGCTGCCGTTGCCGTTGGCAAGCCAGACCGGCACCCGGACGCGGTAGACGGTGATGCGGTCGCCGTCCCAGCAGGGGTTCGCGCCCCGGCCGATGGGCGTTCCCGTCAGCCAGCGCGGGCCGGCCCGCGTCGGCAGGTTGCGCTGAAGGGCGATCCGCGCCGTCTCGGGCTTCGGCTCGCCCTCGGTGATGACGGCCCAGTAGAGCCAGGCATCGGCGGTCGCACCGCCCAGCCCGGCGATGTCGATGCCCCCGCCCGGCAGGTTGCGCAGGCCCGTCCCGCCGGTGGCGACAATCGCCTGGGGGTAGATGCGGGAGGGGCGGATGCGGGGGGCCTCGGGGGCCGCGGCCGGCCGCGTCCCGCCCGCAAGCGCGCCCCCGGCGCCCTCGAAGGCGAAGGCCGGCGGTCCCCCGGCCGGGGAGAGGGTGACGGTGGCGGCAAGGACTGCGGCCGCCGCGCGGAGCCTGCGAGTCCGGTAGCCCATGGCGGGCCTCCTCGTGCTGGCGCCGCGCCTCGCGGCGCCCGCCCATCATACACCCGAATCGCCCGCCCCGCCGCACGAAGACCGCGCCGCCGCGCCCCGTCGGCAAGGAGGCGCCGACCACCCCGTCCCGCTCCTGCCCGATCCTCGTCCGCACCGGCGGA
>JADLCV010000228.1 GCA_020846995.1 Paracoccaceae bacterium
ACGATCTGGTCGAGGTCGGCGCCCGCCGCCGCCGCGGCCTGACCGGCCGTGCGCGTCTCGGCCGCCATCTCGAGGATCTCGGCCTCGATCCCGGCCGCGGCCAGCGCCGCCGCCACCCGCGCCACGCTCCGGCTCATCGCTCCCGGGCCCCCCACTCTCCCCGCCCCCCGGCCGGCCGCCTACACCATCCCGAGGCCGCCCGCATCCCCCTTCCGGGCCGGGGGGCGCATCCGGGTCTCCGGGGGGCCGCCCCCCTGCCGTTTCGGCGCCCGCGCGGTCGGGCCGCGAAGCCTGCTTCCCGATGGGGTCCGGCTTCCTCCCCCCGCCGGCCCGGGTGCGGGGGCGGGGCCCCCCGTCGCCCGGCCCGCGCCCCGTTCGCGGCGCCCGGATCGGGCCCGGTCCCCAGAGCCGGGCCGCGCCTCCCCCCCCGCCCGGTCGTCCCGCCGCCGCCCCGGTTGACCCCGCCCGGGGCAGCGGCCATGGTCCGCCCATGCCCGCCCCCTTCGCCGCCCGCCTCGCCCGCCTGCCCATCGCCGTCGATGCCGCGATCGGGGCCGAGGCCGCGGCCACGGTCGCCGGGGTCGACCCCGCACTGGCGCCGCTTCTCGCCGGGGCCGGGGGGTCGAGCCCCTTCCTCGCCGGGCTGATCCGGCAGGAGGCGGGCTGGCTCGCCCCGGCCCTCGAACGCCCGCCCGAGGACGCGCTCGCCGCCGTCCTGGCGGCCGTGCCGGCGGCCGCGGCGGGGGCCGAGGCGCTCGCCCGCGGCCTGCGCCTCGCCAAGCGGCGGGTGGCCCTTCTCGTCGCGCTCGCGGACCTCGGCGGGGTGTGGCCGCTCGACGCCGTCACCCGCGCGCTGACGGCGCTGGCCGACCTCGCCGTGGCGCGGACGCTCGAGGCGGCGGTGGGTGAGGAGTTGCGGCGCGGGCGCATCCCCGGCCAGACCCCCGCCGACGCCGCCACCGGCGCCGGCATGGTCGTCCTCGCCATGGGCAAGATGGGGGCGGGAGAGCTCAACTATTCGTCCGACATCGACCTCGTCTGCCTTTACGACGAGGCCCGCTTCGCCCCCCGCGACCTCGCCCAGGCGCGGGCCGCCTTCCTGCGGGCGACGCGGCGGATGTGCGCGCTCATCGCCGATCCCACGGCCGAGGGCTACGTCTTCCGCACCGACCTGCGGCTCCGCCCCGACGCGGCGGTGACGCCCGTCTGCCTGTCGATGGAGGCGGCCGAGCGCTATTACGAGGCCGAGGGCCGCACCTGGGAGCGCGCGGCCTACATCAAGGCCCGTCCCTGCGCCGGCGATCTCGCGGCGGGGGCGCGCTTCCTCGCCGCGCTGACCCCCTTCGTCTGGCGCCGGCACCTCGATTTCGCGGCCATCCAGGACGCCCACGACATGCGCCTGCGCATCCGCGCCCACCGCGGCCTGCACGGGCGGGTGGCGATCGAGGGCCACGACCTCAAGCTCGGGGCGGGCGGCATCCGCGAGATCGAGTTCTTCACCCAGACCCGCCAGCTCATCGCCGGCGGCCGCGACCCCTCGCTGCGGGTGAAGGGCACGCTCGAGGGCCTCGCCCGGCTGGCGGCGCGGGGCTGGGTGCCGGCGGCGGTGGCGGCGCGGCTGAGCGAGCACTACGTCGCCCACCGCGAGCTCGAGCACCGGCTGCAGATGGTCAACGACGCCCGCACCCACGCCCTGCCGGCGACGCCGGAGGGGGTCGAGCGGATCGCCCGGCTTGCCGGGGCGGCCGACACGGGCGCCTTCCGCGCCGCCCTCGCGGCCCGCCTGGCCGAGGTCGCGACGCTGACCGAGGGCTTCTTCGCCCCCGGCGCGGCGGCCGAGGGGCCGGCGCTCCCGGCCGCCGCCCGCGCCGTCGTCGAGCGCTGGCCGGCCTACCCGGCGATGCGCACGGAACGGGCGCGGGCGCTTTTCGACCGCATCCGGCCGGGGCTCCTCGCGCGCCTCCACCGCGCCGCCGACCCCCAGGCCGCGCTCGTCGCCTTCGACGGCTTTCTCGCCGGGCTTCCGGCCGGGGTGCAGATCTTCGCCCTCTTCGACGCCAACCCCCAGCTTGTCGATCTCATCGCCGACATCGCCGCCACCGCCCCCGACCTCGCCCTTCACCTCGCCCGCAACGCCGGCGTCCTCGATGCCGTGATCGGCGGCGACTTCTTCGCCCCCTGGCCGGGGGCGGAGGCGCTCGCGACCGCCCTCGCGGCCCGGCTTGCCGCCGTCGGCGGCTACGAGCAGAAGCTCGACGCCGCCCGCGGCTGGGCGCGGGAGTGGCACTTCCGCATCGGCGTCCACCACCTGCGCGGGCTGGTCGACGGCTTCGAGGCGTCGGCGCAGTATGCCGACCTCGCCCTCGCCTGCCTCGGCGCGCTCTGGGGGCCCTGCGTCGAGGAGTTCGCCCGCCGTCACGGCCCCCCGCCGGGGCGCGGGGCGATGGTCCTCGGCATGGGCTCGCTCGGGGCCCGGCGGCTCAACGCGGCCTCCGACCTCGACCTCATCGTCATCTGCGACCCCGCCGGCGAGGAGGCCTCGCAGGGTCCCCGCCCGCTCGCCGCCCCGCTCTACTACGGCCGCCTGACCAAGGCCCTCGTCACCGCCCTGACGGCGCCGATGGCGGCCGGGCGGCTCTACGAGGTCGACATGCGGCTGCGGCCCTCGGGCCGGCAGGGGCCGGTCGCGACGACGCTCGCGGCCTTCCGCCACTATCAGGAGCACGAGGCCTGGACCTGGGAGCATCTCGCCCTGACCCGGGCCCGGCCGGTCGCGGGCGCGCCGGCGCTGGCGGGCGAGGTCGAGGACTTCCGCCGGACACTCCTGCGGGCGAGGGCGGGGCGGCGGGAGATCCTCGCCGACGTCGCCGACATGCGGGCGCGGCTGCACGCGGCCAAGCCGCCGCTCGGGCCCTGGGAGGCCAGGGCCGGCCCCGGCCGCATGCAGGACATCGAGCTCGTGGCCGAGGCGGCGGCGCTCTTCGCCGGCTCGGGCGAGCGCGGCGTCGAGGGCCAGCTCGCGGCGGGCGTGCGCGCGGGGCTCCTCGGGCGCGAGGCGGGGGCCGCACTCGCCGCGGCCTACCGCCTCTTCTGGCGGCTGCACGCGGCGGCGCGGCTCCTGACCCGCCGGCCGCTCGCGCTCGACGAGGTCGGGGCGGGCGGCACCGCCTTCCTTCTCCGCGAGACCGGGGCGGCGACGGTCGAGGCCCTCGCGGCCGCGCTCGCCCACCACGTCGCGGCGACCGAGGCGGCGGTGACGGGGCTTCTCGCCGCCGCCGAGGCGGGTGCCTGATGGCCGACGCGGCCGACCCCAAGGGGCTCGTGGGCGAGGCCTACGCCATTCCCGGCATCGGCCCGTCCGAATGCCGCTCGATCCTCCTCGACTGGGCGCTGAGCCTCGCGGCCGGCACCGACACGGCCGCGGCGCTCCGCACGCTTCTCGCCCGTCACGGGGCCGGCGCCCCCGGCCATCCCATGACCGAGGTCCTCGCCCAGGGGCTTGCCGGGGCGCCTCCACCCCGCCGCCGCGGCGGGCGCCGCGGCCGCGGC
>JADLCV010000229.1 GCA_020846995.1 Paracoccaceae bacterium
CGGCGGCCTCGTTCACCGACCCCGGCCGGACGCGGATCAGGACCAGCGCGTTGCAGGCGACGCCGAGCGCCCGCGGGCTGCCGACGGCGGCGAAGCGGATCACGCCCTGCTCCTGCATCCGCCCGACCCGGGCCCGCACCGTCCCCTCCGAGATGCCGAGCTTGCGGGCGATCTCGCGGAACGGGCGACGGCCGTCGGCCGAAAGCTCGGCAACGATGTCGAGGTCGGTGGTGTCGAGATCGCCGGCCATGCCGCCCCCCTTCCCCCGGTGCACCCGCGCGCCCGCACCCGGGGCCGGGCGCGTGCGCATTGCGTAGAGGTAGCGGGCGATCGCTGCGCGATCAATCTTGATTGCACGGTGGCGACGTGCGAGGTTCGCGCCATCTCGGCTTGGCTGCCCCACCACACCGCATCGCACAGGAGGGATACGATGCTCGGCAAGACGCTCAGGACTGCCCGGCGGGCAGGGATCCGCACCGGGCTCGCGGCCGGCCTTGTCGCCGCCGCCGCCACGGTCGCCCCGGCCCAGGATCCGGTGACGATCACCTTCTTCATCTGGGCCGGCTCCAACCAGGGGATCGTGCCCATGGAGGTGATCGAGGCCTATCGCGCCGCCCATCCCAACGTGACGATCGAGATCCTCGAATCGAACAACACCATCACCTATCCCAAGATGGTGGCGACGCGGATGACGACGCCCGACGACCCGCTCGTGCACTGTGGCTTCTTCAATGTCGATTCGATGAACAAGGGCGACGTCGACGACATGTGGGAGTCGATGAACCCCGAGCGCATCACCAACATGGCCAACGTCATCGAGACCTTCATCCGCGAGGATCGCCGCGGGGTCGGCTACCAGATGAGCGGCATCGGCATCCTCTACAACCGCGACAAGGTGACGACGCCGCCCGATTCCTGGACGGTGCTTTGGAGCGAGGGCCACGACAAGCAGGTGACCTTCTTCGACTATGACACCCGCATGCTGGCCATCGCGGCGCGGCTGAACGGCGGCGACGAGCACAACATCGACCCGGGCTTCGCGACCTGGGCCAAGGCCGTCGGCAACATCCGGGCGCTCGTCGATTCCAACGACGGGGTGAAGAACCTGCTCGTGTCGGGTGATGCCTACTACGCGCCGTGGTTCTCCTCGCTCGCCAGCGTCTGGATCAAGGAGGGCGCGCCGCTCGCCTTCGCCGCCCCCAAGGAGGGGCTGATCGCCTTCCCGATCTACCTGACGATCGCCAAGGGCGTGACCGACGGCGAGCGGGCGGTCTGCGAGGATCTCATCAACACCCTGCTCGAGCCCCCGAACGCCGGCCGCTACGGCGAACTCACCTTCTCGATCCCGGTCGTGCGCAACGCCGCCCAGTCGCCCGAGCAGCTTGCCAACCCGATGCTGAACATGGATCTGGCCGAGACGGCGGTCCTGCTCGACTACAAGTACATCGCCGAGGAGAGCGCGGCCTGGCGCGAGCGCTGGGACCGCGAGGTGAAGTTCCTGATGCGCTAGGCCCCCGTCGGGGTGGACGGGCGCGCGTGCAGGCGGGGGCCCCCGGACGGGGCCCCCGCGACCATCCGGGGGGTGACGGGGCGGATGCGCCAGGGGGTCGTGCTCGAGGCGGTGAGCAAGTCGTTCCGCGGCTTCCGGGCCGTGGACGCGGTGAGCTTCCGCATCCCCGAGGGGTCGTTCTTCTCGCTCCTCGGCCCCTCGGGCTGCGGCAAGTCGACGACGCTGCGCATGCTCTCGGGCTTCGAGGACCCCGACGAGGGCCGCATCTGGATCGGCGACCAGGCCATGAACGGTGTTCCGGCCTACCGGCGGCCGACCAACATGGTCTTCCAGCGCTGGGCGCTTTTCCCGCACATGACGGCCTTCGACAACGTCGCCTTCGGCCCCTCGGTGGCGCGGGTGCCGCGCGCCGACCGCCGCCGCCAGGTGATGGAGGCGCTCGACCTCGTCGGCCTCGCCGACTTCGCCGGGCGCAAGCCGCGCCAGCTCTCGGGCGGGCAGATGCAGCGCGTGGCGCTGGCCCGCGCACTCGTCAACAAGCCCCGCGTGCTCCTGCTCGACGAGCCGCTCGGCGCCCTCGACCTCAAGCTCCGCCTCCAGATGCAGGTCGAGCTCAAGCGCATCCAGGCGAGCGTCGGGGCGACCTTCGTCTACGTCACCCACGACCAGGGCGAGGCCCTGACGATGTCGGACCAGGTGGCGATCATGCGCGACGGCCGCATCGAGCAGATGGGCGCCCCCCACGAGGTCTACGACGCCCCGGCGACCCGCTTCGTGGCCTCCTTCCTCGGCAACGCCAACCTCCTGCCGGTGAGCGTGCGCGCCCTCGCCGGCGGGCGTGCCGAGGTGGCGCTCGGCACGCTCGCCTTCCCCGCCCGCGTCGGCCAGGCGCCGGCGGGCGCGACCGGCGTCGTCGCCCTGCGCTACGAGGCGGTGCGGATCGGCCCCGCCGCCCAGGGCCAGCCGGTGCGCACCCGCGGCCGCATCCTCGACGCGAGCTTCTCGGGCTCCTCGGTGCACTACCTGATCGCCGCCGAGCCGGGCTTCAGCCTCACGGTCGAGGACCGCCACAAGGTCGACGAGCGGCCGTGGACGCGCGGCACCGAGGTCGATCTCGGCTGGCACGGCGACGCCGTGCGGCTGTTCCCGGAGGCGGACTGATGGCCTGCGGGCAGGGGCGGGCCGGACTCGCCCGGGTGGCGGCGCCCTGGCTCCTCCTGCTGCCGGCCTTCCTGCTCATGACCTATGCCTTCGTCCTGCCGATCGGCAGCTTCCTCGAATACGGCTTCTACCGCTTCGAGCGCGGCCGGCTGGTCCAGGACTTCACCTTCGAGACCTACCGCCGCTTCCTCCTCGATCCCTACTACCATGCCGTGATCCTCGACACGGTGAAGGTCGCGGCGATCGTCACGACGATCGCGCTCCTCGTCGGCTATCCCCTCGCCTACGGCCTCTGGCGGCTGCGAAGCCCCTCGCTCCAGCGCTGGTTCGGGCTCATCATCTTCTCGCCCGTCCTCGTCAGCGTCGTCGTGCGCAGCTATGGCTGGACCGTGCTCCTCGCCGACCAGGGGGCGGTCAACTGGACGCTGATGCGTCTCGGCCTGATCGGCGAGCCGCTCGAGCTGGTCTACAACCTGACCGGCGTCGTCATCAGCCTCTCGCACGTCTTCCTGCCCTTCGTCGTCTTCCCGATCTACGCCGCGATGACGCGCCTTGACCCCTCGCTGCGCGAGGCGGCGATGGACCTCGGCGCCGGCTGGTGGACAACCTTCCGGCGGGTGACGCTGCCCCTGACCCTGCCCGGGATCGTCGCCGCGGCCCAGATCGCCTTCACGCTGGCGCTCGGGGCCCTCGTCACGCCCGCGCTTCTCGGCGGCGGGCGGGTCCTCGTGCTGCCGCTCCAGGTCTACCGGGCGACCTCGGAGATCAACTGGCCCTTCGCCGCCGTCGGCGGGCTCGCCCTCCTCCTCATGGCGCTGGTGGCGGTGGTGCTGTCGAACCGCCTGCTGCGCTACGCCGAGCCCTGAGCGATGCCGCGCCTGCCCCATCCCCGCTACCTCGCGCTCGCCCTCTTCTGCGTCGCCGGGGCGGTCTTCATCCTCTCGCCGCTCGCCATCGTCATCCTCACCTCGTTCTCGGCCACGGCCTACAACGTCTTTCCGCCGCAGGAATATTCGCTGCGCTGGTACGAGACGCTGGCGGCCCAGGAGGCGTTCTACGGCGCCGCCGTCCGCTCGGTCGTGCTGGCCACGGCGACGACGGCCATCGCCCTCGCCATCGGCACGCTCGCCGCCTACGCCCTGGTGAAATACGCCCTCCGCGGGCGCGACCTCGTCAAGGGCTTCCTGCTCGCCCCGATCGTCCTCCCGAGCATCGTCCTCGGGGTCGCGCTCTTCATCTTCTTCGTGCGCATCGGCACCATCAACAGCGACCTCTCGCTCCTCGTCACCCATGTCCTCGTCGCCACCCCCTTCGTGGTCGCGATCGCCTCGGCGGCGTTCGCGAACTTCGACTGGTCGACCGAGGAGGCGGCGATGGACCTCGGCGCCGGGCCGGTCGAGACCTTCCTGCGGGTGGTCGTGCCGCAGGTGCGGGCGGGCGTGGTGATGGCCGGGGTCTTCGCCTGGATCCTCTCCTTCGACCAGGTCGAGACGACCCTCTTCCTCGTCCGTCCGGGGCAGACGACGCTGCCGATCGAGATGTTCCTCTACCTCCAGAAGTGGCAGGATCCGACCATCGCGGCCCTGTCGTCGATCCTGATCGTGGCCGCGGCGCTGCTCGTCGTCGGGCTGTCGGTCGCCGGCCGCGGGCGGACCCCCGCCGACATCCTCAGGCAGCAAAGGGAGGGCAGGCGATGACCGCAACGCTTTCGGAGGTCTGCGCCGCGATCGACGGCGGGGCGCTCTGGTCGCACATGGAGGTCTTCGCCCGCCACACGAAGGAGGCGGGCAGCCCCGGCGAGCGTGCGAGCCTCGCCCATGTCGAGGCGGCGCTGAAGGGCTGGGGCTATGCGACGCGGCTCATCCTCCACGAGGCCCTGATCTCGCTCCCGCAGGCGGGCGCGCGCGTCACCTGCGGCGACTGGACGGGGGCGGCGATCACCCATTCCTTCGGCCGCCCGGCGCCGGCCGGCGGGCTTGCTGCCCGCGCCGTCGATCTCGGGGCGGGGGGCGAGGTCGATTTCGCCCGGGCCGACGTCCGCGGCCGCATCGTCATCGTCAACGGCATCGCCAACCCGGTCGTCACCCGCCGTGCCAGCCTCGCCGGCGCGCTTGGCCAGATCCATGTCAGCGCCCACGAGCACCGCCACGAGATGTGCCTGTCGCCGGTCTGGGGCAGCCCGGACGACCGCAAGATCGCCGATCTGCCGACGACCGTCGTGCTGACGGTCGCCGCCGCCGAGGGGGGAGCGCTGCGCGCCCTCCTCGCGGCCCGTCCCGAGGAGGAGGTCCGGCTTTTCGCCGCGGTCGATACCGGCTGGCGCGCGACCCCGATCCTTCTCGCCGAGATGATGCCCGCCGGCCGGCCTGATGCCCCCTTCGTCTTCTTCACCGGCCATCACGACGCCTGGTATCACGGCGTCATGGACAACGGCGGGGCCAATGCGACGATGCTCGAGGTCGCCCGCCTCGCCGCCGCCCGCCGCGACCGCTGGGCGCGGGGAATGCGGCTGGCCTTCTGGTCGGGGCACAGCCAGGGGCGCTATTCCTCCTCCTCCTGGTACGCCGACCACCACTGGGAGGATCTGGCGGCCCGGGCGCTCGTCCATGTCAATGTCGATTCGACCGGCGGCACGGGCAACACCCATGTCGCCGACACCACCGCCGCGGCCGAACTTGCGGGCCTTGCCGCCGAGGCGATCGCGGCCCAGGCCGGCCAGGTCTTCGCCAACGGCCGCATGGGGCGGGCGGGCGACCAGAGCTTCTGGGGCATCGGCGTGCCGGCGATCTTCGGCAACATGTCGACCCAGCCGCCCGATCCCGCCGATAGCGGCGGCGGCTTCTTCCGGGCCGGCAAGCGCGGCGGCTTCGGCACCGGCTGGTGGTGGCACACCCCGGCCGACACCCTCGACAAGATCGACCGCGCGATCCTTGTCCGCGACACGGCAATCTACATGCACACGGTCTGGCGGCTCCTCACCGACCCCGTCCTGCCCCTCGACTACGCCGCCCACGGCCGCTACCTCCTCGCCGAGCTCGACGCGCTCGAGGCCGCGGCGGGGGCGGGGCGCTTCGACCTCGGGCTCCTGCGCGGGCGCGCCCGCCGCCTTGTCGCCGCCGCCGGGCGCTTCGCCGCGCTGGCCGCGCGGGCGCGGGACGCGGGCGAGGCGGCGCGCCTCGGGGCCGCACTCCAGCGGGTGGCGCGGGCGCTCGTGCCGGTCGACTACACCGACTGCGACCCCTTCGACCACGACCCGGCCCTGCCGATGGGCCCCTACCCGGGGTTGCAGCCCCTGCGCCGGCTGGCCGCGCTCGCCCCCGGCAGCGACGCCGCGCATCTCCTCGAGACGCGCCTCGTGCGGGCCCGCACCCGCGTCGCCGTGGCGCTCGCCGCCGCCGTCCGGGCCTTCGAGGATGTCACCGGACCCGTCGAGGAGACCCCAGCATGACCTCCGACCTGCTTTCCGGGCGCCGCGCGCTCGTCACCGGCGGGGCCGGCCGCATCGGCCGCGCCGTCGCCGCGACGCTCCTGCGCGAGGGGGCGAGCGTCGCCCTCGCCGACCTCGCGCCCGGGGCCGCCGCCGCGGCCGCCCGCGCGCTCGACCCCGGCGGCGGGCGAACCTGCGCGCTCTCCGGCGACGTCGCCGAGGAGGCGGCGGTCGAGGCGATCATCGCCGGCGCCGAGGCCGCCCTCGGCCTGCCCGACCTCCTCGTGACGGCGCACGGCATCTTTCCCAACCTGCCGCTCGTCGACATGACCCAGACCGAGTGGGACCGCGTCTTCGCCGTCAACCTGCGGGGGCCGATGTTCCTTGCCCGCGGGCTCGCCCGGCGCTGGATCGTGGCCGGGACGCGGGGCGGGATCGTCAACATCACCTCGGGGGCGGCGCGCTCGGCCCGGGCGGGGTCGAGCCACTACGCGAGTTCCAAGGCCGCCTTCAACATGATGACCGAGGTCCTCGCGATCGAGCTTGGCCCCCACGGCATCCGCGTCAACGCGGTGGCGCCGGGGCTGATCCTCGACGCGGTGGTGCGGGCGACCGACGCCGGCCTTCACCCCTACATCAACGATTCGCTCCGGGCGACGCCCCTGCGGCGGACGGGCGCGCCCGAGGACATCGCCGAGGCGGTGGCCTTCCTCGCCTCGGACCGCTCGCCGTGGACGACGGGGGCGGTGCTCGAGATCACCGGCGGGTCGCACTGCGGCCGGCCCCATGTGCCGCTGACGCGGGATCTGAAATGACCGCCTACACCGTCGTCGGCGCCGGCGCGATCGGCGGGCTCGTGGGGGCGGCGCTGGACGCGGCCGGCCACTCCGTGACCTTCGTCGAGGCCGACCCCGCCCACCGGGCAGCGATCGCGGAGGGGGGCCTGCGGATCACCGGCCATCGCCCGCGCCTCTGCCGGGCGCGCGTGATCGCGCCCGAGGCGCTGGGCGAGGGGCTCGGGCGCGTCATCCTCGCCGTCAAATCGCTCCACACCCGGGTCGCGATCCCCGCGCTCGCGGGCCGGCTCGCCGCCGACGGCCTCGTCGTGTCGCTCCAGAACGGCCTCAACCCCCTCATCCTCGCCGAGACCTTCGGGGCCGGGCGGGTCCTCGGCGCCTACCTCACCTTCGGCGGCTTCGTCGAGGCGCCGGGGCACATCCACCACGCCGGCGAGGGCAGCTTTGCCGTCGGCGAGCTTGACGGCAGCATCAGCCCGCGGCTCGCGGCGCTCGCCGCCGACCTCTCGGCCCTGCAGCCCTGCGCGACGACAACGAACCTCCTCGGGCATCTCTGGTCGAAGATGGTGCTCGGCGCCGTCTACTACGGGACCGCGG
Source organism: Paracoccaceae bacterium (assembly GCA_020846995.1). Lineage (GTDB taxonomy): Bacteria > Pseudomonadota > Alphaproteobacteria > Rhodobacterales > Rhodobacteraceae > JAHDXW01. The sequence continues at coordinate 7,493 of JADLCV010000229.1, forward strand.
TCCTCGACCGCGACGTCAACGAGATCTACGCCGATCCCCGGGCCGTCGCGGTCCTTGGCGAGGCGGCGCGCGAGGGGGCGGCGATCGCGGCCGCGAACGGGGCCCGGCTCGAGGACTGCGACGGCTTCGACCCCCGGGCCTTCCTCGCCGGCGACGCCGCCGGCATCGCCGCCTCGTGGGCGGCGCAGCGCGCCTACTGGGGCGGCCATGTCGGCTCGGCCCGCACCGGCATCTGGCGCGACCTCGCCGTCCGCCGCCGCAAGACCGAGTGCGAGGCCCATCTCGGCGCCATGCTCGACCGCCGACAGGGGGTGGCGACCCCCGTCCTCGACCGCATCCGCGCCGCCGTGGCGGCGATCGAGGCCGGCGAGCGCGCCCTCGGCTGGCAGAACCTCGCGCTGATCGCGGGGGGCTGAGGGCCGCCGGCCCCCGACGGAGGGACCGCCCCCGCCCCACCCTAGTGGCGCCGCGGGTCGGCGGGGTAGACGCCGAGGATGGCGAGGCTCGTCGAGAAATAGCCAAGCTCGTCGAGGGCGAGGCGGACGGGCGCGTCCTCGGGGTGGCCCTCGATGTCGGCGAAGAACTGGGTGGCGGTGAACGAGCCCCCGAGCATGTAGCTCTCGAGCTTGGTGATGTTGACGCCGTTGGTGGCGAAGCCGCCGAGCGCCTTGTAGAGCGCGGCAGGGATGTTGCGGACGCGGAACACGAAGGAGGTGACCATGCCGTGGTCGCCGCGGCGGCTGTGGTCCTCGTGGCGGGCCATGAGGAGGAAGCGGGTGGTGTTGGATGCCTGGTCCTCGATGTGGCGGGCGAGCACGTCGAGGCCGTAGAGCTCGGCCGCCAGCTCGGTCGCGAGGGCCCCGGTCGAGCGGTCGCCGCGGGCCGCGACCTCGCGGGCGGCGCCGGCGGTGTCGGCGAAGGTCACCGGGCGGATCGCGCGCCCGCGCAGGAACTCGCGGCACTGGCCGAGCAGGACGGTGTGGCTGAGGGCGGTGCGGATGTCGCCGATCCCGGTCCCGGGCAGGCCGAGCAGGTTGATGTGGACGCGCACGAAGGTCTCGCCGACGATGTGCAGGCCGCTGTCGGGTAGAAGCTGGTGGATGTCGGCCACCCTTCCGTAGGTCGAGTTCTCTACCGGCAGCATGGCCCGCTCGGCCTCGCCCGACTGGACGGCCGCGATGGCGTCCTCGAAGGTCGCGCAGGGCAGCGCCTCCATCGCCGGGCAGGCCTCGCGGCAAGCCTGGTGCGAATAGGCACCGGGCTCTCCCTGGAAGGCGATGCGGGCTCTCATGGGCTTTCTCCGGGCTTTCGCGCGCCGGGCTGCGCCGCGCCCGCGTCGACTACTGCTTGAAAGCGCCGAGCGGAAGCGGCAAGAAGGCCGCGACCTCGCGCGGCGGACGGGAAGCGACATGCTGAACACGATGACCTTCACCAAGACGGTCGGGGCGCTCTGCGGCGCGCTGCTCGTCTTCCTGCTCGGGCAATGGGCGGCCGAGTCGATCTTCCACACCGGCACCGACACGCCGTCCTACGTCATCGCGAGCGGGGAGGAGGCCCCGGCCGCCGAGGAACCGTCCGCGGAGGTCGATCTAGCCCAGCTTCTGGCGGCCGCCGATGCCGCGGCGGGCGAGCGCCAGTGGCGCCAGTGCGCCGCCTGCCACTCGCTCGAGGAGGGCAGGAACGGCACCGGCCCCTCGCTGCACGGGGTCGTCGGCCGGCCGGTCGCGAGCCTCGCGGACTTCAAGTATTCCGACGCCCTCGCCGGGCTTGGTGGGGCGTGGACGGCCGACCGGCTCTTTGCCTTCATCGCCAGCCCGCGCGGCTTCGCGCCGGGGACGGCGATGACCTTCGCCGGCCTCAGGAAGGCCGAGGACCGCGCCAACCTGATCGTCTATCTCGCCTCCTTCGGCGGCACGCTCGACCTCCCCGCCGCCGCCGCGGCCCCCGCGACCGGCCAGCCTTCCGCCGAAGCACCGGCGGCGGAGCCGCCCGCGGCCGGACAACCGGCAACCGAGGCCCCGGCATCGGAGACACCGGCGACCGACGCCCCCGCGGCCGGGCAACCCGCGGCCCCGGCCCCCGCGGCCGGGCAACCCGCGGCCACGGCCCCCGCGGCCGGGCAGCCCGCGGCCCCGGCCCCCGCGGCCGGGCAGCCCGCGGCCCCGGCCCCTGCGCCCACGGCCCCCGCAGCCGAACAGCCGGCGGCGGCGCCCGCCGCCGAGGCGCCGGCCGCGGCCGCGGCCGCGCTCGCCGGCGACGCCGGCACGGGCGAGCGGGTGTGGCGGCAGTGCGCGGCCTGCCATGCGCTCGAGAAGGGGCGGCGGATGACCGGC
>JADLCV010000230.1 GCA_020846995.1 Paracoccaceae bacterium
CCGGCCGACGCGCCGAACCCCGACGCCGCCCACGCCTACATCAACTTCGTCCTCGACCCCGAGATCATGGCCGGCATCACCAACTACGTCTACTATCCGAACGCGGTGCCGGCCTCGAAGGCCTTCATCGACCCCGAGGTGCTCGAGGATCCGACCATCTACCCGCCGGCCGACCTGCAGGCGAAGCTCTTCGCCTCGGCGGTGCGCGACCCGCGCATCGAGCGGACGGTGACGCGGCTGTGGACGCGGGTGACGACCGGGCACTGAGCCCCGACCCCGCCGCGGCCGCGGGCCCCCCGGGGACGCGGGCGGCCGCGGCCGGACCCCCGCCTCAGCCCCAGGCGACGGTCCCGAGGAAGATGTAGCCCGCACCGTAGATCGTCTTGATCAGGCGCGGGTTGCGGGGATCCTCGCCGAGCTTGGTGCGGAGCCGCGAGATGCGCACGTCGATGGCCCGGTCGAAGCTCTCGCCGGCGGTGCCGCCGAGCGCCTCCTGGATCTGGGCGCGGGTCAGGAGCCGGCGGGGGCTGTCGAGGAAAAGCCGCAGCACCTCGCCCTCGGCCTGGCTGAAGGGCACCTCGCGGCCGCCGGCGTCGATCAGCACGTAGCGGTCGAAGCGCGCCGTCCAGCCGTCGAAGCGGGCGACGGGCCCGGCCCGCGGCTCGGCCGTCCGCGGCCGCCGCAGCCGGGCCCGCACGCGGGCCACGAGCTCGGCCGGGTCGAAGGGCTTGATGATGTAGTCGTCCGCGCCAAGCTCGAGCCCGGCGACGCGGTCCGCGACCTGGGCGCGGCCCGAGACGATGACGATCGCCGCTCCCGATTCGAGCGCCAGGCGATGGACGAGCGCGAGGCCGTCGCGGTCGGGCAGGCCGAGATCGACGAGGCAGAGCTCGGGCGGCGAGCGCCGGATCGCCACCTCGAACTCGGCTGCCCGCCCGAAGCTCTGGGTACGGAAGCCCGCGTCCTCGAGCGCCTCGGCCATGAGGCGGCGGACCTCGGGCTGGTCGTCGAGGATGGCGACGAGGGGGCGGGCGTCCTCGGTCGTCATGGCCCCGCCCCCGCCGCCAGGGCGCGGGCAAGGTCGGCCGCCTCGAAGGGCTTGGCAAGGACGGGGGCGAGGGCGCGGGCGCGCCGGTGCAGGGGGTGGCCCACGGGCAGCGAGGTCATCATCAGCCGGCCGGCGCCGTGGCCCCGGGCGGCCAGCGCCTCGATCAGCCCGACGCCGGTGACGGGTCCGGCAAGCGAGATGTCGGAGAGGACGAGGTCGATCCCCGGGATCTCGGCCAGCGCCAGGGCCTCGTCGGCGGTGGCGGCCTCGACGACGCGGTGACCAAGGCCGGTCAGCATCTCGCGCACCTCGGTGCGCAGCACCGGCTCGTCCTCGACGAGGAGCACGAGGCGCGGCGGCGCCACCGCGGGGGCCGGGCGCAGGGGCAGGCGCCGCGTCACCCGCGCCCCGCCCTCGGGGCGGTTGGCGACGCGGGCGGTGCCGCCGGCGCTGCGGGTGGCGTCGTAGACCATCGACAGGCCAAGTCCCGACCCCGCCGCACCCTTGGTGGTGAAGAAGGGATCGAAGGCGTGGCGGAGGGCCTCGGGCGTGAAGCCCGGACCGTCGTCCTCGACCACGAGCTCGAGCCAGGTGTCGCGGATCGGCCGGGCGGCAAGGCGGATCGTCCCCCCGCCCGGGCCGAGGGCGTCGCGGGCGTTGAGGATGAGGTTGACGAGCATGTCCTGGAGGGCGCCGGCGTCGAGCATGAGGGGCCCGGGGAAGGGCGCGGCCTCGATCGCGAGCCGCGTCGCCGCCGGCTCGAGGGGGGCAGCGAGCGTCGCGAGGTCGGCGAGGAAGCGGGCGAGGTCGGTCGCGACCGGGCGCGGCTCGCGCGGGGCGGCAATGCGGGCGATGCGGTCAAGGAGGGTGCCGCCGCGGCGGGCGGCGGCGACGGTCGCGCGGGCAAGCTCGAGCGCCTCGGCCGGCAGGCCGGGCAGGCGGACAAGCCGGCCCTGGAGGCCGAGGATGATGGTCAGGAGGTTGGCGAAGTCGTGGGCAAGGCCGCTCGTCAGCTGGGCCGCGAGCTCGCGCTTGTGGGTCTGGGCGAGGGCGGCGCGGGCCTGGGCCTCCTCGGTGACGTCCATCGACAGGATGTAGACGCCGCTCACCGGCCCCTCGCCCATGCGCCCGGGCGTGAAGGCGGCGCGGATGCGCCGGCCGCTCGCGTCATGGGTGAACTCGTGCACGCTCGCCTCGCCCGCGAGCGCCGCCTCGAGCCAGGGCAGGATGCGCGCGAAGGTCTCGGGCCCGACCGCCTCGACCACCGGGAGGCCGACGATCTCGGCCGGGATGCCGGGCAGCACGGTCGAGAGGCGGCGGTTGGAGTAGGTGTAGACGAGGCCGGGATCGACATGGGCGATGTGGGCCGGCATCATCTCGGTCGTGAGCCGCGTCCGCGCCTCCATCTCGGTCAGCTCGCGCTTGGCCTCCTCGAGCGCGGCGTTGGTCGCGGCAAGCGCGCGGTTGGCCTGCGCCAGCCGCTCGGCATGGGCGCCAAGCTCGCCCGCAAGCTCCTCGGAGCGGGCCCGCAGGAGGCTTTCCTGAAGCTTGATCTCGGTGATGTCGGTGTAGGTCGTGACCCAGCCGCCCTGGGCGAGCGGCGCCCCCTCGACCGAGATCCAGCGGCCGTTGGGGCGCACCCGCTCGAGGTAGTGGGGCACGAAGGCGCGCGCCGCCTCGACGCGCACGCGCACCGCCCCCTCGGGGTCGTCCTGGGGCCCGTATTCGCCGCGCTGGACGAGAAAGCGGATGGTGTCCTCGAAGCCGATGCCGGGGGTGACGAAGGCCGCAGGGAAATCGAACATCTCGCGGTAGCGGCGGTTGCAGACGGCCAGCCGGAGGTCGCGGTCGAAGATCGACAGCGCCTGGGCGATCAGGTTCAGCCCGGCACCCGTCAGCCTGGCCGCCGTCAGCTCGTTCGAGGACATGGCCGGTCCCTTCGCTCCGCCCAGCGATAGCATCCCTGCCGCGCCCGGGCCCGACACAATCTGCAACAGTTCGGAAAAACTGCCGCAAGGTTTGCCGCCGACCAAGGAGGCAGCGGCGAGACGGGGGCCGGGGAGCCCGTCCGGGATCCGTGCGAAAGGTGGGGGACGAGGTGGCGGAGATGGCCGAGACCGAGGTGCCGCGCTCGATCCCCGCGCTCCTCGAGCGCAACGCCCGCCGCTTCGGCGACCGCCCGGCCTACCGCGAGAAGGAATACGGCATCTGGCAGTCCTGGACCTGGGCCGCCGCCGAGGAGGAGACGCGCGCGCTCGCCATGGGCTTCCTCGCCCTCGGCATGCGCAAGGGCGACCATGTCGCGATCGTCGGCCGCAACCGGCCGGCGCTCTACTGGGCGATGGTCGCGGCGCAGTCGGCGGGGGCGGTGCCGGTGCCGCTCTACCAGGACGCGGTCGCCGACGAGATGGCCTATGTCCTCGACCACTGCGGCGCCCGCTTCGTCGTCGCCGGCGACCAGGAGCAGGTGGACAAGGTGCTTGAGGTCTCGGCCCGGCTGCCCGGCCTCGAGGCGATCGTCTATGTCGACCCCCGCGGCCTGCGCAGGTACGACCATGCCCGCCTGAACGCGCTGGCCGACGTCCAGGCCGAGGGGCGGGCGGGGCGCCAGCGCCTCGAGGGCGAGCTGGCGGCGCGGACAGCGGCGCTGGGGCCCGACGACACCTGCGTCATGCTCTACACGTCGGGCACGACCGGGCGGCCCAAGGGGGTCGTGCTCTCGAACCGCAACATCATCGCGACGGCGCGGGCCACCTGCGGCTTCGACCGCCTGACCGAGGCCGAGGAGGTCCTCGCCTACCTGCCGATGGCCTGGGTCGGCGACTTCATCTTCTCGGTCGGGCAGGCCTACTGGGCGGGCTTCTGCGTCAACTGCCCCGAGAGCGCGGCGACCATGATGACCGACCTGCGCGAGATCGGCCCGACCTACTTTTTCGCCCCGCCGCGCATCTTCGAGCAGATGCTGACCTCGGTGATGATCCGCATGGAGGACGCCGGGGCCCTCAAGCGGCGGCTCTTCGACCGCTCCATGGGGCTTGCCCGGCGGGTCGGGCGGGCGCTCCTCGACGGCCGGCCGGTGGCGGCGGCCGACCGCGCCGCCCATGCCCTGGGCGACCTTCTCGTCTACGGGCCGCTGAAGAACACCCTCGGCCTCAGCCGCATCCGCGTCGCCTATACCGCGGGCGAGGCGATCGGACCCGAGATCTTCGAGTTCTACCGGGCCCTCGGGATCAACCTCAAACAGCTCTACGGCCAGACCGAGGCGAGTGTCTTCATCACCCAGCAGCCCGACGGCGAGGTCCGTTCCGACACCGTCGGCGTGCCGAGCCCGGGGGTCGAGCTGCGGCTGGCCGAGTCGGGAGAGGTCTTCTACCGCTCGCCGGGCGTCTTCGTGGAATACTTCAAGGCGCCCGAGGCGACGGCCGCGACCAAGTCCGCCGACGGCTGGGTGGCGACGGGGGACGCCGGCTTCTTCGAGGAGGGCACCGGCCATCTGCGCATCATCGACCGCGCCAAGGACGTGGGCCGGACCGCCGACGGCCGCCTCTTCGCGCCCAAATACGTCGAGAACAAGCTGAAGTTCTTCCCCTCGATCCTCGAGGCGGTGGTGTTCGGGGCCGGCCGGCCCTTCTGCACCGCCTTCGTCAACATCGACCTCACCGCCGTCGGCAACTGGGCCGAGCGGAGCGGCATCCCCTACGCCTCCTACCAGGAGCTCGCCGGCCACGCCCGGGTCCTCGACATGATCGCGGGCCACGTCGAGGAGGTGAACCGCGCGCTCGCCCGCGACCGCATGCTCGCGGGCTGCCAAATCCGGCGCTTCCTCGTCCTCCACAAGGAACTCGACGCCGACGACGGCGAACTCACGCGGACGCGCAAGATCCGCCGGCGCATCATCGAGGAGAAATACGGCGACCTCATCGCCGCCCTCTACGGCGGCATGGACAGCGTCTACACCGAGACCGAGGTGACCTACGAGGACGGGCGCAAGGGCCACATCCGGGCCACGCTCGCGATCCGCGAGGTCGCCACGGCGGCGGCGCCGGCGGTGCGGCTGGCGGCGGAATGACGGCCGTGCCCGCCGAACCGCCCAAGCCCGCCCTCCTCACCGGAGCCCTGATCGCGGCGGCGGGGCTCCTCGTCGCCTTCCTGCTCCTGCGCTTCGTGCCCGACCTCCTGCGGGGCTATGTCGTCGGCGCGCTCTCGGGCAGCTTCGGGGCGGGGGCGGCGACGCGCGTCTGGCCGGGGCTGCCGCTCTCGCGCCTGCCCCAGTGGCTCGGGGCGCTGGTCGCCTACGGCCTGGCCATTGCCGCTGCGGGGGCGATCGGATGACCGGCGGGGGCGAGGCGCGCCCGGCCGCCGAGGACCGGCGCATCGGTCCGGCCATCCTCGAGATGAGGAACATCACCCTGCGTTTCGGCGGGGTGACGGCGATCCACGACATCAGCTTCGACGTCCGCGAGGGCGAGATCCGCGCCATCATCGGCCCGAACGGGGCCGGCAAGTCGTCGATGCTGAACGTCATCTCGGGCTTCTACCGGCCCCAGGAGGGCGAGGTGTGGTTCCGCGGCGAACGCCGCCGGCGGCTCCGGCCCTACGAGGTCGCCCGCCAGGGCATCGCCCGCACCTTCCAGAACATCGCCCTCTTTCAGGGCATGAGCGTGCTCGACAACATCATGACCGGACGGCTGAACCTGATGGGGGCCTCGATCCTCGCCCAGGCCCTCTGGTGGGGCCGGGCCGAGCGCGAGGAGGTCGCCCACCGCGGCAAGGTCGAGCGCATCATCGACTTCCTCGAGATCCAGCATGTCCGCAAGACCCCGGTCGGCCGCCTGCCCTACGGGCTGAAGAAGCGCGTCGAACTGGCCCGCGCGCTCGCCGCCGAGCCGAGGATCCTGCTTCTCGACGAGCCGATGGCAGGCATGAACGTCGAGGAGAAGGAGGACATGTGCCGCTTCATCCTCGACGCCAACGACGAGTTCGGGACCACGATCGTGCTCATCGAGCACGACATGGGCGTGGTGATGGACCTCTCCGACCGGGTGGTGGTGATGGACTACGGCCGCAAGATCGCCGACGGCCCGCCCGAGACGGTGCGCACCGACCGGGCGGTGATCGACGCCTATCTGGGGGTGGCCCATGGCTAGGACGCGACCGGGACGGCCGGCCCCCGGGGCCGGGGGGCGACGCTGATGCCCGACCAGATCCTCTTCGCGCTCGAGGTGACGCTCAACGGCCTCATGGCCGGGGTCCTCTATTCCCTCGTCGCCCTCGGCTTCGTGCTGATCTTCAAGGCCTCGGGGATCTTCAACTTCGCCCAGGGGGTGATGGCGCTCTTCGCGGCCCTGACGCTGGTCGGCTTCCAGACCGGCCAGGTGCCCTTCGCCCATCTCGTCAACGTCCTCTTCGGCACCCATGTCGAGCACTTCGGCTGGACCATGCCGACCCTTGCCGCGATCGCCGCCACCATGGCGGTGATGGTGGTCATGGCGCTCCTCGTCGAGCGGCTGGTGCTCAAGGGCCTCATCAACCAGGCGCCGATCATCCTCTTCATGGCGACGATCGGGCTTGCCTACTTCCTCGAGGGGTTCGGCGACATCATGTGGGGCGCCGACATCAAGCGGCTCGAGGTCGGCCTGCCGCAGGGGCTGTCGGAGACGATCGACGCCGCCACCTTCGCCTGGTTCGGCTACGGCTTCTTCATCGACCGGCTGGACATCGTCGCGGCGCTGGTCGCCGCCGCCCTCGTCGTCTCGCTCACGCTCTTCTCGCAGTATACCCGCCACGGCCGGGCGCTGAGGGCGGTGGCCGACGACCACCAGGCGGCGCTCTCGGTCGGCATCTCGCTCCGCGCGATCTGGGTCCTGGTGTGGTCGATCGCGGGCTTCGTGGCACTCGTCGCGGGCGTCATGTGGGGCACCAAGCTCGGGGTCCAGTTCTCGCTCAGCCTGATCGCGCTCAAGGCCCTGCCGGTCCTCATGCTCGGCGGCTTCACCTCGATCCCGGGGGCGATCATCGGCGGGCTCATCGTCGGGGTCGGCGAGAAACTCTTCGAGTTCGCCGTCGGCCCCCTCGTCGGCGGGGCGACCGAGAACTGGTTTGCCTACATGCTGGCCCTCGTCTTCCTGCTCTTCCGGCCCCAGGGCCTTTTCGGCGAACGCATCATCGAGAGGGTCTGAGATGCTTTACCGCGAGGCCGGCGACTTCAAGACGAGTTACGCCGCCGACGGCCAGACCTTTCCCATCGCCTTCGACCGCCGGCGCTACCAGGCCGTGCTCGTCCTCGCCTTCGGGGTGGTGCCGTTCCTCGTCAACGACTACTGGGCCAACGCGGTGCTCGTGCCGTTCCTGATCTATGCCATCGCCGCGATCGGGCTGAACATCCTCACCGGCTACTGCGGGCAGGTCAGCCTCGGCACCGGCGGCTTCATGGCCGTCGGCGCCTATGCCTGCTACAAGCTGATGACCGCCTTCCCCGAGGTGTCGGTCCTCCTCCACATCCTCCTCGCCGGCACCGTCACCGCCCTCGTGGGGATGCTGTTCGGCATCCCCTCGCTCCGCATCAAGGGCTTCTACCTCGCCGTGGCGACGCTCGCGGCGCAGTTCTTCCTCGTCTGGCTCTTCAACAAGGTGCCGTGGTTCTACAACCACTCGGCCTCGGGGCAGATCTCGGCGCCCGAGCGCAGCGTCCTCGGCCTCGCGGTCACCGGGGCGGCGACGGCGCCGTGGGCCAAATACCTCGTCTGCCTCGCCTTCGCGGTCGGGCTCGCGTGGATCGCGCGCAACCTCACGCGCGGCTCGCTCGGCCGCCAGTGGATGGCGATCCGCGACATGGACATCGCCGCCGAGATCATCGGCGTCAACCCGCTCCGGGCCAAGCTCACGGCCTTCGCGATCTCGTCCTTCTACGTCGGCGTCGCCGGGGCGCTCATGTTCGCCGTCTATCTCGGCGCCGTCGAGGTCGGCGAGGCCTTCGGCGTCAACAAGGCCTTCCTCGTCCTCTTCATGATCATCATCGGCGGGCTCGGCTCGATCTTCGGCAGCTTTGCCGGGGCCGCGTTCCTCGTCCTCCTGCCGGTGCTCCTCAAGAACCTTCTCGTCGACGGCCTCGGCTGGTCGACGGCGCTCGCCGCCCATGTCGAGCTCATGATCGTCGGGGCGCTGATCGTCTTCTTCCTCGTCGTCGAGCCCCACGGGCTCGCCCAGCTCTGGCGGCTGGCCAAGGAGAAGCTCCGCCTCTGGCCGTTCCCGCACTGAGGCCCCGCCGCGCGAACCGCGTTCCAACACCAGCACCCAGCAACCGGGAGGACATGATGACCAACACGCGATTGGCACTATCGGCGGCCTTCGCCGCGCTTCTTGCCGCAGGACCGGCGATGGCGGAGCTCGTCATCCCCAACCTGTCCTACCGCACCGGGCCCTACGCCCCCGGCGGCATCCCCTATGCCGACGGCTTCAACGACTACTTCACGCTCCTCAACGAGCGCGACGGCGGCATCGGCGGCGAGCGCGTGCGCACGATCGAGTGCGAGACCGCCTACAACACCGAGAAGGGGGTGGAGTGCTACGAGGCGACCAAGGGCGAGGGCAGCCTCGTCTACAACCCGCTGTCGACCGGCATCACCTACCAGCTGATCCCGCGCGCCACCGCCGACGGCATCCCCCTCTACACGCCGGGCTACGGCCGCACCTCGGCCGCCAACGGCAAGGTCTTCGAGTGGGTCTTCAACTACCCGGCCAACTACTGGGACGCGGCGAGCGTGGCCATCCGCTACCTCCTTGACGAGAACGGCGGCAGCCTCGCCGGCAAGAGGATCGCGCTCGTCTACCACAACTCCGCCTACGGCAAGGAGCCGATCCGCACGCTCCAGGAGCTCGCGACCAAGCACGGCTACGAGTTCGTCGAGATCGCCGTCGACCATCCCGGCCAGGAGCAGAAGAGCCAGTGGCTCCAGATCCGCCAGCAGCGCCCGGACTACGTGCTGATGTGGGGCTGGGGGGTGATGAACGCGGTCGCCATCCAGGAGGCGGCGAACATCCGCTACCCGATGGAGAACTTCATCGGCGTCTGGTGGTCGGGCTCGGAGAACGATGTCCTGCCCGCCGGCGACGGCGCCAACGGCTACAAGTCGCTCGCCATGCACGGCTCGGGCATGGACTACCCCGTCTATGCGGCGCTGAAGCAGCATGTCTACGACAAGGGCCTCGCCTCGGGCGACGGCGACCAGATCGGCAGCGTCCTCTACTCGCGGGGCATGTATGCCGCCCTCGTCATCGCCGAGGCGATCCGCAAGGCCCAGGCGATCGCCGGCACCGCCCAGATCACCCCGGCCCAGATGCGCGATGGCCTCGAGCAGCTCGAGATCACCGAGGCGCGGATGGCCGAGCTTGGCCTGCCCGACTTCGGCCAGTCCTTCGCCGCGAGCTGCGCCGACCACGGCGGGCCCGGCATGGGGCGCATCCAGCAGTGGGACGCGGCCGCCCGGCGCTGGAACCTCATCACCCCCTTCATCGCCCCCGACATGGACGTGCTGGGGCCGCTGATCGAGGCCGATTCGATGGCCTTCGCGACCGAGAACAAGATCGCGCTGCGCTGCCAGTGACACCCGCCAGCGGCCGGCCGCGCGGGCGCGCGCCCCGCGGCCGGCCGCGACCCTCCGGGGAGAGTGCCGATGACCGATGCGGCCGCGACCGACGCAAGGCTCCTCGAGGTCACCAACATCGAGGTCATCTACAACCACGTCATCCTCGTCCTGAAGGGCGTCAGCCTGACCGTGCCCAAGGGCGGCATCACCGCCCTTCTCGGCGCCAACGGGGCCGGCAAGACGACGACGCTCAAGGCCATCTCGAACCTCCTGCGCTCCGAGCGCGGCGAGGTCACCAAGGGCGCGATCACCTATCGCGGGGCGCGCGTGCAGGACCTCGAGCCCTCCGAGGTGGTGCGCCGGGGCGTCATCCAGGTCATGGAGGGGCGCCACTGCTTTGCCCACCTGACGGTCGAGGAGAACCTCCTCACCGGGGCCTTCACCCGCCGCGACGGCCGCGGCGCCGTCGCCGCCGACCTCGACATGGTCTACGCCTACTTCCCGCGCCTGAGGGAGCGGCGGAGAAGCCAGGCCGGCTACACCTCGGGCGGCGAGCAGCAGATGTGCGCGATCGGCCGGGCGCTGATGAGCCGGCCCGAGACGATCCTGCTCGACGAGCCCTCGATGGGCCTTGCCCCGCAACTCGTCGAGCAGATCTTCGACATCGTGCGGCGGCTGAACGGCGAGCGCGGGGTGACCTTCCTGCTCGCCGAGCAGAACACCAACGTCGCCCTCGCCTATGCCCACCACGGCTACATCCTCGAGAACGGGCGGGTGGTGATGGACGGCCCCGCCGCGGCGCTGCGCGAGAACCCCGATGTCCGCGAGTTCTACCTCGGCATGTCCGAGAAGGGCCGCAAGAGCTTCCGCGACGTCCGCAGCTACCGCCGCCGCAAGCGGTGGCTGTCGTGAGCGCATTGCGGGGCGGCGCGGCCGGCGGAGGGGCGGGCGCCGGAGGGGCGGGCGGGACGGCCCGCGGAGAGGCTGAAGCGATGCGCAGGCGCCATTTCGACGATCTCGAGACCCGCGATCCCGAGGAACGCGAGAAAGACCTCCTCCGCGCCCTGCCCGGGCTCATCGGCCGGGCCCGGGCGGCGGCCCCGGGGCTCGCCCGCCACCTCGAGGGGGTCGATCCCGCCGCGGTCGCCTCGCGCGCCGCCCTCGCCCGCCTCCCGGTCCTGCGCAAGTCCGACCTCGTCGCGGCCCAGGCGGCGCGGCCGCCCTTCGGCGGCTTCGCCGCCCTCCCGGTCGCGGGCTTCGAGCACGTCTTCCAGAGCCCCGGGCCGATCTACGAGCCCGGACGGACCGGCCACGACTGGTGGCGGCTCGGCCGCTTCCTCCACGCCAGCGGCATCGGCCGCGGCGACATCGTCCAGAACTGCTTTTCCTACCACCTCGTGCCGGCGGGGACGATGTTCGAGAGCGCGGCCCGGGCCGTCGGCGCCGCCGTCCTGCCGGCCGGCACCGGCCAGACCGAGCTTCAGGCGCGCGCCGCCGCCGACATCGGCACCACCGCCTTCGCCGGCACGCCGGACTTCCTCAAGGTCATCCTCGACAAGGCCGACGAGATGGGGCTGCGGCTGAAGATCGCCCGGGCGGTCGTCGGCGGCGGGGCCCTCTTTCCCTCGCTCCGCCAGCACTACGCCGACCGTGGCATCCTCTGCCGGCAGTGCTACGCCACCGCCGACCTCGGCAACATCGCCTACGAGACCGCGACCCCGGACGGCACCCTCGCCGAGGGCATGGTCGTCGACGAGGGGGTGATCGTCGAGATCGTCCGCCCCGGCACCGGCGACCCCGTCCCCGCGGGCGAGGTCGGCGAGGTCGTGGTGACGACGCTCAACCCCGGCTACCCCCTGATCCGCTTCGCCACCGGCGACCTCTCGGCCGTGCTCGCCGGGTCCAGCCCCTGCGGTCGGACCAACATGCGCCTGCACGGCTGGCTCGGCCGGGCCGACCAGACGGCCAAGATCAAGGGCATGTTCGTCCGCCCCGAGCAGGTCGCGGCCTTCGTCGCCCGCCATGCCGAGGTCGCCCGTGCCCGCGTCGTCGCGCGCCGCGAGGGCGAGATGGACGTCATGACGGTCGAGGTGGAGACCCGCGCCGCCAACCCCGCGTTGTATGAGCGCTCGGTTCTCGATACGCTGAAACTCAGGGGGCGGGTCGTGCTGGTGCCGCCGGGGTCCCTGCCGAACGACGGGCGGGTGATCGTCGACGAGCGCCGCTACGACTGACCGCCGCCGTGGCGGGTCGGGGGGTGCCATGCGCCATCTGTGGGTCGCGTTCTGTTCGGTCCTGGTTCCGGCGGCGGCCCTCGCCGACGACCGGGCGCTCATCCTCGCCAACGAGCGCTACCAGTTCGCCGGGCCGATCGGCGCCGCCGACGAGGCGCTCGGCGCCGCCGCCCCGCTCGAGGATCTGGGCTTTGCCGTGATCGCGGCCGCCGACGTCGGCGCCGCCACGGCCCGCCAGCGGCTGTCGCAGTTCATGGCCGGGCGCGAGGATGCGGGCCGGCTCGTCATCCTTCTCGCCGGCCATTTCGCGCGCTCGGGCCAGGGGACGTGGTTTCTCGGCATCGACGCCAACGCCCCCGACCTTGCCGCGGTCGATGCCGCGGGGCTCGCGCTCGCGACCGTGCTCGAGATCGCCGCGGCCGCGCCCGGCGGCGCGGTCGTGCTCCTCGGCAGCGAGGAGCGGCGGCTACCGCTCGGCGAGGGGCTCGCGCCCGGGATCGGGGCGCTCGCCATCCCCCAGGGGGTGACCGTGATCCGCGGCGATGCCCGTGCGGTCGCGGCCTTCGCCGCCCGCGACCTGACCCGGCGCGGCGAGAGCCTCGCGGCCCTCGCGGCGGCGCGCCCGGGGCTCGCCGTCGAGGGGTTCGTGGCGCCCCTGGTGCCGTTCCTGCCCGCCACCGCGGTCGCCCCGCCGCCGCCGCCGCCGGGGCCGAGCCAGGAGGAGACCTCCTACTACGACGCGGCGCGGACGATCGGCACCATCGAGGCCTACGAATCCTATCTCGCCCGCTACCCGAACGGCGCCTACGCTGCCGACGCGCGGGCGGCGATCGAGCGCATCCGGGCCGAGCCCCTGAACCGCGCCCAGGCCGCCGAGCAGGCGCTGGCGCTGACCGGCGACCAGCGCCGCCAGATCCAGCGCGACCTCGCGCTCCTCGGCTACGATCCCCGCGGCGTCGACGGCATCTTCGGCCCGGCGACGCGGACGGCGATCCGCGCCTGGCAGGCGGCCAAGGGGTTCGAGGTGACGGGGTTCGTCGACGGCCCGCAGGTCGGCCGGCTGCGCACCGAGGCCCAGGAGCGCGCGGCCCAGCTCGAGGCCGAGGCGCGCGCCCGCCAGCTCGAGGAGGAGCGCCGCGACCGCGCCTACTGGCAGGAGACGGGCGCGACCGGCACCGAGGCGGGGCTGCGGGCCTATCTCGAACGCTATCCCGACGGGCTCTTCGCCGACGTGGCCCGGGCCCGCCTGTCCGCGATCGAGGACGAGCGCCGCCAGCGCGCCGCCGCCGCCGACCGCGCCGCCTGGGATACCGCCCGCGGCGCCGACACGATCGCCGCCTACAACCGCTACCTCCAGGACTTCCCGCAGGGCGCCTTCGTCGCCGCGGCGCGGGCCCGGATCGCCGAGATCGAGGCCGACCAGCGCGATTCCGACGTCATCGAGGCCGCCCGGCAGGCCGAGGCGGCGCTGGGGCTGACCTCGTTCACGCGGCGGCTGATCGAGCAGCGGCTGAACCTCCTCGGGCTCCAGCCGGGGAGTGTCGACGGCACCTTCGACGACCACACGCGGCGGGCGATCCGGCGCTACCAGCGCGACCGCGGACTGACCGTGACCGGCTATGTCGACGAGGCGACGCTCGTGCGGCTGCTCGCCGACGCGATCCGCGGCGGCAACTGATGGCCCGCCGGAACGGGGCGGCGTTGTGGCGGACATGGCCGACGACCGGCTGATCGTCGCCCTCGACGGCGCCGACGCCGACGCCGGCCGCGCCCTCGCCCGGCGGCTGGGGGCGGCGATCGGCTTTTACAAGATCGGGCTCGGCATGCTGGCGGGCGGCGGGCTCGACCTTGCCCGGGCGCTTCGCGAGGAGGAGGGCGCCCGCGTCTTCCTCGACCTCAAGCTCTTCGACATCGGCGCCACGGTCGAGGCGGCGGTGCGCGCGTTCGCCCGCACGGGCGTCGATTTCCTCACCGTCCACGGCGACCCGCATGTGGTGCGGGCGGCGGCCGCGGGGCGCGGGGGGGCGCGGACGCGGATCCTCGCCGTCACGGTCCTGACCTCGCTCGACCGCGCCGACCTCGATGCCGCCCTCGTGCGGCCGGGCGAGATGGCCGAGATCGTCGCCGCGCGGGCCCTCGCGGCCTGTCTCGCCGGCGCCGACGGGGTCATCGCCAGCCCCCGGGAGGCGGCGATGCTGCGCGCCCTGCCCGAGGTCGAGGGGCGGCTGATCGTCTGCCCCGGCGTGCGGCCCGCCGGCGCGGCGGCCGGCGACCAGAAGCGCACCGCCTGCCCGGCCGCGGCCCTTGCCGCCGGCGCCGACCACATCGTCGTCGGCCGCCCGATCACCGCCGCCGCCGACCCGGGCGCCGCCGCCGCGGCGATCCTCGCCGAAATCGCGCCGGTGCCGCGCCGCCGCTGAGGGCGCGACTGCCGCCTCCCGACCGGACCCGCCCCGGCGGACGGGACGCCCCCGCGGCGCCGCCCCCGGCGCGGGGACCTCGCGTCGTGCGCCGCCCCTCCTTCCGGCCATTCGCCCGCGGGCGTCGCGCCGTGCCGGGCGTGCCGCCGCCCCGTCCGCGTGCGGCCGGGCACCGGGCGGGGCGTAACCGTCCGTCCTGACCGCTACGCGGTCCAGCGCCAGGGGAGCAGGTCGTCCACCTTGGTGATCTTGTGGTCCGGGATGCGGGCGAGGGTGCCGGCGAGCCAGGGGTGGGGATCGACGGCGTTGAGCTTGGCGGTTTCGATCGGGGTGTCGGCGATGGCGGCGGCCTTGCCGCCCGCCTCGGAGCCGACGAAGAGGTCGTTCCTGCGGCTCGAGGGCGATGGCGCGCATGCCGCGTTCGGCCGGATCATTGTCGAGTTCCGGGTTGCCGTTGTCGCGATAGGGGCGCGGGCGCTCCATGCGGGCGAGGGCATGGCGGATGGCCGCCGCGAGCGGGGATTTGCCCGGGATCGGGGTGAGTTGCATGGCCAGCCAGCGTTCCAGATCGTCGAGGACCGGGGCGGCATGGGCGCGTCGCAGGTCGGCGCGGCGGTCCGGTGGCGAGCCCCTGGCCTTCGTCTCGACGGCATGGAGCTGGGCGATCCGGCCGATGGCCTCTTCGGCGATGGGTGAGCCCTGAGCCCGGTGGATGTCGACGAACTTGCGCCGCACATGGGCCATGCAGGCGACCTCGCGGATCACCCCGGAACGATAGAGGTCCTCGAACCCGGCATGGCCATCGGCATGCATCCAGCCGCGGTAGCGGGCGAGGTGATCCTTCGGGTGCTGGCCCTTGCGGTCGCCGGAGAAGCGATACCAGGCGGCCGCTGGCGCATCGCCGCCCCAGGGGCGCTCGTCGCGGGCATAGGTCCAGAGCCGTGCCGTCCGGGTCTTGCCGGTGCCGGGCGCGAGCATCTGGGCGGGCGTGTCATCGGCGAAGATCGCCTCGGCCGACAGGACATGGCGGCCGATGGCGTCGGCCAGGGGCTCCAGCAGGGCGGTGGATTTGCCGACCCAGTCGGCCAGTGTGGAACGGTCGAGGTCGAGACCTTCGCGCTCGAAGATCCGGCTCTGGCGATAGAGGGGCAGATGGTCGGCATGCTTGCTGGCCAGCACATGAGCGAGCAGGCCCGGCCCCGGACGGCCGCGCTCGATGGGCCGCGAGGGCAGCGGGGCCTGGACGAAGCGCTCGCAGCAGGCGCAGGTCAGGCGCGGCCGGACGATCCGGTTCACGATGTCGAGCCATTGACCGCCATTGGTCCGAGGACAATGGCGAGGGGCCGGGGACGTATTCCAGTTCCTCGGTGACGTCCTCGCCGATCCGGCGCAGGCGGCCGCCGCAATCGGCGCAAGTGTCGGCACCGGGGGTCAGTTCCACTTCCATCCGCGGGATGTGGTCCGGGGTGAGCCATCGAGGCGCCATCGGTTCGAGCCCGATGGCGAACGCGGCGCCTGGGTCTGTCCTTCTCCTCGATGTCGGGCAGCTTCATGCGCGCCGTCATCGCGGCGGCGGCGAGCTCGCTGGTCTCCAGGGCGAGCTGCAGCTGCTCGGCGGTCTCGGACGACGCGCCAAACCGCTGCGCCCGGTGTCCGGCAAGTTGATGGCGCAGCTTCTCGATCAGGATCGCCTGCGCCTTGACCTCGGCCAGAAGCCGCGCGGTGAAGCTGCGCCGCTCCTCGGGGTCTTCCGGCAGGGGCAGGGTTCGATCGAGCATGGGACAAGTCTATCCCACGGGATTCCTTGTGGGAATCATTGATTGCAGTGCTGGTGGACTATCCCGCCGCCAAGGGCCGCCAGATCCGCTGTGGTGCCCGCCAGTCGATCCCCTCCAGGAGCATCGACAGTTGCGCGGGCGTCAACGCGACCTTCCCCTCCTTCGCCGAGGGCCAGACG
>JADLCV010000231.1 GCA_020846995.1 Paracoccaceae bacterium
ACGGGGCTCGTGGTGCCGGTGGTGCGCGACGCCGACCGCCTCTCCTTCGCCGCCATCGAGAAGAAGATCGCCGAACTCGGCCTGCGCGCCCGCGACGGCAAGCTCGCGCTGGCCGAGATGCAGGGGGGATCGTTCACGATCTCGAACGGCGGCGTCTACGGCTCGCTCCTGTCGGCGCCGATCCTCAACCCGCCGCAGTCGGGCATCCTCGGCATGCACAAGATCGAGGACCGCCCGGTGGTGGTGAAGGGCGAGATCGTCATCCGCCCGATGATGTATCTCGCCCTCTCCTACGACCACCGCATCGTCGACGGCAAGGGCGCGGTGACCTTCCTTGTCCGCGTCAAGGAGGCGCTCGAGGATCCCCGCCGCCTGCTCATGGACCTGTGACACCGGGCGCGCCCGGCGGCGCCGGGCGCGTCCCCGCAGCGGAAAGGGTGGTCCCGATGTCGGGCGACGGCCCCTTCGGACGGCTGGCCGGCCGGTGGGTCTACGGCGGGGCGCTCGCCGCCCCGCTCCTCGTCGCCCTCGCGCCCCTCGCCGGGGCCGGCCGGCCGGCCGCCTTCTGGCTCGCCTGGCTCTGCCTGCCCGCCTACATGCTCCACCAGTGGGAGGAGCACGACGACGACCGCTTCCGCCGCTTCGTCGTCGCCCTCGTCCATCACCCCGGGGCGCTGAGCCGGGCCGAGGTCTTCTGGATCAACATCCTCGGGGTCTGGGCGCTGCTCGCGGGCGTCGTCTGGCTGGTCGCCGCCGCCGGCCCGGGCTGGGCGCTCGTCGCCGGCTGGCTCCTCGTCGTCAACGCCCTCCTCCACCTCCTCCCGGCGATCCGCCTGCGCCGCTACAACCCCGGGCTCGGGACCGCGCTCGTGCTTCTCCTGCCGCTCGGCCTCGCCACCCTCGCCGCCGCCCGGGTCGGGGCCGGGCCGGCGCTCGCGGTCGCAGCGCCGCTTGCGGCCCTCGCCCTGCACGCCGCGATCCTGCTCCGCGTGCGCAGGAACCTGCGCCGGCCGCCCCCGCCCTGACCCCGCCCGCCGCCGCGCTTCCCCTTCGCGGGCAGGCGATCCCCGGGGCCGATGCGGCACGGACGCCCCGGGGGCCGCCATTCCGCCGGAAGGGGATCTGCCCCGGGGCGCGGGGCCCGAGCGGACGGACCGGCCCCTCGGACGTCCCTTCCCCTCCCCCGGCCCAGCGGGCCGATCCGGGCCGTGCCCGACCGGCCCCGCGGGCAGGCATGGCCGGTCCCGCCCGCGCTCCCTGCCCCCGGTGCCGCGGATGCCGGGCGCACCGAGCGCTTCCACGGAACCGGATGCCGCTCTAGACTGGGGGCCCATCGCCATCCCCAGGGGAGGAAGGAATGTCCAGCGAACTGACGATCCTCGCGCTCTACGGGCTCTGGGTGATCGTCGTCATCCTGGCCCAGGTTCTGGCCGCCGCCGGGCAGGTCGGCCTTGCCACCCTCGCCGGGCCGCGGGACGACATGCCCCCGCTGACCGGCACCGCCGGCCGGCTCGAGCGGGCACAGCTGAACTCGGTCGTGGCGCTCGCGCTCTTCGCCCCGGCGGTGCTTCTGCTGTCGGCGAAGGGCGGCCTCTCGGCCTCCTCGCTCCTTGCGGCCCAGGTGTTTCTCGTCGCCCGCATCGCCTATGTGGTCGTCTACGTCGCCGGCACGCCCTGGTTGCGCAGCCTCCTCTGGATCGCCGGCGCCCTCGCCACCGCCTGGCTCTACCTCCTCGCGCTCTGAGGGGAGGTTCCGGCCCGGCCGTCGCGGCGCCCCGGTGCACCCGACGACCGGGCCGTCCGTCCGCCGGCAGTCCTGCCCGCGGGGGGCGCGCGCCCCGCACCCGCCCTCCGGGGGGGGGAGGGCCGGCGCCCGCCGTGCCGGCCGCATGGGCCGGTGGTGCCCCCCCGGTGCCCTCCGGGGGGCGGCGTTCGCCGGATCGGGCCCGGCCCTAGCCCGCCGCCCCTGCGGTCAGGGCGGCAGCAAGACAGCCCGTCGCGGCGTCGAAGGCCGGGGCCATCCACGGCCGCGGTTCCGGCCGCTCGAGCGTGGCGCAGACGCGGACCGTCCCGGCATCGGGATAGTCGAGAGGGTAGGCCGCGCCCGTCAAGGGATCGACGAACGCGGCCGCCCGCGTCGGGGCAAGACAGGCCGCGGTGATCTCGACGAGCGCCGCCGGGCGCGCGGGGTCGGCGCCGGCGCGGACGTGGCAGGTGACCGCGGCGACGATCTCGGACAGGTGCTCGAGGCGACGGCTGTCGCGCTCGGCCCGCCGCGCCTCGCCAGGGCCGCCGAAGACCCCGAGCGCGACCACGGCGACGGCGGCGACGACGACGCCCGAGACGGTGACGGCGGCACGGGCGCGGGCCGGGGTCACGGCGGGGCCTCGCCGTCGAGACTGCCCGTGTAAAGGAGGAAGACCGCCCCGGCGAGGGCCGCGACCAGCACCGCCTTGGCAAGGAAGCGGGCCGTGAGCTCGCCGTCGAGGAAGCGGGCGAGGACGGCGATGAGGTCGCCGACGATCGTCACCGCGGCGAGGAAGAGCGCCGCTGCCGTCAGCCAGCGCCCGACCGGCGAGCGGCGCCGGCCGGGGTCGGCACCCTCGGCGCGAGCGAGGCGCAGGGTCAGCGCGGCCCAGAGCGGCCAGGCCACGGCCAGCCCCGCCACCGCCCAGCGCACGTCGCTCCGGCCGACGTCGAGGCCGGGGTCGAGCGGATCGGGCACGAAGCGGTCGATGAGCGCGAGCCCGACGAGCCAGAGGTTGAAGGCGACGATGCCGAGGGCGACGAACAGCACGAGATGGGCAAGGGCCTCGCCCGGCGAGGCGGCCGCCCGCGGCCGCGGCACCGGCGGCAGGCCCGCCGCGCGGTCCCAGGCGGCAAGGCCGGCGGCGATCTCTGCCCGCGACCAGCCCGCCGTCGCCAGTGCGGCGCCGATCTCGGCCTCGGACCGGCCGAGGGCGACGGCCTCGCGGACGAAGGCCGAAAGGGCTTCGGGCGCCCGCATGGCCGCTCAGCCGCCCCGGCGCCGGCCGGCCACCCGGGGGCCGCCGCTGGCCGCCGCCATCCGCTCGCCCATCCCCTCGTCCCCCCTTGCTCCCCGCCGGGCCCCCCGGCGGGCGCGCCCTCAGGATTCCGCCGCCGCGAGGGCCGCGTCAAGATGGGGCGCGAGGCGGTCGGCCCAGGCCCGCTGCGTCGCCGGCGTGGCGACGAGGTCGTTGCGGAGTTCGACCAGCACGTTGGGCCGGCCGTGGGCGAGGGCGTGGCGGTCGATGGCGTCGCCCGGAAGATGGCCGGCATAGGGCTCGTTCTCGCCGACGCAGAGACCGGCCACGGCCCTGAGCCGGGCGAGGAGCGGCCGCGCCAGGCGGTCGTCGGCGGGATCGTAGAGGATGCCGACGTGCCAGGGCCGCGGCGCCCGCCCGTTGAGGCGGGGGGTGAAGCTGTGGACGGCGCAGATCACGGTGTCGGCGCGGCGGGCGGCAAGGCGGGCGACGGCGGCGTGGTAGGGCCGCCAGTAGCGCGCGAGCCGGCGCGCGACCTCGTCGGCGCCGGCGTCGCGGTTGGCCGGGATCACGGTGCCGTCGTAGAGGCGCATGAGGAGCGTGGGGTCGTCCTCGCCCCGGTTGGGGTCGATGACGAGGCGCGAGAAGGTCGAGAGGACGGCCGGCCCGGCAAGGCGCGCCGCCAGCCGGCGCGCCACCCCGGCCGCGCCGACGTCCCAGGCGATGTGGCGCGCCATCTCGGCCGCCGGAAGTCCGAGGCTGCCGCCGAGTTCCTCGGGGACGCGGTTGCTCGCATGGTCGCAGGTGACGAGCCAGCGGCCCGGGCGCCCCGCCCCCTCGATGCGGAAGGAGGCACTCATGCCCCGGCCGGCGCCCGCCGATAGCGGTAACGGTTGCCGGCGCGGGCGCGATCGGCCATAGAAGGCGCGGGCGCGCACGGGCGGCACCCGGGCGCGGGGGACGGCGAGGGGACGGCGGGCATGCGGCGGTTGCGCAAGGTCAAGATCGTGGCCACCCTGGGCCCGGCCTCGGACGATTACAAGACCGTCCGCGCGCTCTGGGAGGCCGGCGCCGACGTCTTCCGGCTGAACATGAGCCACGGCACCCATGCCGACATCGCCCGCCGCCTGACGCACGTGCGCGAGGTCGAGGCCGCGACCGGCCGCCCGGTGGCGGTGATCGCCGACCTTCAGGGGCCGAAGCTGCGCGTCGGGACCTTTGCCGGTGGCGCGGCCGAACTGGCCGAGGGCGCGCCCTTCCGCCTCGACCTCGACCCCGCCGAGGGCGATCTCCGCCGGGTCTGCCTGCCCCACCCCGAGATCTTCGCCGTCCTCGGCCCGGGGTCGCGGCTTTTCGTCAACGACGGCAAGATCCGCCTGCGGGTCGAGGCCTGCGGGCCCGATTTCGCCGAATGCACGGTGACGGCGGGGGGCACGCTCTCGAACCGCAAGGGGGTGAACGTGCCCGACGCCGTCCTCCCGCTTGCCGCGCTGTCGGAGAAGGACCGCGCCGACCTCGTCTTTGCCTGCGGCCTCGGGGTCGACTGGATCGCGCTGTCCTTCGTCCAGCGCCCCGAGGATGTGGCCGAGGCGCGGGCGCTCGTCTCCGGCCGCGCGGCGATCATCGCCAAGATCGAGAAGCCGGCCGCGGTCGGGGTCTTTGCCGAGATCCTCGCCGCCGCCGACGGCATCATGGTGGCGCGCGGCGACCTTGGTGTCGAGCTTCCCGTGGAGCATGTGCCGCCGATCCAGAAGCGGCTGTTGCGAGCCTGCCGGGCGGCCGCCAAGCCCGTGATCGTCGCGACCCAGATGCTCGAGAGCATGATCGAGAGCCCGATGCCGACGCGGGCCGAGGTCTCGGACGTGGCGGCGGCGATCTACGAGGGCGCCGACGCGGTGATGCTGTCGGCCGAATCGGCCGCCGGGCGCCATCCCGTCGCGGCCGTGCGGACGATGGACGCCGTCGCCCGGGAGGTCGAGCGCGACCCCACCTATACCGAGATCATCGAGGCCTCGCGCCAGGCCAAGGGCGCGAGCGTCGCCGACGCGATCGTCGCCGCCGCCCGCGAGATCGCCGAGACGACCGACGTCCGCGCCATCTGCTGCTTCACCCATTCGGGCACCACGGTCTCGCTCGTCGCCCGCGAGCGGCCGCGGGTGCCGATCATCGCCCTCACCCCCTTCCTTCACATCGCCCGCCGCATGTGCCTGATCTGGGGCGCCCACTGCGAGGTCACGGCCGAGCTCGGCCGCTTCAAGCAGGCCGTGGTCAACGCCGCCCGGGCGGCCCGCGAGCACGGCTTCGCGACCGAGGCCGACCGCATCGTCGTCACCGCGGGTATCCCCTTCAACATGCCCGGATCGACCAACATCCTGCGCGTCGCCCCCTGCGAGGAACGGCTTATTTACCGCACCGACCCCGAATAGACGTCGCGGCCCGGACGGGCGGGCCGGCGGAGGAACGGATGGACCCCGACCTTCTTCTCGTCATCGGCATCTTGCTCGGGCTGCTCGCCATCCCGGCGATCCTCTCGGCCTTCACCGACGGCCGGCCGCCGCGGGCCGCGGCCATCCTCGTCATGGTCGCCGCCGGCCTCATCGGCATGGCGGTGGTGAACCGGCCGATGGCCTACACGCTCGACGAGGTGCCCGACGTCTTCCTGCGCGTGATCGGCCGCTACCTCAACTGAGGGGGGGCAAGGCGCCGGCGCCCGCCGGGGCCGAGCACGAAGACCTCGCGCCCCTCGATCACGACCGCCGTGACCGGCCCGCCGTAGCCGGCGCGGGTATCGATGTTGACACGGTTGCCGTGGTGCTCGGGCGCCGCCACGGCGGTGTGGCCGTGGACGACGAGCGGGCCGTGGTCGCCGTCGTCGCCGAGGAAGTCCTCGCGGATCCAGAGGAGGTCATCCTCGCGCTGGCGGGCGAGCGGCACGCCCGGCCGGATGCCGGCGTGGACGAACAGGACCGCGCCCCGGAGGTGCCAGAGCGGCAGGCCGGCGAGGAAGGCGCGGTGGGCCGGCGGCACCCGCGCCACCGCCTCGGCGTGCACCGGCACGAGCGGCCGGTCGCCCGCGGCATGGAGGCCGTAGGACGCGAGCGTCGCCGCCCCGCCGATGCCGGGGTTGAGCCAGGCGTGGGCTGGGGCGAAGGCACCCGCGGGCCCGAAGGGATCGTCGAGGTAGCCCTCGAACAGCCGGTCGTGGTTGCCCTTGAGGACGAGCCAGGGCGCCCCGGCGGCGAGGCCGGCGAGGAGGTCGTCGATCACCCCCGCCGAGTCGGGCCCGCGGTCGACGAGGTCGCCAAGGTGGATCACCGGCGCCTCGGCATCGCCGGTCCGGGCGCGGTCGGCGGCGATCAGGGCATGCGCGGCGGCAAGGCGTGCGCGCTGGCCGTGGACGTCGCCGACCGCGTAGCTGCGCATCAGGCGACCTCGAACTCGAGCGGCCGGATCTGGCGGAAGAGCCCGGTCGCCGCAAGCTCGGCCAGCACCTTCGCCGGCACCGGCGCGTCGAGGTAGAGAAGCGCGATCGCGTCCTCGCCGGGCGCCGTCCGCCCGAGCGTGAAGTTGGCGATGTTGACCCCGTTGCGGCCCATGGTCGTGCCGAGCACGCCGATGATGCCAGGGACGTCGGCGTTGGTGGTGTAGAGCATGTGGCGGCCGATCTCGGCGTCGATGTTGATGCCCTTGATCTGGATGAAGCGCGGCTTGCCGTCCGAAAACACCGTCCCGGCGATCGAGCGCTCGAGGCGGTCGGTGACGACGGTCAGCTTGAGGTAGCCGTCGAAGACCCCCGCCTTCTCCTGGCGCGTGGTCGAGAGCAGGATGCCGCGGTCGCGGGCCACGACCGGGGCCGAGACCATGTTGACGTCGGGGTTGGTCGCACGCATGACGCCCGCGATCGCCGCCGCCGCCAGCGCGGCGACGTTCATCTCTGCCACGACCCCGTCGCAGAGGAGGTTGATGGCCCGGACCGGCTCCTCGGTCGCCTGGCCGACGAAGGCGCCGAGATAGCCGGCAAGGCGCAGCCAGGGGCCCATGACCTTGGCCTCCTCGGCCGTGACCGAGGGCATGTTGAGCGCGTTCTGCACCGCCCCGGTGAGCAGGTAGTCGGCCATCTGCTCGGCGATCTGGAGGGCCACGTTCTCCTGGGCCTCGGTGGTGGCGGCGCCGAGATGTGGGGTGCAGACGACGTTCGGGAGCGTGAAGAGGGGGTTGTCGGTCGCCGGCTCGACCTCGAAGACGTCGAGGGCGGCGGCCGCGACCTGGCCCGAGGCGAGCGCCGCGGCGAGCGCCGCCTCGTCGATCAGCCCGCCGCGGGCGCAGTTGACGATGCGCACGCCCCGGCGCGTCCGCGCCAGCGCCCCGGCCGAGAGGATGTTGCGGGTCTTGTCGGTCAGCGGCACGTGGAGGGTGATGAAGTCCGACCGTGCCAGGAGTTCGTCAAGCTCGACCCGGGCGACGCCGAGGGCGGTCGCGCGCTCCTCCGACAGGAAGGGGTCGTAGGCGAGGACCTTCATGTGCAGCCCGAGCGCCCGGGCGGCGACGATCGAGCCGATGTTGCCGCAGCCGATGACGCCAAGGGTCTTGTTGAAGAGCTCGACCCCCATGAAGCGGTTCTTCTCCCAGCGGCCCGCGCGGGTCGAGGCGTCGGCCTCGGGGATCTGGCGGGCGATCGCGAACATCATCGCCAAGGCGTGCTCGGCGGTGGTGATCGAGTTGCCGAAGGGTGTGTTCATGACGATGACACCGCGGCGCGTGGCCTCGGCGACATCGACGTTGTCGACCCCGATCCCGGCCCGGCCGATAACCCGCAGCCGCGGCGCGGCGGCAAGGAGGCGGGCCGTGACCTTGCTGGCCGAGCGGATGGCGAGGCCGTCGCAGTCGGCGACGGCGGCGGCAAGGGCCTCGCGGTCCCTGCCGAGGGCAGGCCGGTAGTCGACCTCGATGCCGCGGTCGCGGAAGATCTCGACGGCGGTTTCGGAAAGCGCGTCGGAGACGAGCACCTTCGGTGCCATGGGCTTCATCCTTCGGGGGCTGGGGCGGAAGGGGCGCCCGGGGCGGAGGGCGCCAGCGGTCGGCGGGGGAGGGTCAGGCTGCGGCAGGCGTGCCCGCGCGCTCGGCGCGGTAGGCCCATTCGATCCAGGGCAGGAGGGCCGCGACATCGGCCGCCTCGACCGTCGAGCCGCACCAGATGCGCAGGCCCGGCGGGGCGTCGCGGTAGGCGCCGGCGTCGAGCGCCACGCCCTCGGCCTCGAGCCGCTTCGCCACCGCCGCAGCGAAACCCGCGGCATCGGCGATGGCGGGGTCGGTGAAGCGCAGGCAGACGCTCGTCGTCGAGGCGGTGGCGGGATCCTCGGCGAGGTCGGCGATCCAGTCCCGCGCCGCCACGAAGTCGCGGACGAGGCGGGCGTTGGCCTCGGCCCGCCCGATCAGCGCCGGCAGGCCGCCGATCGCCTCGGCCCAGTCGAGCGCCGCGAGCCAGTCCTCGACGCAGAGCATCGACGGGGTGTTGATCGTCTCGCCGGCGAAGATGCCCTCGGCCAGCCTTCCCCGGGCGGTCAGGCGGAAGATCTTCGGCACCGGCCAGGGCGGCGTCCAGCCCTCGAGGCGGGCGACCGCCCGCGGCGAGAGCACGATCATGCCGTGCCCCGCCTCGCCCCCGAGGACCTTCTGCCAGGAGAAGGTGGTGACGTCGAGCCGCGTCCAGGGCAGGTCCATCGCGAAGGCGGCCGAGGTCGCGTCGCAGATCGTCAGGCCCTGCCGGTCCCCGGGGATCACGGCGCCCGCGGGCACCCGCACCCCCGAGGTGGTGCCGTTCCAGGTGAAGACGACGTCGCGGTCGAAATCGACGGAGGCGAAATCGACGATCCGCCCGTAGGGGGCGCGGCGGACGGTGGCGTCAAGCTTCAGTTCGCTGACGACATCGCCGACCCAGCCCTCGCCGAAGCTTTCCCAGGCCAGGACCTCGACCCCCCGGGCCCCGAGGAGCGACCACAGCGCCATCTCGACCGCCCCGGTGTCGGAGGCCGGCACGATGCCGAGCCGCCAGCCCGCGGGCAGGCCGAGGAGGCGGGCGGTGC
>JADLCV010000232.1 GCA_020846995.1 Paracoccaceae bacterium
AGGCGGTCGCGGGCCTCGCTCCGGCGGCCTGGGTCGCGGCCGCGGTCGCGGACCTCGCCCGCCTGCCCAACGTCACCCTCCGGGCCCGCACGACGGTCGTCGCGCTCCACGACCACGGCTATCTCCTCGCCGAGGAGCGGCCCGAGGGCGAGGGCGAGGGCGGCGGCCCGCGGCGGCGGCTGTGGCGCGTCCGGGCCGGGCTCACGGTCGTCGCCGGCGGTGCCTTCGAGCGGCCGCTCCCCTTCGCCGGCAACGACCTGCCGGGGGTGATGCTGGCGGGGGCGGTGCGCGACTATCTCGTCAACTGGGCGGTCGTGCCGGGCCGGCGCGTCGCCGTCGTCACCGGCTGCGACGATGCCTACCGGACGGCGATCCTGCTGGCCCGGGCCGGCATCGCGGTGCCGGTCGTGGCCGACATCCGCCCGGGCGGGGGCGGGGCGCTCGCGGCCGAGGCCCGCGCCCTCGGCATCCGGGTCGCGGACGGGGCCTGCCTCGCCCGCGTGGCCGGCGGCCGGGCGGTCCGGGGCGCGCTGCTCGCGCCCGTCGCGGGCGAGGGCACGAGGGGCGAGTGGATCGCCTGCGACGCGGTGGCGATGTCGGGGGGCTGGTCGCCCTCCGTCCATCTCTGGTCGCAGCCGGGCGGCGGCCTCCTCTGGGACGCGGGCGAGGACCATTTTCGCCCCGATCCCGCCCGCCCGCCGCGGGGCGCCGACGGCCGGCCGATGGCGGTCGCGGTCGGGGCGGCGGCGGGCGCACCCGACCTCGCGGCCGCCCTCGCCGATGCCGATCGCGCGCTCCGCGCGGCCCTGGCCCTTCCCCCGGGCGCCCCCCCCGCGGCCGCGGCCGCGGAGCGGGTGCCCCCGCGCGGCGTCGCCATGCTGCCCCTCGCCGCCGGCCCGCGGCTGCGGGCCCGGGCCTTCCTCGACTTCCAGAACGACGTCAAGGTCGCCGACCTCGAACTCGCCGCCCGCGAAGGCTACACGAGCGTCGAGCACGCCAAGCGCTACACGACCCTCGGCATGGCCACCGACCAGGGCAAGCTCGCCAACGTCGCCGGCATCGCCGTGCTCGCCGCCGCCCGCGGGGTGGCGATGGCCGAGGTCGGCACGACGACCTTCCGGCCGCCCTTCGTGCCGGTGACGATCGGCGCGCTTGCCGGCGAGGCCAGGGGGGAGCTGTTCCAGCCCGTGCGGATGACGCCCCTGCACGACTGGCACGCGGCCCGCGGCGCCCTGTGGGAGCCCGTGGGCCTCTGGCGGCGACCCTGGGCCTACCCACGGCCGGGCGAGACGGCCGCCGCCGCGGTCGCGCGCGAGGTCGGCACCGTGCGCGAGCGCGCGGGCCTCCTCGATGCCTCGACGCTCGGCAAGATCCTCGTCGCCGGGCCCGATGCCGGCCGCTTCCTCGACATGCTCTACGTCGGCATGATGAGCACCCTCGCCGTCGGCCGCTGCCGCTACGGGGTCATGTGCAACGAGCAGGGTTTCGTCACCGACGACGGGGTGGTGGCGCGGCTCGGCCCCGAGACCTTCCTCTGCCACACGACGACCGGCGGCGCCGACCGCATCCACGGCTGGATGGAGGAATGGCTCCAGACCGAGTGGTGGGACTGGAAGGTGAGGACGCTGAACCTGACCGAGCAGTTCGCCCAGATCGCGGTCGCCGGGCCGCGGGCGCGGACCCTCCTCGAGCGGCTGGGCGGCATGGACGTCACCCGGGCGGCCCTGCCGTTCATGACCTGGGCCGAGGGCCGGCTGGCCGGCATCCCCGCCCGCGTCTTCCGCATCTCGTTCTCGGGCGAGCTTTCCTTCGAGATCGCGGTGGCGGCGGGCGAGGGGCCGGGGCTCTGGGAGCGCCTCCTCGCGGCCGGCGAGGATCTCGGCGTCGCCCCCTACGGCACCGAGGCCATGCATGTGCTGCGGGCCGAGAAGGGCTATGTCATCGTCGGCGACGAGACCGACGGCACGGTCACTCCCCGCGACCTCGGGCTCGGGCGGATGATCCCGGCGCGGAAGGCCGACTTCCTCGGCAAGCGGGGGATGGAGCGGGCCCACCTTGTCCTTCCCGACCGCTGGCGGCTGGTCGGGCTGCGGGCGGAGGGCGGCGCCGTCCTGCCCGAGGGCGCCTATGCCGCCCTCGAGGGGCGCAACGCCAACGGCCAGCGCCTGACCGAGGGACGGGTGACGTCGAGCTACTTCTCGCCCACGCTCGGGCGCGGCATCGCCCTCGGCCTCGTCCGGGCCGGGCCCGAGCGGATGGGCGAACGCCTGTCCTTCCCCACCATCGGGGGTCGCGTGCTGGCGGCCGAGATCGTCGCGCCCTGCTTCTGGGACCCCGAGGGGGAGCGCCTCGATGGCTGAGCCCCCGGCCCCCCTCGCGACCCACGCCCGCCTGCCGGCCGCGGGCATGGTGGCGCTGAAGGCCGACCTCGCCCGGCCCGAGGTCGCGCCCGCCCTCGCCGCCGCCGGCCTCGCCCTGCCCCCCGGGCGCCGGATCCTTCGCGGCGCGCGCGGACAGGCGGCCTGGATGGCGCCCGACGAACTCCTCCTCCTCGTGCCCCGGGCCGAGGCGGCGGCGGTCGCGGAGGGGCTCCGGGCCCGGCTCGGCGAGGCCGGGGCGCTGGTCGCCGAGGTCTCCGACCTCCGCATCCTCTTCGCCCTCGAGGGGCCGGGGGCGCGCGAGGCGCTCGCCCGCCTCGTTCCCGTCGATCTCGCCCCCTCCGCCTTCGGCCCGGGCGACTTCCGTCGCACCCGCCTCTCCCAGGTCGCCGCCGCCCTCTGGATGGAGACACCGGGGGTCTTCCGCATCGCCGTCGCCCGCTCGGTCGCGGCCTATGCCGGGGAGCTTCTCGCGGGCGCCGTGACCGGCGGCGCGAGCGGCCTCTACCCGCCCGGGGCTTGACCTTCGCGGCCGGCGAGCCCTTATAGCTGATGAAACGATGCGTCTTTCTTGAAGGAGTCCGCCGATGGCTTTCACCCTGCCCGACCTGCCCTACGCCCATGACGCCCTCGCCCCCCTCGGGATGTCGCGGGAGACGCTCGAGTTCCACCATGACATCCACCACAAGGCCTATGTCGACAACGGCAACAAGCTCGTCGCCGGGACGCCCTGGGAGGGCAAGGCCCTCGAGGCGATCGTCGCCGGCACTTACCAGGCGGGCGCCGTCGCCCAGTCGGGGATCTTCAACAACGCCTCCCAGCACTGGAACCACACGATGTTCTGGGGCTGGATGGGTGCGGCCGCGACCAAGGGGATGCCGGGCGCGCTCGAGCGGGCGCTGACCGCCTCCTTCGGCACGGTCCAGAAGTTCAGGGACGAGTTCGCGGCGGCCGGGGCGGCCCAGTTCGGCTCGGGCTGGTGCTGGCTCGTCCGCGACAGGGACGGCAGCCTCAAGGTGACGCGGACCGAGAACGGGGTGAACCCGCTCTGCTTCGGCCAGAAGGCGCTTCTCGGCTGCGACGTCTGGGAGCATTCCTACTACATCGACTTCCGCAACCGCCGGCCGGCCTATCTCGCGA
This sequence comes from Paracoccaceae bacterium, assembly GCA_020846995.1. GTDB lineage: Bacteria > Pseudomonadota > Alphaproteobacteria > Rhodobacterales > Rhodobacteraceae > JAHDXW01. The sequence continues at coordinate 3,519 of JADLCV010000232.1, forward strand.
ACTTCCTCGACCGGCTGGTGAACTGGGAGGCGGTCGCGGCCGGGCTCTGAGGCGCGCGGGAGGGCGCGCGCCCTGCCGCCGGCGGACGCGGCCCCCGCGCCCGGGGGCGGGGCCGTGGGAGAGACGCTCGGGGGGCTTCTCGCCCTCGTCGCGGCCTGCGCCGTCTGGGGCGCGGGCCCCCTCTTCGTCCGCCTCCTCAACCATGTGCCGCCGGTCGAGCTCTTCGCCCACCGGGTGATCTGGTCGCTTCTCTTCTTTCTCGCCCTCGCCGTCGCCCGCGGCCGGCTCGGGGCGGCCCTGCGCCTCCTTGCCCGGCCGACGCTCGCGCGCGTCCTCCTCGCGGCCCTGGCGCTCGGCTTCAACTGGTTCGTCTACCTCCTCGCCGTGCAGTGGGGCGAGGTGCGCCAGTCGAGCCTTGGCTACTACATCTACCCCCTCCTGTCGGTGGCGCTCGGCGTCCTTTTCGTCGGCGAGCGGATGGACCGGGCGCAGGCGGCCGCGGTCGCGCTGGCGGCGGCCGCGGTCTCGCTCCTCGCCCTCGGGGCGGGCGCGGTGCCCTGGATCGGCCTCGCGCTCGCCTTCAGCTTTGCCGCCTACGGGTTTCTCAAGCGAACGCTCGTGGCCGGCGCCCTCGCCTCGGTCACGGCCGAGACAGTCCTTCTCGCCCCCCTCGCGCTCCTCTGGCTCGCGGCCCTCCATGGCGGCCTCGTCGGCGGCGACACTTTGGGGCAAGCGGCCCGCTTCGGGGCCGAGGCGGGCACGACCGTCCTCCTTCTTCTCGCGGGGCCGGTGACGGCGGTCCCGCTTGTCCTCTTCACCTACGCCGCGCGGCGCCTCAGCATGGCGGCGATGGGGCTTGGCCAGTATCTCAGCCCCACGCTCCAGTTTGTGGTCGCGGTCGTGATCCTCGGCGAACCCTTCGGGGCCGTCGAGGCGACGGCCTTCGCCCTCATCTGGACCGCGCTGGCGCTCTACTCGGTCGCGGCGGCGCGGGCCGGGACGGCCGCGCGGCGCGCCGCCGCCCTTCCCGCCCATGGCCCGACCGGCCCGGCCGGACCGCGGTAGAGGCAAATTGATCGGCGGGGACGCGACAGCGGCGGGCCCGACGGATTACATTCTCCGTCACGGTCGGGTGCGGGCCTTGACGGAGGGGCGCGCGCAGGCAAGCAGGGGGCGCGGCGCGGGTCATGGGGCGCCGCCGTCGGGGGTGAAGGGCATGGCGATCCTGAAGACGCTCGGTCCGGGGCTGGCCGGGGCAGCGGCGGCGGCCGGGGTGGCGGTGGCGGCGGCGCTCGCATACGCGGGCTGGCTCTGGCTGCGCCCGGCCCCGCCGGTGCCGGCCGCCGACAGCCCGGCCGCCGCGGCCCCCCCCGCCGCCACCCCGCCGGCCGCGGCACCGCCCGCCGCCGCCCCGGTCGCCGCCGCCCCGCCGGCCGTGACCCCGCCCGCCGCGACCCCGCCCGCGAGCACCGCCGGCGCCGCGGCCCCGGCCGGGCCGGCCGCGACGCCGGCCGGAGGCGACGGGGCCGGCGACGGGGCCGGCGCGCCCGCCGCGACCGCCACCGCGACCGATGCCGCCCCGCCCGCCGCGACCCCGCCCGCGAGCACCGCCGGCGCCGCGGCCCCGGCC
>JADLCV010000233.1 GCA_020846995.1 Paracoccaceae bacterium
CCCGGGCCGGGGCCGGGGCCGGTTTGCGGCCGGGGCGCTGTCAGAGGCCACAGACCTCGGTCAGGAAGGGGTTGAGGATCGCCGCGTAGGCCTCGGGCACCTGGACGCAGGGCAGGTGGCCCGCGCCGGCGATCACGGCCTCGCGCGCGCCCGGCACGAGGGCCGCGGTCGCGGCCACGACCGCGGGCGGCAGGGCCGCGTCGGCCTCGCCCGCGACGGCAAGGAAGGGCAGCCGCAGGGTGGCCGCGGCGGCCCGGAGGTCGGCCCCGGCGATCGCGGCCGCGGCGCCGGCGTAGCCTTCGGCCGGGGTCCGCAGCACCATGTTGCGCCAGAGGGCGACCGCCGGCCCGGCCCGGAAGGGGGCGGGGACCCAGCGCCCCATCGCCGCCTCGGCGACGGCCGCCAGTCCGCCCGCGGCGAGGAGGGCGAGGCGCTCCTCCCAGAGCGCCGGGGTACCGATCCGCGCCGCCGAGTTCGAGAAGACGACGCCGCGCACGAGGTCGGGGCGACTCGCGGCAAGTCCGAGGGCGATCATGCCCCCGATCGACAGCCCGACGACGACCGCCCCGCGGACGGCGAGGGCATCGAGGAGCGCCGCCGCATCGGCGACGAGTTCGGCCATCCGGTAGGGGCCCGGCGGGCAGTCCGAAAGCCCGTGCCCGCGCTTGTCGTAGCGGATGCGGCGCAGCCCCGCCGGCAGGAGCGGGAGAATCGCGTCCCAGAGCCGGAGGTCGGTGCCGAGCGAATTGACGAAGAGGACGGGCGCGCCCGCCCCCTCGTCGCGGACGTGATGGACGATGCCGCCAAGGTCGATCGCCTCCATCGCCGGTCCTCCCCTGTCCCCGGCCGGCAGCACGCGTGCGCGCGCGCCCCGCCATCCTCAGCCGTAGCGCCGCAGGCAGTCGGCGAACAGCGCCGGCTCGACGTTGCCGCCCGAGGCGACGGCGATCACCGGCCCCGTCCCGAGCTCCTCCGCGCGCCCGAGCGCGGCCGCGAGCGCGACCGCGCCCCCGGGCTCGAGGACGATGCGGAGGTGGCGGAACGCGACCGCCATCGCCCGCAGCGCCTCCTCGTCGCTGACGGCAAGGCCGGGGCCGGCGAGGCGCGCGAGGATCGGGAAGGTGATCTCGCCCGGCTGGGGGGTGACGATCGCGTCGCAGAGCGAGCCCGAGGGGGCCGCGTTCTGCACCCGCCGCCCGGCCGCGAGCGAGCGGAGCGTGTCGTCGAAGCCGAGGGGTTCGGCCGTGCGCACGCGCAGCCCCGGGGCGCGGGCCGCGAGCGCGAGCGCGATCCCGCTCGCAAGTCCGCCGCCGCCGCAGGGAACGAGCACCTCGGCCGCGGCGATCCCCGCCGCCGTCGCCTCGGCCGCGATCTCGAGCCCGCAGCTGCCCTGGCCCGCGATCACCTCGGGGTCGTCGTAAGGGCGCACGAGGGCAAGGCCGCGCCCCTCGACGAGGCGGGCGCCGATCGCCTCGCGGCTCTCGCCGCCGGCGCGGTCGTAGAGGATGACCTCGGCCCCGTAGGCCCGCGTCGCCTCGATCTTGGGGGCGGGGGCGTCGCGCGGCATGACGATCGCCGCCGGCACGCCGAGGAGGCGGGCGGCGAGCGCGACCCCCTGGGCATGGTTGCCCGACGAGAAGCCGAGCACGCCCCGCGCCCGCGCGGCCGCAGGAAGGGCCGTCAGCGCCGACCAGGCACCGCGGAACGTGAAGGAGCCCGTGAGCTGCAGGCACTCGGCCTTGACGAGGAGCCGGCGGCCGGCCAGCTCGCTGAGGAGCGGGGCTTCGAGAAGCGGCGTCGTCCGGGCCCGGCCGCGGAGGCGGAGGGCCGCGGCCTCGATGGCGGCGATCGAGGTCATCGCATGCGCCCGAGCCAGAGCTGGATCGCGGCGAGGCTCTCGGGCTCGTCGAGGAAGGGGATGTGGGCCCGCCCCGGCACCTCGGCGAGGATCATGTCGGGCCGTCGCCGGCGCATCTCGGCCACCGTCGCGGCACTCAGGAGGTCGCTGTTGACGCCCCAGATCAGCGCCAGCGGCAGGCCCGCGGCGGCGTCGAACATGGGCCAGAGATCGGGCGGCGAGGCGGCGATGTCGGCGAGGAAGCGCTCGCGCAGGGCCGGGTCGTAGGTCAGCCGCAGGCCGTCGGGGCCGACGTGGAAGTGGCGGACGGCCTCCTCCATCCAGCGGAGCGGCGGAACGCCCTCGAAGCCCGGCGAGAGGTCGCGCAGGGTCGCCGCCGCCTCGGCCGGGGTCGTGGCGACGGGCGGCAGGCCGACGAGGGCCGCGATCTTGTCGAGCCCGCCCCGCTCGATCACCGGGCCGATGTCGTTGAGCGCGAGGCCGAGCATGCGGTCGCGGGCGGTGGCGGCGAGATAGATGCCGATGAGCCCGCCGCGCGAGGTGCCGAGGACGGCCGCCCGGGTAACGCCGAGATGGTCGAGGAGCGCCATCGCGTCGGCGGCCTCGCGGGCGACGGTGTAGCTTTGCGGCCCCGTCCGCTCCGACCAGCCGCGGCCGCGGTAGTCGGGCCGGATCAGCCGCACGCCCGCGAGATGGGGGGCGAGGTAGTCGAAGTCGAGCGAGGAGCGCGTGAGCCCGGCGAGGCAGAGGACCGGAAAGCCGGTCCCCCCGTCGCGATAGAAGAGGCGGGCGCCGTCGGCGGCAATGAACTGGGGCATCGGGCGCGATCCTCGCGGCAGGGACGGGCAGGGCGGGCCGGCCCGCGCCCCCGGCCCTGCCCCCGGGGGGCGGCCCCCGGGCTGCGCGTGGGCGGCGCCGGGCGGGCAGGCGGCAGGGGGCACGGGCGGTCCCTCCGGGGCGGGACGATGGCACAGGCGGCGGCCGGGCGGAAGACCCAAGGAGGCCCCGGGTGCCCTTCTCCCGCTCGCTTGCGGCGCGGGCCGCGGCGAGGCCCGACCGGGGCGCCCTGCGCCGGCGGCCGGGTGGGGCGAGGAGCGGGGAGGCGAGGGCGCCCGGGCGGCCGGGGCCGCGGGCGGGGGTGGCCGCCGACGCGGGGAACGGGGCCGCGGGGGCCGCGCCGGTGCCTTCGGGGCGGAGGGCCGCCCTCCCGGGGGAACCGCATTTGAGATTTGGTCTGGCGTTGACGGGTGATCTGGAGTCTTTGGGGGACTCCTGAACGGGCGGAGCCCGCCGATGCCGTCGCTGATCGCGGTCTTCCGCGGGATGCCCGACCCGCG
>JADLCV010000234.1 GCA_020846995.1 Paracoccaceae bacterium
CGAAGCTCAGCCCGTTGTCGGTCTGGCCCGAGAGCGTGAAGGTCACGCGCACCCGGCTGGTGAAGTTCCAGTCCTCGCCGTCGAAGTGGAGGCCCATCCGGCCGTTGCCGCCGACGGTGACGTCGGCAGCCGCCGCACCCGCCGTCATCAGCAGCGCGGTGGAGGCCACAAGTAGCTTTTTCATCGGTTTCCCTCGTTGTCTCTCAGGTGCAGCCCAACCCAGGGACCCGGATTGGCTGGATCGTGTTTCGCCCGCCGACCCCGACATTGCAAGGCGAAGCGGGTCGGCGGCCGCTGCCGCCCCGGCCATGGTGCAGGCGCGCCACACCCGCGACCCGCCCCCGCCCTCCTTGCGCCCGGAAGCGGACGCGGGTGGGGCGCAAGCGGCGGCGGCCGCCGGGGCCCCGGCCGGGGGCGCCGGGCGCCCCCTCGCCGCGGGGGCGCCCGCCCCGGCCGGCGGGGGGCCCCGCGAGGGCCTTGTTTGCCCCTGCCCGCTCGGCTAGGAAGTTCCCGTGGGCTGCCGGGAGCCGCGCGATGACGGTCGGAAAAACGTTGCGCCTTGCGATGCTTGCCGGCCTCGTGCTGGCGGCCGCCGGGTGCGGCGGCCGGCTTGGCGACATGTTCCGGCGCTCGCCGGGGCCCGCGGACGGCGCGCCGCAGGAAGAGGTGGACACCTCCGCCTCGGCCGAAAGCACGACGACGCTCTGGGATCTGTTCGAGAATCGCGACGACCCCAACACCACCGTCGAGGTCAACCGCTACATCTGGAACGCCGCGCTCGAGGTCCTGAGCTTCCTGCCGGTCGAATCGGTCGATCCCTTCTCGGGCGTCATCGTCATGGGCTACGGCGTGCCGCCGGGCGGCGGGCGGGCCTACCGCGCCACCGTCTACGTCCAGGATCCGGCCCTCGATGCCCGCTCGCTCAAGGTCGCGCTCGAGACCCGCGGCGGGGCCGTGCCCGACGCCACCGTGCGGGCGGTCGAGGACGCGATCCTCGCCCGGGCCCGCCAGCTCCGCATCCGCGACCGCGCCCTCTAGGGCCGGGGCCACAGGGGTCCGCGCGCCGGTCCCCGGGCCAGGGCTGACAGCGGCGGTCGCGTGCATCCCCGTCCGGCCGTTCCCGGCGGCCCGACAGGGCAGTCGCGGCCGGGCCGGCGGGGCCCGGGGGGCGCGGCGTCCCTCAGCCCGCCGCGAGGCGGGCGGCGGCCGCCGCCCAGGCCGGCCGCGCCGCCAGCCGCCGGGCGAGATCCTGGACCGCCGCCGGCCCGGGCGGGAAGCGCGCCGTCGTCGCCCAGCCGAGGCAATGGCCGGCGATGATGTCCGCCACCCCGGGCGCCGCGCCGGCAAGGAAGGGCCCCTCGCCGAGCCGTTCGGCAAGGCGGCCGAGGCTCCGGGCGAATTCCCAGCGCAGCGTGTCCTTGATCGCCGGCACCCGCCGTTCGGGCGGCAGGACGAAGCTGTGGCGGGCCGCGGTCCAGAGGGCGGCGTCGAGTTCGTCGAGGAGGAACTGGGTGAGCGAATCCTGCCGCGCCCGGGCGAGGGTCCCGGCGGGGTGGGTGAGGGCGCCGTGGCGGTCGGCCAGGAACTGGAGGATGGCGGTCGAATCGGTGATCGCCTCGCCCTCGCCCGTGCCCTCGCCCGTGATCACAAGGACCGGCACCTTGCCCGCGGGATTGACGGCGAGCGCCGCCACCGACTGCGGCGCGGCCGGGACATGGCGGTAGGGAAGGGCGAGTTCCTCGAGCATCCAGAGGACGCGGAAGGCGCGGCTGCGGGCGGTTCCGACCACGGTATACACGTCAGGCACCTCCGGGGTGGGCGGGCGCCGGTCCCCCGGCGCGGGCGAGCATCGCGAGGCGGATCAGGCAGCGTTCGATCACCGCCCCGGCGGGGGCGCGGGACGGGGAGCGGAGCGCGAGGTCGGTCTCGAGGATCAGCGCCAGCGCCGCCTCGAGGCGGGCGAGCCCCCAGCCCCGCGCCTGGGCGACGAGGCGGTCGCGGCGCGGCCCGAAGACCGGCGGGCGGGCGCGGGCGATGGCCGGGGCGGGGCCCGCGGGGTCGGCGGCGGCGGCATGGAGGAGGCGGAAGTGCCGCCCCGCGGCCACCGCCAGCGCCACCGGCGTCACCCCCTGCGCCGCGAGCCGCGCGAGTAGGGGCCCGAGCGCGCCCGGCCGGCCCTCGGCCGCGGCGTCGAGGGCGGCGTCGAGTGCCGCCTCGGGCACCAGCGGGGCGCAGGCGGCGACATCGGCCGGGCCGATGCGGGCGGCGCCGAAGGCATAGAGCGCGAGCCGCTCGAGCGTATGGCGGAGATCGACGGTCTCGAGGGTGCGGGCAAGGAGGTCGAGGTCGGCCGCGGCCTGGCCGTCGGGCGGCGGCGCCCCGAGCGCCGCGAGCATCGCCGCCACCTCCTCGCGGCCCGGCGGGTCGTCCCGGATCGCGACCGCGAGGGCCGCGGCATGGCCCTCGAAGAGGCGCCGCAGGGACGAGGCGGCGCGGAGCACGCCGGCGGTGACGACGACGGTCGCGTCCCCCGCCTGCCAGCCGTCGAGGGCAAGGGCCACGGCGGGGGTGGCGGCGTCGCCACCGTCCTCGAGCACGACCACCCGCGGGCCGGCAAAGAAGCCCCGCGCCTGGACGGCCTCGGCGAGGGCCGCGGGATCGGCGCGGAGCGGGCCCGCGGAAAGGCGCGACAGCCGCATCTCGGCCGCCGGGCCGGGGCCGAGGAGCGCGGCCACGACCTCGTCGCGCCGGGCCGCGACCCGGACCGCGTCGGCGCCGTGAAGGAGGAGGGCGGGGATGCCGCCGCGGCCGCCGGCGCGGGCGAGATCGCGGGCCGCGCCCTTCACGCCGGCCCCCCCCAGGCGAGCAGGCGGGCGACGACGCGGTCGGCGAGAAGGTGCATGAGGCGGGCCTCGGCCGCCTCCTCGGCGACCAGCGTCGCGACCGCGGTCGCGGTCGTCGAATAGGCGGTGAAGCTCTCCTCGCGACCCGAACGAAGCGGGGCCCCGGCGCCGGGGGCCGAGAGCGCGAAGGCGACGGAGCCGGTCAGGTGGATGCGCGTCGTCGTGCCCTCGGGGGTGATGCCGCGGCCCTGCGGCAGGGTCTCGATCGTGTAGGCGAGCCGGTAGGCGCCTGCCCCGGGCCGGCCCAGCCGCTCCTCGAGCCGCTGGACGAAGGCAAGCGCGCGGCGGTCGGCGGGGTCGTCGGCACGGACGGCGCCGGCCAGGGCCGCCGCCGGCCGGCCGGGGGCGAGGGCCGGGGCGTAGCCGCAGCCGGCGACGAAAGCCCCCGCGACGGCCGCGAGCACCCCGCGCCGGCCGGGGCGTCCGATCCCCGGCGAGCGGCCGCGGCCGGGGCCCCGGCCGGGCGCCTCAGAGGACGACATTGACGATCCGCCCGGGGACGACGATCAGCTTCTTCGGTGCCGCCCCGGCCAGGGCCCGCTGCACCGTCGCGTCGGCGAGCACCGCCGCCTCGACCGCCGGCACCTCGAGGTCGCGGGCGAGCGTGATCTCGCCGCGCCGCTTGCCGTTGATCTGGATCGGCAGCGTCACCCAGTCCTCGGCGAGAAGGGCGGGGTCGGCGGCGGGCCAGGGGGCGGCGGCGCAGAGCCCCTCGCCGCCCGCCATCGCCCACATCTCCTCGGCCAGATGCGGCGTCATCGGGGCCATCAGCCGGGCGAGCGTGGCGAGCGCCTGCCGCCGCGCCGCCGCCCCCGCCGCCGACCGCTGGAGCGTGTTGGCAAAGGCGTAGAGCGCCGCTACCGCCCGGTTGAAGCCGAAGCCCTCGATCGTCTCGGTGACATCGCGGATCGTCCGGTGCAGGGCCCGCGCGAGCGCCGCATCCTCTCCGGCCGGTCCGGCGGCGGTTGTCTCCCGCGCCTCCTCGGCCATCCGCCAGAGGCGGGCGAGGTGGCGGTGGGCGGCCTCGGCCCCGGCCGCGGTCCATTCGACGTCACGCTCGGGCGGGCTGTCGGAAAGCATGAACCAGCGCGCGGTGTCGGCCCCGAAGCGGGCGACGATGTCGGAGGGATCGACGACGTTCTTCTTCGACTTCGACATCTTGGCCGAGGGGATGACCTCGACCGGGGCGCCGGTCGCGCGCAGGCGGGCGCTGCCCTCGCCCCGCTCGACCTCCTCGGGCAGGTGGAAGAGGGGCAGGCCGCGGGGATCGCGGGTCTGGTAGATCTCGTGGGTCACCATGCCCTGGGTGAAGAGGGCCGCGAAGGGCTCGACTGCCTTGGCCGGGAGGTGGCCGGTCAGGTGCATGGCGCGGGCGAAGAAGCGCGAATAGAGCAGGTGCAGGATCGCGTGCTCGACCCCGCCGATGTACTGGTCGACGCACATCCAGTAGTCGACCTCGTCCGCGGCCGTCGGCGTCGTTGCCCGGGGGGCGGTGAAGCGCGCGAAATACCACGAGGAATCGACGAAGGTGTCCATCGTGTCGGTCTCCCGCCGGGCGGGGCCCCGGCAGCGCGGGCAGGGCACGTCCTTCCAGGTCGGGTGGCGCTCGAGGGGGTTGCCGGGGATGTCGAAGCTCACGTCCTCGGGCAGGCGCACCGGCAGGTCCCGGCGCGGCACCGCCACCACGCCGCAGCCCGCGCAGTGGACGACCGGGATCGGGCAGCCCCAGTAGCGCTGGCGCGAGATGCCCCAGTCGCGCAGCCGGTAGCGGGTGACGCCGCGACCGACGCCGCGGACCTCGCAGGCGGCGATGGCGGCCTCGATCGCGGCCTCGCCGGTCGCGCGGTCGTCCCAGCCGAAGGGCCGGAGCCAGCGCACGGGCTCGGATTTCGGCGGCACGAAGGCCACCTCCCCGACCGGGCGGCCGCCGTCGGCGGCCACGAAGCAGTCGATCACGCCCAGCCCGTAGCGGCGGGCGAAGTCGAGGTCGCGCTGGTCGTGCGCCGGGCAGCCGAAGATCGCCCCGGTGCCGTAGTCCATGAGGATGAAGTTGGCGATCCAGACCGGCAGCGTCCAGCCGGGATC
>JADLCV010000235.1 GCA_020846995.1 Paracoccaceae bacterium
CCCGGCCCGCCCTCGGGGAGGGCGGCGGGCGGGGCGGCCCGGCGCCCGTCGCCGGCACCCTCGCCCGAACGGACGATGCCGGCCTCCCTTCCTGCGGCGAGGCTTCCCCGACGCGGGGACGGGGAGGAGCGAGGCGCATCCTGGTGCTCGGCGGCACCGGCAGGATCGGCGGCCACGCGGCGCTCCATCTCACGGCCGCCGGGCACGAGGTCGTGGTGGCGGCGCGCCGGCCGGCGGCGGCGGGAACCCTTGTCGCCGCACTGCCCCGGATCGCCCTCGACTACGCCGGCGGCGAGGTCCCGGCGGCGGCGCTCGCGGGCTTCGAGGCGGTGGTCTTCGCGGCCGGGCAGGACATCCGCCATGCCGCCCCCGAGGCCCAGACGGCGGCGTTCTGGCGGCGGACGCAGTCCGAGGGCGTGCCGGCCGTCGCCGCCCTGGCCCGCCGGGCGGGGGTCGAGTGCTTCGTGCAGATCGGCAGCTACTACCACCAGCTCCGCCCCGACCTCGCCCGCTCCAACCCCTACGTCCGGGCCCGCCAGCTGGCCGACGAGGGCGCCCGCGCACTCGCCCGCCCGGGATTCCGCGCCATCACCCTCAACCCGCCCTCGGTCGTCGGCGCCATCCCCGGGGTGCCGGCGGCGCGCTACGCGACGCTCGCCGCCTGGGGCCGGGGCGAACGTCCCGACATCGCCGCGACCGCCCCGCCGGGGGGGACGGTCTACTTGTCGGTGCGCTCGCTTGCCGAGGCCGTCCTCGGGGCGCTCCGCGGCGGCGAGGGCGGGCGGGCCTACCTCGTCGGCGACGCGAGCCTGAGCTACCGCGACTTCTTCCAGCTCTTCTTCGAGGTCGCGGGGAACCCGGTGCGGCTTGCGGTCGCCGACGCGCCCCACCCGCTCCTGCCCGACGCCTTCATCGTCCAGGGCCGCGGCCACACGCTGGCCTACGATCCCGACCCCGCCGAGACCGCGCTTCTCGGCTACCGGCGGGGCGACATCCGCCGCGCCGTGGCCGAGGTCGCGGCGCGGGCCACCAGCTGAGCGGGGGAGGGGCAGGGATGGCGGAGCGGTCGATCCTCGGGCTCGAGGGGCGGGTCGCGCTTGTCACCGGCGGCGGCGCCGGCATCGGCCGGGCGACGGCCGGGCTTCTGGCCGAGGCGGGAATGGCCGTCGCCGTGGCCGAGATCGACCCCGGCCGCGCCGCCGACCTCGCCCGCGCGGCGCCGGCGGCCCTCGTCCTCGTCGCCGACGTGCGAAAGGCGGAGGACTGCGCCCGCGTCGTCGAGGCCGTCCGCGCCCGCCACGGCCGCCTCGACCTTCTCGTCAACAACGTCGGTGACTTCCTCCGCATCCAGCGCGAGTTCGAGGCGACGACCGAGGCCGAGTGGGCGGCCCTCCACGAGGTCAACCTCCTCCACATGCTGCGCATGACGCAGGCGGCGCTGCCCCTGATGCGCGCCAGCGGGGCCGGCGGCAGCATCGTCAACGTCTCGACGATCGAGGCCTTCCGCGGCATCCCCCGCACCGTCGTCTACGCCGCCTACAAGGCCGCCGTCACCGGCTTCACCCAGAGCCTTGCGGTCGAACTCGGCCAGCACGGCATCCGCGTCAATGCCGTCGCCCCCGAGACGACCGACACCGCCCAGATCGTCGCCGATGCCCGCGTGCCGGCGGCCAACCGCGACCACATCGCCCGCTGGTTCCCGATCGGCCGCTTCGGGCGGGCCGAGGACAGCGCCGGGGCGATCCTCTTTCTCGCCTCGCCGCGGCTCGCGGGCTGGGTCACCGGCCACACCATCCTGGTCGACGGCGGCGCCCTGGCCGCCGGCGCCTGGATGCGGCTGCCGGGCGGGGCCGGCTGGACCCATCTGCCGGTCATCCTTGCCGACGGCTACACCCCGCCCGCGGCGGCCGACGGCGGCTGACGGCGCCGGGTCCGGCCGGGCGGCATGGTCACTTGAGGGGTGTCAGCATCTCGGTGCCGTTGCCGCTCGCGCCCGAGACCGTCCAGTAGCCCTCGAGCGAGCCGTCGTTCAGCAACAGGTAGATGGCAAGGCCGGGCTCGCCGTCGAGGATGTAGGCCGCGGCAAAGGCATTGCTGTAGCGCATGCAGATGCCGTCCGAACTCGTCGGGCCGGTGGTCCAGCGGATGGCGCAGGTCGTGTCCGAGGTCAGCGTGATCTCGGCCTCGCCGCTGTAGGGCGTGCCGTCGAGGTTGGTGCCCTCGACCCGGTAGCGACCCTCCTGGGCCGCGGCCGCAAGGGGCAGGAGCGCCGCGACCGCGGCGGCGCGCGCGATGGCGTGAAGCGACATCTGGTCCTCCTCCGACTGGGATCGCGATCCTAGCGCCGAACGCGCGGCAGGGGAACGGCGCCGGGCCGCGCCCCGGCCGTCCCCGCGCGCCCCGGGCGGGGGCGCCTCAGTCGAACTTGCGCGAGGGCGCGAGGACCAGCGCCTCGCCGCGGAGGACGACCGTCCCCGCAACGGCGCAGCGGGTGTCGAGCGTCACCCGCCGGCGGGCGTGGTCGATCGCCGTCACCGTCACCTCGGCCCGGACCGTGTCGCCGGGGCGGACGGGGGCGAGGAACTTCAGGGTCTGGCCGAGGTAGACCGTGCCATGGCCCGGCAACTGCTCGCCGATGACCGCCGAGACGAGTGCCGCCGTCAGCATCCCGTGGGCGATCCGCCCGGCAAAGATCGTATCGCGGGCATAGCTGTCGTCGAGGTGCACGGGATTGCGGTCGGTCGAGACCTCGGCGAAGAGGGCGATGTCGCGGTCGGTCACCTGCTTGTGGAGATGGCGCGACATGCCGATCTCGAGATCCTCGATGCAGATCGTGCCGCGCGGCAGGTTGTCCGGGGGATCGGCGTCGAGCATGGCAGGGGCGTCCGGCTGGTTGACCACGGTGCCCCGCAGGATAGGCCGGACCGGCGCGGGGTCAAGATGGTCCGGAAATTATATTGCGCGATACCTGGTGTTCGTGGCAAGAAAGTTGCTGATCGGCCTCAGCGCAGCCGGCCGATCGCGGCCGTCGGCGTCATCTCGCGCGCCGCCAGCCAGTCGCGAAGCCGGGCGGGGTCGGGGTGCTCGGGGTCGGGCCCGAAGGCCTCGGCGGCGAGGCCGCCGGTGACGAAGAGCGAGTCGAGCCCCTCGGCCATCCCCCCCGCGACGTCGGTCGCGATGCCGTCGCCGACGGCAAGGATGCGGTCGTCGGCGGGCAGGCCGCCGCCCGCGGCCGCGAGCCGGCGGCGGGCGAGGTCGTAGATCGGCGGGTGGGGCTTGCCGAAATAGAGGCTCTCACCGCCCATCGCCGCATAGGCCTCGGCGAGGGCGCCGGCGCAGTAGAGCCGCCGGTCGCCGTAGTCGACGACGATGTCGGGGTTGGCGCAGAGGAGCCTGAGCCCGCGCTCGCGGGCGAGAATGAGCCTCCCGCGGTAGTCCTCCGGGGTCTCGGTCAGATCGTCGGCGAGGCCCGTGCAGACGATCCCCTCGGCCTCCTCGAGCGGCACCCGGAGGGGGGCGGTCCCCGCGATCCAGGGGGCGAGATCGGTGAAGAAGCTCGCGTCCTTGGCGGCCCCGATGTGGTGGACGCGGCGGCCCACGGCCCCCGCGACCATCGCCGCCTGCGCGGCATCGCCCGAACTCACGAGGAGGTCCCAGGCCGACCGTGGCACGCCCATGCGGTCGAGATGGGTGGCGATGACGCTCGCCGGTCGCGGCGCGTTGGTCATCAGGACGACCCGGCCGCCCCCGGCGCGGAAGGCCTGAAGCGCCGCGACGGCCGCGGCGTAGGGGGCGATGCCGTTGTGCAGGCAGCCCCAGAGGTCGCAGAAGAGCGCCTCGTAGCGGGGCGCGATCTCGGCAAGGCGGTCGATCACCTGGGTCATCGCGGCTCCGGGGTGCGGGAGGGGAGAGGGGCGCGCACGCCGGGGGCCCGTGCACGGGCCGCCCCCGGGCGCAGGGAGGGAGGGCGGCCTCAGAGCGCCAGCGCGGGCAGGATCTGCTTCTTGCGGCTCATGATGCCGGGCAGGATCACGCTGTCGCCCGCGGCCCGCGCGCCGAAGCTTTTCGCGGCGATGGCGCGGACGAGGTCGTTGGGCAGAAGGAGCGTCGCCTCCTCGCGCAGGATGTCGACGACGAACAGGAGGACCTCGTCGGCGCCGTCCTCGCGGGCGACCCCGGGCATGGCGGCCATGAGCGCCGCCTTGCGCTCGAGGATCATCCGCGGCGCCGTCGTCTCGATGACCGAGACGCGGAGCTTCCTGCCCCCGATCGCGTATTCCTTGCTATCGAGGCGCAGGAGTTCGGCATCAGAGAACGCCGAGACGTCGGACTTGGCGGCGAAAAGCTCGTCGGCGTAGTCGGCGATGGCGATGCCGAGGCCGTGGGCGAGGCGCTCGGCCACGGCGCGGTCGTGGGGCGTCGTCGTCGGCGAGCGGAAGCCGAGCGTGTCCGAGAGGATGCACGAGAGCATCACGCATTGCAGCGCCTCGGGCATCCGCGCCGCGTCCTCGCCCATGAGGTCGTGCATGACCGTCGCCGTGCAGGCGAGCGGGCGGATGGTGACGTCGATCGGCAGCCGCGTCTTCAGCCCCCCGGCGAGGAGGTGGTGGTCGATGATCTGGATCACCTCGGCCTCGTTGATCGCGGCCGGCAGTTCGGCGGGGTTGTTGGTGTCGACGACCACGCACTTCTCGCCCTTCGCCACGTCGGCGATGATCTCGGGCCGCGGGATGCCCCAGCGGCGCAGGACGAAGGCCGCCTCGGTGTTCGGCTCGCCCAGCAGCACCGGGACGGCGGGCGTGTGCTTCACATGGGTCAGATACCAGGCCCAGATGATGGGCGAGCCGGTGGAATCGGTGTCGGGGGACTTGTGGCCGAAGACCTTGATCATGGGGCATCCGTGGATGGCGGCAGCAGAAACCGCGGGCCTTGTAGCGGGGCCGGCGGGGCTTGTCACGGGGCCCGCCCCTCGCGGCCGGTTGCCGGCGCGGCGCCTTGTTGCTAACCACCGGGGGAAGCGGACGGGAGGGCGCGCGCGATGGCCGTCGTCACCTGCATCGAGGATCTCCGGCGCCTCTACCGCGCCCGGGTGCCGCGGATGTTCCACGACTATGCCGAGTCGGGGTCGTGGACCGAGCAGACCTTCCGCGAGAACTCGGCCGACTTCGCGCGCCTCCGCCTGCGCCAGCGGGTGGCGGTCGACATGTCCGACCGCCGGATCCGCGGCCGCATGGCGGGCGAGGAGGTGGCGATGCCGGTGGCACTCGCCCCCGTCGGGCTGACGGGGATGCAGTCGGCCGACGGCGAGATCAAGGCGGCGCGGGCGGCGGCGGCGTTCGGCGTGCCCTTCACGCTCTCGACGATGTCGATCTGCTCGATCGAGGATGTCGCCGGCCACAGCCCCGCACCCTTCTGGTTCCAGCTTTACGTCATGAAGGACCAGGATTTCCTCGCCGCGATCATCGAGCGGGCGCGGCGCGCGCGCTGCTCGGCCCTGGTCCTGACCCTCGACCTCCAGATCCTCGGCCAGCGCCACCGCGACCTCAAGAACGGCCTCTCGGCGCCCCCCCGGCTGACCCTGCCGATGCTTCTCGACCTTGCCACGCGGTGGCGCTGGGGGCTCGGGATGCTCGGGACGCGGCGGCGCTTCTTCGGCAACATCGTCGGCCATGCCAAGGGCGTGCGCGATCCCGCCTCGCTCGTCGGCTGGACGGCCGAGCAGTTCGACCAGCGCCTCGACTGGGAGAAGATCGCCCGCATCCGCGACCTCTGGGGCGGCAAGCTGATCCTCAAGGGCATCCTCGAGGAGGACGACGCCCGCCGCGCCGCCGACTTCGGCGCCGACGCCATCGTCGTCTCCAACCACGGCGGCCGCCAGCTTGACGGCGCGCTCTCCTCGATCCGCCGCCTCGGCCCGATCGTGCGGGCGGTCGGCGACCGCGTCGAGGTCCATCTCGATTCGGGCATCCGCTCGGGCCAGGACGTGCTCAAGGCGCTCGCGCTCGGGGCCCGCGGCACCTACATCGGGCGGGCCTTCGTCTACGGGCTCGGGGCGATGGGGCAGGCGGGCGTGACGCGGGCCCTCGAGATCATCGCGAGGGAACTCGACACCACCCTCGCCCTCTGCGGCGAGCGCGACGTCGCCGCCCTCGGCCGCCACAACCTCTTCGTCCCGCGGGACTTCGAGGGCGACTGGGCCTGAGGGGTGCGCCCGGCCGGCGGCCGCGACCCTCCCCTCTGCGCCCGGCCGGTCGCACGGGCGACGGCGGCGGGCGGAGGATTTGGGAAGGGGGCAGTGGCGCGGTTGACGGGGCTCGAACCCGCGACCCCCGGCGTGACAGGCCGGTACTCTAACCGACTGAGCTACAACCGCGCATGTGCCGGCCCCGGGGGTCGCCCCCGGGGGGTGCACAGGCAGATACGTGCTCGCGCGGGCCGCGTCAAGCCGTCTGCGCGCGCGGCCGGGCGATGCCGGCTTGCCGCCGGCGGCGGTTCGGCGCAGGATCACGTCCGCACCGGGGGCCCGCCCGCCGGCGTTGAAACGGGCCCGATTCCTACCCAGATGAGGGCCACGAACGGGGAAGGACGCGCGCTGCCGATCCGCCGGGGCCGGAGCCTTCCCGCCAACCAGGACCGAAGCCATGCCGAACCAGAAGCCCGCGAGCTACCCCGTCCTGCCGCTCCGCGACATCGTCGTCTTCCCGCACATGATCGTGCCGCTCTTCGTCGGCCGCGAGAAGTCGGTGCGCGCGCTCGAGGAGGTGATGCGGGACGACCGTCAGATCCTCCTTGCCTCGCAGCTCGATGCCGCCGTCGACGAGCCGAAGCCCGAGGGCATCTACCGCACCGGCGTGCTCGCGAACGTCCTCCAGCTTCTCAAGCTGCCCGACGGCACCGTGAAGGTGCTGGTCGAGGGCCGCTCGCGGGTGCGCATCACCGAATTCCTGCCCAACCCGGCCTTCTTCGAGGCCGCGGCCGAGCCGCTCGACGAGGCCCCGGGCGACGGGGCGACCGTCGCCGCCCTCCGCCGCTCGGTCGGCCAGGATTTCGAGCGCTACGCCAAGATCAAGAAGAACATCCCCGAGGAGGCGCTGTCGGCCGTCGCCGAGAGCCAGGAGCCGGCGCGGCTTGCCGACCTCGTCGCCGGCCACCTCGGCATCGACGTGGCCCAGAAGCAGGCGCTGCTCGAGACCCTCGACGTCGGTGAGCGGCTGGAGAAGGTCTTCGGCCTGATGCAGGGCGAGATGAGCGTCCTCCAGGTCGAGAAGAAGATCAAGAGCCGCGTCAAGTCGCAGATGGAGAAGACCCAGCGCGAGTACTACCTCAACGAGCAGATGAAGGCGATCCGCCACGAGCTCGGCGACGGCGACGAGAACGGCGAGATCGCCGAGCTCGACGAGCGCATCAAGAAGACCAAGTTCTCCAAGGAGGCGCGCGAGAAGGCCGAGGGCGAGCTGAAGAAGCTGAAGTCGATGTCGCCGATGTCGGCCGAGGCGACGGTCGTGCGCAACTACCTCGACTGGCTCCTGTCGCTGCCCTGGGGGGTGAAGAGCAAGGTCCGCAAGGACCTCGCCGCCGCCCAGGCGGTGCTGGACGCCGACCATTTCGGGCTCGAGAAGGTCAAGGAGCGCATCGTCGAGTATCTCGCCGTGCAGGCCCGTTCGGCGCGGCTGCGGGGCCCGATCCTCTGCCTCGTCGGCGCGCCTGGCGTCGGCAAGACCTCGCTCGGCAAGTCGGTGGCGCGGGCGACGGGGCGCGAGTTCATCCGCATCTCGCTCGGCGGGGTGCGCGACGAAAGCGAGATCCGCGGCCACCGGCGCACCTACATCGGCTCGATGCCGGGCAAGATCATCCAGGCGATGAAGAAGGCCAAGACCACCAACCCGCTGATCCTGCTCGACGAGATCGACAAGATGGGCTACGATTTCCGGGGCGATCCGGCCTCGGCCCTGCTCGAGGTCCTCGACCCCGAGCAGAACAACACCTTCGTCGATCACTACCTCGAGGTCGAATACGACCTCTCGAACGTCCTCTTCATCACCACGGCGAACAGCTACACGATGCCGCCGCCGCTGCTCGACCGCATGGAGATCATCCCGCTCTCCGGCTACACCGAGGACGAGAAGCGCGAGATTGCCCGCCAGCACCTGCTGCCCAAGCAGATCAAGAACCACGGCCTGAAGAAGGGCGAGTTCGCGATCACCGACGAGGCCCTGACCGAGATCATCCGCACCTACACGCGCGAGGCCGGGGTGCGCAACCTCGAGCGCGAGCTCGCGAAGCTCGCGCGGAAGGCCGTGACCGAGATCCTCAAGCGCAAGACGAGGCGGGTCGAGATCACGCCCGCGGTCCTCGGCGACTTCCTCGGCGTCAAGCGCTTCCGCTACGGGCTGGCCGAGAAGGAGGACCAGGTCGGCGTCGTCACCGGCCTCGCCTGGACCTCGGTCGGGGGCGAGCTCCTGTCGATCGAGGCCCTCAAGCTGCCCGGCAAGGGGCGCATGAAGACGACCGGCAAGCTCGGCGAGGTGATGAAGGAATCGATCGAGGCGGCGTCCTCCTACGTGCGCTCGGTCGCCCCCGAGCTCGGCATCCTGCCGCCGAAGTTCGAGAAACTCGACATCCACGTCCACGTCCCCGAGGGCGCGACGCCCAAGGACGGGCCCTCGGCGGGGGTGGCGATGGTGACCTCGATCGTCTCGGTCCTGACCGGCATCCCGGTCCGCAAGGACATCGCCATGACCGGCGAGGTGACGCTGCGCGGCAACGTGCTGGCGATCGGGGGGCTGAAGGAGAAGCTCCTCGCCGCCCTCCGCGGCGGGCTCGGCAAGGTCCTGATCCCCGAGGAGAACGCCAAGGATCTGCCGGAGATCCCCGAGAACGTGAAGGCCGGGCTCGAGATCATCCCCGTCGCCCATGTCCGCGACGTCTTGCGCCATGCTCTCGTGCGCCTGCCGCAGCCGGTGGAATGGGACGCCGAGGCCGAGGAGGCGGCGGCGCTCGCCCGCGCGGCCGAGCGTGGCGAGGGGAGTGCGGCGATCGCCCACTGAGGGGCCGGGGGACGCCCCCCCGGGGGCGGGCGAGAGGCGAAGGGAGCGAGGACACGAGGGCCATGGCAAGGATTGCGAAGGAGAAGGCGGCGAAGGCGGGCAAGGGGGCGGCGGGGCCCCGCGGCCCGCGGGCCGGGGGCGGCCGGCGGGCGCGGCCGCCGGCGGCCGTCGCCGGGACGGGCGTCGAGGCGGCCGCCGGGCCGGGCGCCGGGGCCGCCGCGTCCGCCGGCCCGCCGGCG
>JADLCV010000236.1 GCA_020846995.1 Paracoccaceae bacterium
CTGATGCTCGTCACCGGCGGCAGGACCGACGAGCAACTGGCCCGCATGGTCATCCGCACCTCGGAAAGCTGCCTGCCGTGGATGGAACGGCACGGCGTCGCCTTCCAGCCCTCGCTCTCGGGAACGCTTTCGCTGTCACGGACCAACGCCTTCTTCCTCGGCGGGGGAAAGGCCCTCGTCAATGCCTACTGCAATACCGCCGACCGGCTCGGCGTCACCTTCGCGTACGGAGCCCGGGTCGCCCATGTCGTCATCGACGGCAATTCGTTCGCGGCCGTCCGCGTCGCGAGCGGCGCTGGGGAATTCCAGATCGGCGGCAAGGCCGCGGTGCTGGCGGCGGGCGGCTTCCAGGCCAACATCGAGTGGCTCACCCGGGCCTGGGGACCGGCCGCGCGCAATTTCCTGATCCGCGGGACGCCCTACAATCGCGGCGAGGTCCTGCAGGACATGATCGGGAATGGCGCCGAAAGCGTGGGCGACCCGACCCAGTGCCATGCCGTGGCCATCGACGGGCGGGCACCAGGATTTGACGGCGGCATCGTGACCCGCATCGACTGCGTGCCGTTCTCGATCGTCGTCAACCGCGAGGGACGGCGCTTCCACGATGAGGGCGAGGATGTCTGGCCCAAGCGATATGCGATCTGGGGTCGCCTCGTCGCCGCCCAGCCCGGACAGATCGCCTTCGCCCTGATCGACGCCAAGAGTGCCGAACTCTTCATGCCCTCGGTCTTTCCCGCCATTGTCGCGAATTCGATCGAAGGGCTGTGCGAGGGTCTCGATCTGCCCTTCGCGCGCGTGCAGGCGACCGTCGCCGAATACAATGCCGCCTGCCGCAAGGGAGATTTCATGCCGACGGAGCTCGATGGGCTGTCGACCGAGGGGCTGGTGCTGCCGAAGACGAACTGGGCGCGCCCGCTCGATACGCCACCATTCCAAGGCTATCCGCTCCGGCCGGGCGTGACCTTCACCTATCTCGGCCTGAAGGTCGACGCGACGGCGCGGGTCAGGGGCGCGACCGGCCCCTTCCGGAACATCTGGGCCGCCGGAGAGATCATGGCCGGATCCATCCTCGGGCAGGGCTATCTGGCCGGCTTCGGCATGACGATCGGGACCGTGTTCGGGCGCGCCGCCGGGCGGGAGGCCGCCGCTCATGTCAACTGAGGTTTTCGGGGCGCGTCCGGAACGCAGCCCGGCGCAATCCGGGGTCGGCAGCCCGGCCATTCGCGAGGCGCGCCGCCAGCTCGAGATCTGCAACGCCTGCCGCTATTGCGAGGGCTACTGCTCGGTCTTCCCGGCGATGACACTCCATCGTGTCTTCCCGGACGGGGAAGTCACCCAGCTTGCCAACCTGTGCCACAACTGCCGCGGCTGCTATTTTGCCTGCCAGTATGTCGAGCCCCACGAGTTCGGTCTCAACCTTCCCGCGGCCCTGGCCGACGTGCGACTGGAAAGCTGGGAGCGCTTCATCTGGCCTTCGGGCCTCGCATCGATCTTCCAGAAGAGCGGGGTGGCAGTCGCGGCCGTGCTGGTCGCCGCCATCGGATTCATGCTTTTCATCGCCGGGACCCTTCGTCCCGCGAGCGGCGAGGGTTTCTATGCGGTGATCTCGCATTCGGTGATGGCCGGCCTCTTCACGGCAGCGACGGTCCTGCCGCTCGCCGTCCTCTCGGTCGGCGTCTGGCGCTACTGGCGCCATGTCGGTGGCGAGCGCCTGACCCTTGGCCATGTCCGGGACGCGCTGGCCGACGCGGGCATGCTGCGGAACCTGTCGGGAGGGGCGGCGCGAGGCTGCAACTACGAGAAGGACGATCACTTCACCATGGTGCGTCGCTGGGCGCACCAGGCCGTGATGTGGGGCTTCGTCCTGTGCTTCGCCTCGACCACGTCGGGCACCGTCCTGCATTACGGTCTCGGCCTGGAGGCGCCCTATGGTCCGCTCGCCCTGCCGAAGCTGCTCGGGGTGCCGGGCGGTGTCGCCATGACGATCGGCGGCGGCTGGCTCATCCTTCTCAAGCTCCGTGCCGACCGTGCCCTCGGTGCCCGGGCGGCATGGGGAGGCGAGATGGCCTTCGCGCTCCTCCTTGCGGCCGCGGCGATGACCGGGCTTGTGCTCTATTGGGGCGCAACGCCGGCCACCGTGCGCCCGCTCCTCGTCGTCCATCTCGGAACCGTTCTTGCCCTCTACCTCACGGCACCCTATGGCAAGATGGCGCATGTCCCGTTCCGCCTCGCCGCCCTGCTGCGGGACGCCCAGACGCGCACGCGCCGGTAGGCCGGGCGGCGTGGCCGGACCGTCGGGGATCGCGGCGCCCGCCGGCGCCGGAGTCCGTCCTGATCAGCCGGAAGGGCGAGCCTTCAGACCTTTGCCCCGGGCGCTGCCAGATAATTCAACGACAGGCGGCCGCCATCGGGGAAGATCGTCTGCCCGGTGATGTAGGAGGCGTCGGAGCTGGCGAGAAACGCCGCGACGCCGGCGATCTCGTCCGGGTTTCCGAGACGTCCGAGCGGGGTGCGCGACAGGACGAGGCGCA
>JADLCV010000237.1 GCA_020846995.1 Paracoccaceae bacterium
TCACGACGATGTCGTCCGGGCGCAGCTCTGGGACCAGCCCCTGTTCGACATGGGTGCGGAAGCTCTCACCGTTGATCGGCCCGTCGATCACCCAGGGGGCGACGATGCCGTCATGGCCAAGCGCAGCCACGAAGGTCATCGTGTTCCAGTGCCCGAAAGGCGCGCGACCGATCGGTCTCTGGCCCCGCGCCGCCCAGCCGCGCCGCCGGGCCCTCTTGGTCTTGGCCCGGGTTTCGTCGATAAACACCAGCCGTTTCCGGTCGATGCTGGCCTGACGCGCCTTCCAGCGTTGCCTTTTGCGGGCGACGTCCGGCCGCTCCTGCTCACGGGCGAGCGCGGTTTTCTTGAAGCCGAGCCCCGCGGCATGGGCGAAGGTCCACGTCGTGCGGTAGTCCAGCTTGAGCCCACGCCCGGCCAGCCCGGACAGCAGGCCGCGCAGGGTGAAGGCGCCATCCGCCATCCGGGCGCGCAGCCAGCCGGCCTCGGCGCCCCGGATCTTGCGCGGCACATGCCCGCCGATCTTGCCCGGCGCGACGCTGCCCGTCGCCCGCCGCCGCTCCGACCACTTCACCACGCCTGACGGAGCAATCCTCAACGCCTCCGCCAGCGCCCGAACCGTCTCGCCCGCATCAAGACGCGCCATCGCGCGCCCACGAATGTCCATCGACAGGGCTATGGTCATGCAGACCGGCCTCCATACCCAGCCTCCACGATGAACCAGATATCCCAACCCATGGGAATCCCCCGCGATTCACTCAAGCGTCATCCCGCTCTAGCCCCGCGCCCGGCGCGGGGAACCGGCCGCCCGGCCGGACGCGCCGGCAGGGGGTCGGTGTTGCCCGGCGCCCGCCGCACCCCCCGGCCTTCCCCGCATCGGGCCCCGGGGGGGGCGCCCGGGGGCCCGGCCGCGGGCGGGCGCTCAGCCCTCGAGCCGGGAGAGGTCGGCGACGCTCCGGCAGGTCTCGCGGATGCGGTGGAGGAGGTTCAGCCGGTTGCGGCGCAGAAGGGCGTTGTCGGCATTGACCTGGACGGCCTCGAGGAAGGCGTCGATGGGGGCGCGGAGCCCGGCAAGGGCCGCCATCGCGGCCGCGAAGTCCTCGGCCGCGAGCGCCGGGACGAAGGCCGCTCGGGCGGCGTCGAGGGCGGCGAAGAGCCGCGTCTCGGCGGGGTCGCGGGCCAGCGAGGGATCGGGGCCGAAGGAGTATTCAACCCCGTCCCGGGCCTCGGCTTGGGCGAGGAGGTTCGCGGCCCGCCGGAAGCCCTGGACGAGGTTCTCGCCGTCGTCGGTGGCGAGGAAGGCCGCGAGCGCCGTGGCCCGGCGGACGAGGAGGGCGAGATCGTCGCTTCCCGCCAGCGCGGTGCAGGCGTCGATGACGTCGTGGCGCATCCCCTGCTCGCGCAGGTGGACCTTGAGGCGGTCGTGGAGGAAGGCGAGGAGGCTGTCGGCCGCGGCGCCGGGCGGGGCGGGGGGCGCGGCGGGGGGGCCGTCGCGGCCGCCGCGGCCGGCGAGGGCGCCGATGCGGGCGGCGAGAAGGTCGCGGAGCCCCAGCCGGACGCCGTTGGCGATGAGGAGGCGAATGACCCCGAGCGCCGCCCGGCGAAGGGCGAAGGGATCCTTCGACCCCGTCGGCCGCTCGTCGATGGCCCAGAAGGCCGCGAGCGTGTCGAGGCGGTCGGCGAGGGCGAGGGCGACCGAGACCGGGGCCGAGGGGACGTCGTCGCCCGGCCCCTGGGGCAGGTAGTGTTCGCGGCAGGCCGAGGCCACGGCCGGCGGCAGGCCGGCGGCGGTGGCGTAGCGGGCGCCCATGATGCCCTGGAGTTCGGGGAACTCGCCCACCATCGCCGAGCGCAGGTCGGCCTTGGCGACGCGGGCGGCCTCGGCCGCGAGGTCGGGGGGGGCCCCGACCGCGGGCGCGAGTTCGCGCGCGAGCGTCTCGAGGCGCCGCACGCGGTCCCACTGGCTGCCGAGGGGGCCGTGGAAGGCCACCTCGCGGAGCCCCGCGGCCATGCCCTCGAGGCCGCGGTCGCGCACCGTCCGGAGGTCGTTGTCCCAGAAGAAGCGGGCGTCCGACAGCCGCGCGGCCAGCACGCGGGCGTTGCCGCCAAGGATCGTGGCGCCCGCGTCGGCGGTCTCGCGGTTGGCGACGGTGACGAAGCCCTCGATGCGCCCGGTCGCGGGGTTGCGGGCCGAGAGGAACTTCTGGTGCTCGCGCATCGAGGTCTGGAGGACCTCGGCGGGAAGGTCGAGGAAGGCCGGCGCGACGGCGCCCATCAGGACCACCGGCCATTCGACGAGGCCCGCGATCTCCTGGAGCAGGCAGGCGTCGGGGACGATCTCGAGCCCGCGGGCGCGGGCGAGGCGATCGGCCTCGGCGCCGATCACCGCCATCCGCTCCTCGGCATCGAGCATCACCCGTGCGGCCCGCAGGCGCGCGGCGTAGTCGCGGGGGCCGGTGACAGCAAAGGGCGCGGGCGCCATGACGGGATGGCCCGCGGTCGTCGCCCCGGCGGCGATGCCCCCGATCGTGACCGCCACCACCTCGGCCCCGCCCGCGCCGGCGAGGATGCAGAGGATCGACTGCAGCGGCCGGACCCAGCGCAGCGCCCCCTCGGTGGCCGATCCCGCCCCCCAGCGCATCGCCTTGGGCCAGGGAAAGTCGCGCACCGTCCGCTCGAGCACCTCGGCGACGATCGCGGCGGCGGGGCGGCCGGGCCGCTCGATCACGGCCACGAGGACCTCGCCCTTGCCCGCGCGCTGCACGACGAGCGCCTCGCGGGCCACCCCCGTCGCCCGCAGGAAGCCCGCGATCGCGGCCTCGGGGGCGTCGGTGCGCGGGCCCTTTCGCTCCTCGCGCACGGGCGGACTTGCCGCGGCAAGGTCGGCGACGGCGAGCGCGAGCCGGCGCGGGGTCACGAAGGCGCGGGCCGAGCCGTGGCCGAGGCCGGCCTCGGCGAGCCCGCGGGTGACGAGCCGGAGGAGATCCTCGCGCGCCCGCGGCTGCATGCGGGCGGGGATTTCCTCGGAGCGGAGTTCGATCAGGAGGTCGGGCATGGGTCAGTTCCGCAGACGGGCGTTGAGCTGGTGCCAGGCGAAGGCGCGGCCGTCGGGAAAGACGGCGACGATGCGGTCGACGCCGGGGCGGATCTCGGCCTCGCCGAGGAAGGCCACGGCCTCGCCCGCCTCGAGGGCGGCGCCGATCGCCCCGGCATCGAAGCAGCGGAACCACCCGGGGGCGACGAGCGGCACCGGCTCGGGGTAGATGGCGTAGGTCTCGGTCAGGGTGGCGAGGCTCATGTCAAGGTGGAAGCAGGCGCGGAAGCGGACGGGCGAGCTTTCCGAATCGATGCCCTCGAAGCCCGCGACCGCGACCGGCTGGGGCGCCCTGCCGCCGACCGGGGTCAGCGCGATCGCGGCCCCGGCGATCGGTTCGTAGAAGACATAGACCTGGAGCCAGTACATCGCCGCCCCGGCGAGGAGCGCCACGCTCACCAGTCCCCCCGCGACGATGCGGCCATTCACACCCCTCCCTCCGGCCAGCGCGGCCAGGGGCCGGTGCCGCGGCTCGCGGGCGCGACGGGCGCTCGGGCGGGCGCGATGCCGTCCGGCACCGACGCCCTCGCGGCACGGCTGCCGGCCGGTCCCGCGTCATCGACGCCGGGGATGGCCATGCCGGGGCCCGGCGCGACGGCGGGACCGCCTCCGGCCGCAGCGGACGACCGGCGGCCCCCCCGGCCGCGGGACGAACGCAGGGGTGCACGGCCCGCCACGGTCAGCCGGACGACGAGCCTGCCCCCCCTGCCTCGGTGGCAAGGAAGGCATCGGCGCAGGCCCGGGCGAGGGCGCGGACGCGGCCGATGAAGGCCGGCCGGGCGGTGGGCGAGATGACGCCGCGGGCGTCGAGCAGGTTGAAGAGGTGGCTGGCCTTGATGCACTGGTCGTAGGCGGGGTGGGCCATGACGATGCGGCGGCCGGCGGCGTCGGTCGCGGGAAGGGCGAGAAGCGCCCGGCAGGCGGTCTCGGCGTCCTCGAAGTGGCGGCCGAGGAGGGCGGTGTCGGCGGCCTCGAAGTTGAAGCGCGAATACTCGCGCTCGGTCTCGCGGAAGATCGCGCCGTAGGACAGGGGGATCGGCGCCGCGGGATCGTTGAAGGGCATGTCCATGACGTGGTCGGCGCCGAGGACATGCATCGCCAGGCGCTCGAGCCCGTAGGTCAGCTCGCCCGCGACCGGCCGGCAGTCGTGCCCGCAGACCTGCTGGAAGTAGGTGAACTGGCTCACCTCCATGCCGTCGCACCAGACCTCCCAGCCAAGCCCCCAGGCGCCGAGGGTGGGGCTTTCCCAGTCGTCCTCGACGAAGCGGATGTCGTGGAGCGCAGGGTCGAGCCCGATCGCCGCGAGCGAGCCGAGGTAGAGGGCCTGGAGGTCGGGCGGCGACGGCTTGATGATGACCTGGAACTGGTAGTAGTGCTGGAGGCGGTTGGGGTTCTCGCCATAGCGCCCGTCGGTCGGCCGGCGCGAGGGCTGGACGTATGCCGCCGCCCAGGGCCGCGGGCCGAGGGCGCGGAGCGTCGTCGCCGGGTGGAAGGTGCCGGCGCCGACCTCCATGTCGTAGGGCTGGAGGATCGCGCAGCCGTGCCCGGCCCAGTAGGACTGGAGCCGCAGGATCACCTCCTGGAAGCTCGAGGGGGGCGCGGATCGGGGCATGGCGGGCCATCCGGGGAGGGGGCGGGCCCCTCTTAGGCATGCCCCCGGGCGGGGTCAACCGGCGGGGATGGCAGAGATGTGAGGTGTCGCCGCCCGTGCCCCTCTGCTAGGGTCGCGCGGCGCAGGGGCAGAGGCGACGGAGGACGGAACGATGCGGGCATGGCGGCTCCTCGCGGTGGTGGGCCTCATCCTGGCCGGAGGGGAGGCGGGCGCCCAGGCGACGAGCTATGTCCAGATCGAGGCCCAGCCGACCCGGGCCGAGGCCGAGGAGCGGGCCCGCGCCTATGGCGGGGCCTTCGCCGACGTCAACGGCTTTCGCCTCTCGTCGGGCTGGTGGGCGATCGCGCTTGGTCCCTACGCGCGGCCTTTCGCGGCCGGACGGCTGGCCGAGTTGCGGCGCGAGCGGCTAATCCCGGCCGACAGCTTCCTCGTCGAGGCGCGAAGCTACGGCGCGCGCTACTGGCCACCCGAGGGAGGGGTGCCGGCGGCCGCGGAGCCGCCCCCGGGGGCGGGCGCCGCGGACCCGGGGGCGGCCAGCGCGGGCGCCGCGGCTCCGGCGCCGGCCGGGGCGATGCTCGCCGAGGCGCGGCAGGCGGAGGCGGCGCTCGGCCGGGCCGAGCGCGAGGCCGTGCAGGCGGCGCTGGTCTGGGCAGGCTTCTACGGCGGGGCGATCGACGGCGCCTTCGGGGCCGGGACGCGGGCGGCGATGGCGGCCTGGCAGGCCGACCGCGGCCACGAGCCGACCGGCGTCCTGACCGCCGGCGAGCGCGAGAGCCTGGTCGCCGGCCACGCGGCCGAGGTCGCGGCGCTGGGGCTCGAGGGGGTGCGCGACGAGCCTTCGGGCATCGCCCTGACGCTGCCGCTCGCGCTCGTCGAGTTCGCGGGCTACGCCCCCCCCTTCGTCCGTTACGAGCCGAGGGGCGGGAGCGGGCTGCGCATCCGCCTCGTCAGCCGCGAGGGCGGCCGGCCCGAACTGGAGGCGCTCTTCGCGGCCCTCACGACGGCGCCGGCGATGGCCGCGGCGGGACCGCAGAGCCTTGCCGCCACGGGCTTCACGATCGAGGGGGGGGCCGGCGACGGCGGCGGCCTTGCCCATGTCGAAAGCCGCGGCGGGCTGATCAAGGGCTACGTCGTCGAGTGGGACGGGCGGGCGGCGGCGCGCATGCCGCGCATCCGCGCGGCGCTCGGGTCGAGCTTTGCCCCCTTCGGCAGCCATGCGCTCGACGCGGGCCACGGGACGCCGCTCGCCGTCGACCGCGCGGCGCTGCTCGCGGGGGTGGAGCCCGAGGCGCCGCTCCGGGCCCGCTCGGGCGTCTTCGTCGATGCGGCCGGGGCGGTCCTGACGTCGGCCGAGGCAGTCGCGGGCTGCGGGCGCATCCTCCTCGACGGCGCCCACCCGGCCGCGGTCGCCCATCTCGACGAGGTCCGCGGCCTCGCCGTCCTGCGGCCGCGGGCGGCGCTTTCGCCGCGGGCGGTGGCGACGCTCGCCGCCCCGCCGGCGGACCTGCCGGCCGCCGTCGCGGTCGCGGGCTACCCCTGGGGCGAGGCCCTGCCGCGGCCGGTCCTGACCTTCGGCCGGATCGCCGCCGCCCCGGGGCCGGAGGGGGCCGGGGGGCGGGCGTGGCTCGAACTCGCGGCGCTCGCGGGCGACACCGGCGGGCCGGTCCTCGACGCGGGCGGGGGTGTCGTCGGCCTTCTCGTCGCGGCGGGCGGCGAGGGCGGGGGCGAGGCCGACGGCCGCCTCCTGCCCGCAGGCGCCGCCGCCGCCCTCGACGCCGGCGCGCTCGCCCCGGTCCTCGCCGCGGCCGGGGTGCCGGCGCGGGACGCCCTGCCCGCGGAGGCGCTCGCGGGCGAGGATCTCGCCCGCCTCGCCGATGGCATGACCGTGCTCGTGACCTGCTGGCGCTAGCCCCGGGAAATCACGGCCGGGGCGATTCGGTCCGCCCGCGGCCGCCCGTCCGCCGGCTCCGGCGCGGCCGGGCCCGGATGCGTCCCGGCGCCCGCGAGGGGTGCCAGGGAAACCGCGAGGGGGCCACGGCATCCGGGCGGGCGCGGCCCGCGGCTGCCGCGGGCGCGTCCGCGTGGCCGCTGGGGGGATCGAACCCCCACGCCCTCGCGGGCCTCCGATTTTAAGTCGGATCCGTCTACCGGTTCCGGCAAGCGGCCAGGCACGGGAAGCCTACAGGGGCGCCGGACCCGGGCAAAGGGGGAAGGGAAAGGGCGCGGGCACCCCTGCCGGTTCCGGCAAGCCGCCACGCGCGGCGCGCCTGCAGGGGCGCCGGACCCGGGCCAAGGGCGGCCGGAAACGGGAAAGGGCGCGGGCACCCAAGCGGCGCCCGCGCCCGTCCGGGCCATGTCCTTCCCGCTGCCAGGCGCGCGGGCGAGGCCGGCGCCCCGCGGCGGGGGGCGGCCCCTCAGCGCGGGAGCGCGAGGTTCGTCGCCGACTGGCGGCCGTCGCGGCCGGTCTCGAGGTCGAAGGTGACCTTCTGGCCGTCGTTCAGGCCGCGCAGGCCGGCGCGCTCGACCGCCGAGA
>JADLCV010000238.1 GCA_020846995.1 Paracoccaceae bacterium
CCCAGCGCCGTGGGCTATCAGCCCACCCTGGCCACCGAGATGGGCGAGCTGCAAGAGCGCATCGCGACCACCAGCGGCGGCGCCGTCACCTCGGTGCAGGCGATCTATGTGCCCGCCGACGACCTCCCCGACCCCGCGCCGGCGACCTCGTTGGCCCACCTCGACGCCACCACCGTGCTCTCGCGCGCGATCTCCGAGCTTGGCATCTACCCCGCCGTCGACCCGCTCGATTCGACCTCGCGCATCCTCGACCCCCAGGTGGTCGGCGACGAGCATTACCAGGTCGCCCGCTCGGTGCAGGCGATCCTCCAGCGCTACAAGGCGCTCCAGGACATCATCGCCATCCTCGGCATGGACGAGCTTTCCGAGGAGGACAAGCTGACCGTGGCCCGGGCCCGCAAGCTCCAGCGCTTCCTCAGCCAGCCCTTCGACGTCGCCCAGGTGTTCACCGGCTCGCCCGGGGTGCAGGTGCCGCTCGACAAGACCATCGCGAGCTTCAAGGCGGTGGTGAACGGCGAATACGACCATCTGCCCGAGGCCGCCTTCTACATGGTCGGCGACATCGAGCAGGTGGTGGCCAAGGCCGAGCGGCTGGCCGCCGCGGCCTGAGGAGGGGGCGATGGCCGGCACCATGAAGTTCGACCTCGTCAGCCCCGAGCGGCGGCTGGCCTCGGCCGAGGCCAGCGAGGTGATGATCCCCGGCGCCGACGGCGACCTCACGGCGATGGAGGGGCATGCCCCGGTGATCCTCTCGCTGCGGCCCGGCATCCTGCGCGTGACCGGCCCCGAGGGCACCAGCGAATACGCGGTGACGGGCGGATTCGCCGAGATCACGGCCGTGGCGGCGACCGTCCTTGCCGAGCAGGCGGTGCCGCGGGCCGAGGTCACGGCGGCCTTCGTCGAGGGGCTGATCGCCGAGGCGCGCGAGGCCGGCCGGGGCGCGACCGGGGCGGCGCGGGATGCCTCCGACAAGCTTCTCGCCGATCTCGAGGCGCTGCGCGCCGCCGCCCACTGACCGCGCCCGCCCGGGTCCGGGCGGCGGGCGCGGGGAAAGCCTGCATCCGCTGCTCGCCTCTCCCTCCCGTCTCTGGCAGACTTGGCGGCCAGCGGATGGGCCTTGCCGGGGCGGAGACGCGGCATGCTGAGGATCCCAGTCGGAGACCTCGGGATCGACCGGGGGTCGGTCGTGATGTTCTCGGACTTCCAGGAGGGCGGGCCGATGTGGCGCGGCGAGGGCCCGCGCGAGGTCCGCCAGCCCGTGACCTTCGCCCGCCCCTTCGCCGCCCTCCCGGTGGTGACGGTCGCGCTCTCGATGTGGGACATCGACAGCCGCATGAACCAGCGCGCCGACCTCGCGGCCGAGAACGTCACGCCCGACGGCTTCGAGCTGGTCTTCCGCACCTGGGGCGACACGCGGGTGGCGCGCGTCCGCGCCGACTGGGCGGCCTTCGGCGCCCTTCCCGACCCCGACCTCTGGCAGCTTGACTGACCCCGGGGTGACGGGGTTGCCCCCGCGGGCCCCAGGGCTTAGGTGTCGCCGAGCAGCGAAGAAGGGCCGCCATGCAGTTCACGCCGTTCCCGCCCCGCCTCGACGACGAGGAGGAGGAGGAGAAGAAGCCCGAGGCCGCCGAGAAGGCGCCCTCGCATGTCGTCGACAAGCACCTCTTCGAGGCCCGCACCGTCCTCATCACCGGCCCGATCAACCAGGACCTCGCGCGCGGCGCGGCGGCGCGCCTCCTCGCCCTCGCCCAGGTGTCGGCCGAACCCGTCACCGTCATCCTCTCCTCGCCCGGCGGGCATGTCGAATCGGGCGACATGATCCACGACATGATCCGCTTCGTCGGTGTCCCGGTGAACATGGTCGGCACCGGCTGGGTCGCCTCGGCGGGCGCCCTGATCTTCGTCGCCGTCCCGCGCGAGCGGCGCTTCTGCACGCCCAACACGCGCTTCCTCCTCCACCAGCCCTCGGGCGGGATGGGCGGGCCGGCGACCGACATCGGCATCCAGGCCCGCGAGATCCTCAAGATGCGGGCCCGCCTCAACGCTATCTTCGCCGCCGCGACCGGCCAGCCGATCGAGAAGATCGACCGCGACACCGACCGCGACTACTGGATGTCGCCCGAGGAGGCGGTCGCCTACGGCCTCCTCGGCCGCGTCGTCGCCTCGGCCGCCGATCTCCGCGGCTAGGCGGGCGCGGCCCGGCCGTCAGCTGCGCGAATACATGCCCTCGTAGATCGGCTTCAGGGTCTCGGTCTCGAACAGCGACGAGACGCTGGTGCCGTTCCAGATGTTGAGGATCGCCTGCGCGAACATCGGCGCGGTCGGGATGATGCGGATCTTGGGGGCGGCGCGCACCGCGGCCGAGGGCTCGATCGAGTCGGTGACGACGAGGCTCTTCATCACCGAGGCGCCGATGCGCTCGACCGCCGGGCCCGAGAGGACGCCGTGGGTGATGTAGGCGTGGACCTCGGTCGCGCCGGCCTCGACGAGCGTCTCGGCCCCCTTCACGAGCGTCCCGGCGGTGTCGCAGATGTCGTCGACGATGATGCAGGTGCGTCCCTGGACCTCGCCGATCACCGTCATCTCGGCGATCTCGCCCGGCCCGGCGCGGCGCTTGTCGACGACCGCGAGCCCGGCGCCGACGCGGGTCGCAAGCTCGCGCGCCCGCGTCACCCCGCCGACGTCGGGCGAGACCACGGTCAGCGTGTCGCAGCGGCCGCGGAAATGGTGCTCGACGTCCATGGCGAAGATCGGCGCCGAATAGAGGTTGTCGACCGGGATGTCGAAGAAGCCCTGGATCTGGGCGGCGTGAAGGTCGAGCGTCAGGACCCGCTCGATCCCGGCCTCGACGATCAGGTTGGCGACCAGCTTGGCCGAGATCGGGGTCCGCGCCTTGGTCCGCCGGTCCTGCCTCGCGTAGCCGAAATAGGGAATGACGGCCGTGATCCGCGCCGCCGACGAACGCCGGAGCGCATCGGCGATGATGAGCAGCTCCATCAGGTTGTCGTTGGCGGGGTGCGAGGTCGGCTGGATGATGAACATGTCCTCGCCGCGGACGTTCTCGAACACCTCGACGAAGATCTCCTGGTCGTTGAAGCGCTCGACGCGGGCGTTGACGAGGGTGACGGGCAGGCCACGGTGCACGCTCATGCGCCGGGCGATGGCCTGCGCGAGGGCGCGGTTGGCGTTGCCCGCGATGAGCTTCGGTTCGGTCATGGCGACCATGCGCGGTGCCCCCCCTGGTCGGATTCGTGACGTTGACACCGCTAATCACCCGCCCTAGTCGGTGCAAGCATCCCCCCCGCCCGGCGAGGCAACATGGCGCACATCGACTGCTTCCTCGCGACCGTGTCGCCCTGGGTCTATCTCGCCGGCCGCCGGCTCGAGGCGATCGCCGCCCGCCACGGGGCGACGGTCGCCTACCGGCCGGTGGATCCGGGCGCGCTTTTCGCCCGCACCGGCGGGGTACCGCTGGCCGACCGCCACCCCGCCCGGCAGGACTACCGGCTCCAGGAACTCCGCCGCTGGTCGGCCCATCTCGGGCTGCCGCTCACCCTCCGGCCGCGGCACTTCCCCGTCAACCCCGCCCCCTCGGCCTATGCCGTGATCGCCGCGGCCCGCGCCGGCGGCGGCGACCTTCCCGGCCTGGTCCACGGCTTTGCCCGCGCCGTCTGGGCCGAGGAGCGCGACATCGCCGACGACGCCGAGGTGCGCGCGATCCTCGCCGCCCATGGCCACGATCCCGGGCTCGCCGACCGCGGGCTGCTGTTCGGCGCCGAGACCTATGGCGCAAACCTCGAGGAGGCGGTGGCGCGCGGGGTCTTCGGGGTGCCGTTCTTCATCGTCGGCGAGGAGCGTTTCTGGGGCCAGGACCGGCTCGACTTTCTCGACCGCCATCTCGCCGCGACGGCTTCGTGAGCCGGGCGGCGGCGGCGCGGCCGGAGCCTCCGGGGCCCCCGGGGCCTCATGTGCTGCGGTTCGGGGACGGGCCGCAGCCGGCCCTTCTCCTCCACTGCTCGCTCGCCCGGGCGGGGGCGTGGACGGGGCTCATGGCCGGGCTCGGCACACGCTGGAGCGCGCTCGCCCCCGATCTTCCCGGCCACGGCCGCAGCCCCGACTGGGACGGGGTGACGGACTTCGGCGATGCGGCGCTGGCGCTGGCGCTGCCGCTGCTCGGGCCCGGGCCGACCGATGTCGCCGGCCATTCCTTCGGCGGCGCGGTCGCGCTCCGCATCGCCCTCGACCATCCCGGCCGGACGCGCCGCCTGGTCCTTGTCGAGCCCGTCCTGTTCGCCGCCGCGCGCAGGGACGGGGCGGCGGCGCTGGCCGGCCATGACGCCCACATGGCCGGGGTGCGGGCGGCGCTGGCCGCGGGAGACCGGGCCGGAGCGCTCGCGCGCTTCTTCGCCGTCTGGGGCGCGGGCGGAACGGTCGCGGACCTCCCCGACCACCAGCGCCGCTACCTCGAGGAGCGCATTCCCCTCATTGCCGCCGGCGGGCCGACGCTCGAGGACGACGTCCACGCCCTCTTCGCCCCCGGCCGGCTCGAGGGGCTCGGGATGCCCGTCCTCCTCGTCGAGGGCGGCGCCTCGCCGCCCGTGATCGCCGCCATCGGCCGCCATCTCGCCCGCTGCATTCCCGGGCTCCGGCGGGTCGTCGTCCCGGGGGCCGGCCACATGCTGCCGATCACCCATGCCGGCGCGGTCGCCGCCCTGATCGCCTCCGTCCTCGACGCCGGCTGAGGCGGCCCGGGGCGCGGCGGCCGCGGCCGGGACCGTCCTTCCTATCCGCCGAGGAGCGCGACGAGGCCGTCGACCTCGGCCGCGGTCGTGCACCAGGAGGCGACGAGGCGGGCCGCGACCGGCTCCTCGCCCGGGCCCTCGAGGGTCTGGCCTGCGGGCCAGAGGTGATAGACGGCGCCCGCCGCCCGGGCCCGGCGGTGGGCGGAGCGGGGAAAGGCCGCGAAGACCGCATTGGCCTCGCGCGGGTGGACGAGCCGCGCCCCCGGCACCGCCCCGAGCCCCAGGGCCAGCCGCGCGGCCATGGCGTTGGCGTGGCGGGCCAGGTCCTGCCACAGCCCGGCCTCGAGCCAGGCCTCCATCTGGGCGGCAAGGAAGCGGTGCTTGGAGACGAGATGGCCGCCGCGCTTGCGGCGGATCTCGAACTCCCACGAGCGGGCGGGATCGAAGAGGATCACCGCCTCGACCCCCATGAGCCCGTTCTTGGTGCCGCCGAACGAGAGGGCGTCGACGCCGGCCTTCCAGGTCAGTTCGGCCGGCGTGCAGCCGAGGGCGACGAGCGCGTTGGCCAGCCGCGCCCCGTCCATGTGCACGGGCAGCCCCGCCCCCCGGGCCACGGCGGCGAGCGCCGCGACCTCGCCCGGGCGGTAGAGGGTGCCGGCCTCGGTCGCGTTGGTGATCGTCACCGCCCCGGGCTGGATGCTGTGCACGCCGACCCGGCCCGTGGAGGCGATGGCGGCGGCGAGCGCCGCGGGGGTCATGCGGCCGTGCTCGCCCGCGACCGGGACGAGGCGGGCGCCACCGCTGAAGAACTCCGGCGCGCCGCATTCGTCGACCATGACATGGGCCTCGGCGTGGGAGAAGATCGCCGCCCAGGGGGGGCAGAGGCTCGCGAGCGCGAGCGAGTTCGCGGCCGTTCCCGTGGTGACGAGATGCACCTCGGCCGCGGGCGCCTCGAAAAGCGTCCGCAGGCGGTCGCGCACCCGTGCCGTCAGGGGGTCGCTGCCGTAGCCCGTGGCGGGGCCGGCATTGGCGCGCGCGATCGCCGCGAGGACCGCATCGGGCACGCCGCTGCCGTTGTCCGAGGCAAAGAACATCAGCCCTCCTCTCCGCCGTCGCCCCCGCCGGCCGCCGCGGCGAGCGCCGGCCCGGCCCGGCCGGGGGCGTCTTCGTCGCCGTCGAGATCGACGATGTGGTCCTCCCACTCCTCCTCGGCGACCTCGTATTCCGGCACCGTCCAGCCCGCGACCGAGATGCCGGCGGCGTGGACGCTGTCGGGGTCGCCCGAGACGAGCGGATGCCAGGGGGCGAGCGGCCGGCCCTCGTGCAGGCACCGGTAGGCGCAGGTCGGCGGCATCCAGTAGGCGACACGGCCGATCGTCGCCGGGGTCAGCACGACGCAGTCGGGCACATAGGTGCGGCGGCTGGCGTAGCGGCTGCAGCGGCAGGTCTCGGCATCGAGCAGCCGGCAGGCGACGCGGGTGTAGGCGACCTCGTGGGTGTCGGGATCCTCGAGCTTGTTCAGGCAGCAGCGGCCGCAGCCGTCGCAGAGCGCCTCCCACTCGGCCGGGCGCATGGCGGCGAGCGGGATCCGCTCCCAGAAGCGCGAGCGCAGGCCCTGGGCAACCGGGGGGGGGCGCCTAGCGCGCATCGGCGGCGGCCCCGTGGGCCGCGAGCGCGGCCCGCGCCCGGGCGCAGTCCTCGTGCATCGCGGCGACCAGCGCCGCGACCGAATCGAACCGCGCCTCCGGGCGCAGGAAGGCGACCAGCGCGACCGAGAGGTGAGAGCCGTAGAGGTCGCCCGCGAAGTCGAAGAGGAAGCTCTCGAGCCGCGCCTCCTCGCCCGCGAACATCGGCCGCACGCCGAGCGAGGCGACGGCGTCGTGGCGGCCGCGGTGCCGCCCCCCGAGGACGTCGACGCGCACGGCATAGACCCCGAAGCGCGGCGGGTGCAGCCCGGCCAGCGACAGGTTGGCGGTCGGGAAGCCCAGGGCCCGCCCGCGCTTGTCACCGTGCAGCACCTCGCCCTCGATGCGGTGCCAGTGGCCGAGCATGCGCGCGGCCTCCTCGGGCCGGCCCTCGCTCAGGGCGACGCGGATGAGCGTCGAGGAGATGGCACGGCCGCCCGCGTCGACAAGGTCGATCACCGTCACCCCGAAGCCCTCGGCCCGGCCAAGCGCGGCCAGTCCCTCGGCGGTGCCGGCGCGGCCGTGGCCGAAGCGGAAGTCGGGGCCAACCGCGACATGGTGGACGCCGAGGCCGCGGGCCAGCACCTCGCCCGCGAAGGCCGCGGGCGAAAGCGACGCCAGGGCGGTGTCGAAGGGGATCTCGTAGAGGATGTCGACGCCGAGGCGGGCCATGCGGTTCGCCCGCGCCTCGGCGTTCATGAGCCGGAAGGGGGGGGCGTCGGGGGCGAAGACCTGCCGGGGATGGGGCTCGAAGGTGACGACGCCAAGCGGCCGGCCGGCGGCACGCGCGACCGCGCGGGCCCGCTCGATCAGCGCCCGGTGGCCGAGATGGACCCCGTCGAAGTTGCCGAGCGCGACCGCGGCGCCGCGCAGGGCAGGATCGTCGGCGACGGGCGAGCGGAGAAGACGCATGCCGCTGACCTAGCGGCCGCCCCGGGCGGGCGCAAGGTCCGCCCGCGGGCCGGGCCGCCGCGGTATCGGGCGACCTCCCGGGGCCTTCGCTCACGCCCCCCGCGGCCCCCCCGGGGCGGCGGCCGGGGCAAGGCCGCGCCAGCGCGGCAGGCGGCGGCGGACGGCGGCGAGGAGGGCCGCGGTCTCGGCCTCGCCGACCGGCAGCGAGAGGGCGAGAAGCCCGCGCCGGGCCAGGTAGAAGCCGTCCTCGAGCAGGTCGAGGAAGACGAGGTCGCGCAGCCGCCGGTCGACCCCAGCGAGGTCGGCGGGCCGCACCGGCGGCACCGCCACCGGGTGGAGGGTCATGAGCGAGCCGAGGCCGGTCGCGCAGATCGCGACCCCGCCCTCGCGGAAAAGCGCGTTGAGGGCCTCGCGCAGGGCCTCGCCGCGGGCGTTGAGCGCCAGGGCGGCGGCGGCGGTGTAGACGTCGCGCAGGCCGACGATGCCCGCCGCCATGGTGATGGCGTTGTTGTTGAAGGTGCCGGCATGGGGCAGCGCGTCGGGACGGCGGGGGTCGAAGCGGTCCATCACCCCGGCCCGGCCGCCGAAGGCCCCGACCGACATGCCGCCGCCGACATACTTGCCGAGCGTGGTGAGGTCGGGCGCGATCCCGAGGAGGGCCTGCCGTCCACCCGGCGAGAGGCGCGAGGTCATCACCTCGTCGAGGATGAGGAGCGCCCCGGCGGCGGCGGTCTCGGCGCGCAGCATGGCGAGGAAGTCGGGCGTGGCCGGCAGGCAGCCGGCGGCGCCCATCATCGGCTCGACCAGCACCGCGGCCAGCCCGGCGGCATGGTCGCGGATCAGGGCCCGCGTCGCCGCGATGTCGTTGTAGGATGCGATCACGAACTCATGGGGGACGTTGACGGCATGGCTGCCGGCGGGAAAGGTCAGGACGCCGCCGTGGTAGGCGCCGGCGAAGACCATGACCCGCGCCCGCCCGGTCTCGGCCCTGGCGGCGGCGATTGCCATCAGGTTGGCCTCGGTTCCGGAGTTGGTGAAGCGGAGCCGTTCCATGGACGGGAAGCGGTCGCGGATCAGGCGGGCAAGCTCGCCCTCGCGCGGGGTCTGGCTGCCGAGGTTGAGCCCGCCCGCCACCGCCGCCGCGATGGCGCGCGCGATCGCGGGGTCGGAATGGCCGTAAAGCCCGGCCGTGAACTCGCCGAGGAAGTCGATGTAGACATGGCCGTCGGCATCGGTCAGCCGGCAGCCCTCGCCCCCGACCATGGTCAGCGGGAAGGGGTCGTAATGGAGGACCGAGCGCGTGTTGCCGCCCGGCAGCACCTCGGCCGCCCGCCGGTGGGCGGCAAGGCTTGCCGGGTTGCGGGCGACATAGGCCGCGACCGCCGCCGCCAGCGCATCACCGATGAGGTTGTCGCCCGCAGCAGGGGCAGGGGCAGTGGCAGGGGCAGGGGCAGGGGCAGGAGGGGTCATGGGAACAGCACTCCGGGCAGCCAGGTGACGATCTCGGGAAAGCCCATCACGATCAGCAGGACGACGAGCTTGATCGTCACGAAGGGCGCGATCGAGCGGTAGATGTCGGCCATCGTCACGTCCGGGGGGGCGGCGGCCTTGAGGTAGAAGAGCGCAAATCCGTAGGGCGGGGTCTGGACGGCGATCGTCATGTTGATGATCATCAGGATCCCGAACCACACCGGATCGTAGCCGAGGGCGACGGCGATCGGCGTGTAGAGGGGGGCGCAGACGATAACGATGATCATCTCGTCGATGATGAGGCCGAGCGCGATCATCGACGCCTGCATGGCGAGGATGATGGCCCAGGGTGGCATTCCCGAGTCGACCGTGAAGGACTTGAGCAGCCGCCCCGCCCCCATCAGGAGGTGGAAGTTCGAGAACACCGCCGCCCCGAGCACGATCCACATGATGATCGCGGTCAGCCGCGCGGCCTCGCTGCTCGAGACCACGAGCATGTTCAGGCCGAAACGGCCGTAGACGGCCGCGATCAGGGCCGCCCCGAGGGCGCCGATCGCCCCCGCCTCGGTCGGCGTCGCCATGCCGAAGATGATCGAGCCGAGGACGGAGAGGATGAGCAGGAAGGCAAAGCCGCCGTCGCGGGCGGCGATGACGCGGTCGCGGGCGGTGGGGCGGACGTCGATCGCCGGGCCGGCCGCGGGCCGCAGCCAGCAGAGGACGAGGACGTAGGTCGCGAACATCGCGACCATCAGGGCCGCCGGCCCGAGCGCGCCGGCGAAGAGCTGGCCGATCGAGGTGTTGGTCGCCGCCCCGAAGATAATCATCGGCACCGAGGGCGGGATGAGGATGCCGAGGCTTCCGGCCGCCATGATGACGCCGAGGGCAAGGCGGCGGTCGTAGCCGCGCTCGAGCATCGGCGGCAGGGCGACGGTGCCCGCGGTCATGATCCCCGCCCCGATGATGCCGACCATGGCCCCGATCAGGCTGCAGACGATGATGACGCCCAGCGCCAGCCCGCCGCGGATGCGCCCGGCAAGCACGTAGGCGCCGCGGAACATCGCCTCGCCGAGGCCCGACTTCACGAGGATCTGGCCCATGTAGATGAAGAGCGGTATCGACAGGATGAGGTAGGAGGTGGCGGAGTTGAGGGTGCTGGTCGCGATCAGCTTGAAGGCCTGCGGCCCCCAGGCGAAGACCGCGACCACCATGGCGAGGCCGCCGAGCCCGAAGCCGACCGGGGTGCCGAGCGAGAAGACCGCGAGGACACCGAGAAAGAGGATGAGCGACAGGACCTCGATGCTCACGGCCTGCTCCCGTGGCCGGCGAGCGTCGCGATCGCCCGGATC
Source organism: Paracoccaceae bacterium (assembly GCA_020846995.1). GTDB lineage: Bacteria > Pseudomonadota > Alphaproteobacteria > Rhodobacterales > Rhodobacteraceae > JAHDXW01. Next base: position 10,156 of record JADLCV010000238.1, read on the forward strand.
GTCGTCGCCGCGCACTGGAGGAGCAGCAGGAGCGCCCCGATCACCCCCGGCAGGAGGAAGAGGACGAGCGGCGGGCCCCATTCGGTCGGCCGCCGGGCCCCGTAGCGGAGGGCATCGAGCGTCGCGAGCCCGACCTGCCAGGCGACGAGTGCGAGGAAGAAGACGACGAGCGGCATGGTGAGAAGCTCGAGCGCCGCCCGCTTCCGCGCCGACAGGTTCTGGACGAGGATGTCGACGCGGATGTGGCGGTCCTCGCGCAGCGCCAGCGCCCCGCCGACAAGGCCCATCCACGCCCAGAGCATGAGCGCGGTATCGTAGACCCAGATGGTCGGGGCGTTGAGGAAGTAGCGGGCGAACACCTCCCAGGCCATGACGATGACCATCAGCGGCATGGCGATGGCGGCGGCGCGACCCGTCCGGTCGCTCAGGGCCTCGACGACCGCGGCGATCCGGACGAGCCGGCGCACGGGGGCTTCAGCCGCCGAGCTTGGCGAGAAAGGCGTCCTGCGCCTCGACCAGCCGCTTGCTGAAGGGGTCGGCGGCGGCGTATTCGGCCCCGACCTTGGCCGCGGCGGCCCGCCAGGTCGCCGTGTCGGCGTCCGAGGGCAGGGCCGTGAAGCTCGCGCCCCCGGCCTTCATCTCGGCCACCGCGTCGGCGACCGTGGTCGTGGCGAGCGTCGCGTGGGCGAAGACGTGCTCCACGTTTGCGACCTCGAGGATCGACTTGAGATCGTCGGGCAGGCTGTCGAAGGACGCCTGGTTGACGACGGTGGGCGAGGCCTGGGCGCCCGAGACCGCGACCGGGTAGAGATACTTCGCCTGCTCGTACCACTTGCCGTCGCGGTAATCGACGAGGTTGGACGAGCAGCAGCCGTCGATGACGCCGGTGGCGAGGCTCGTGTAGACCTCGGCGAAGGCCATCGAGACGGGCGCGACGCCAAGCTCGCGCATGAAGGCGCCGTAGGCCCCGGGGGCGCGCAGCTTCATGCCCTTGAGGTCGGCGAGCGTGTTCACCGGCGCCTTGGTCAGGATGTAGACGCCGGGCTGGAGGACCGAGCCGAGATGGCGCATCCCCTGGCTCGCGTAGGTGTCGATCAGGATCTCCTTCCAGCCGCCCGCGGCCCACATCGCATAGAGCTGGTCGTAGCGCGAAGGTCCGCCCGGAAGGCCGAGTTCCACCACCCCGGCCGCGAGTTCGCCCGCGTGCAGCGCCATGTAGGGCGAGCCCATCTCGACCAGCCCGCTCTTGACCGCCGAGAGGACCTCGGTCGCCGAGACGCCCTCGCCGTCATAGACGTTGTCGATGACGAGGCGCCCGCCCGAGGCCGAAGCGACGCGATCGGTGAAGCTCTGGTAGGCGACCCCGAACGAGATGCCCCGCGGATAGAGGTTGGCCATCCGCCAGCGGAACGTCCCCTGGGCGATGGCCGGCGCGGCCAGCGCGCCCGCGACCAGCGGTGCGGCCGCGGCGGTCTTCAGGAACCTGCGTCTTTCCATGGTCTCGCTCCCCCTCCTGTGGCGGCGAAGGGCGCCGCCCCCTTGCCTCAGAAATCCACCCGGTCGCCGCCCTTGAGGTCGAGGATGGCGCGCGCCTCGGCCGGGGTCGCGATCTCCATCCCCAGTTCCTCGACGATGCGGCGGATCTTCGCCACCTGCTCGGCGTTCGACACGGCCAGCTTGCGGCGGCCGATGAAGAGGCTGTCCTCGAGCCCGACGCGGACGTTGCCGCCGAGAAGCGCGGCCATGGTCAGGAAGCGCATCTGCGCCCGGCCGATGCCGAAGGCCGACAGCCGGTAGTCGGACCCGAAGAGCCGGTCGGCGGTCTGCTTGAAGAGGACGAGATTCTCGAGGTCGGCGCCGATGCCGCCGGCGATGCCGAAGATCCCCTGGATGAAGTAGGGCGGCCGGACGAGCCCGCGGTCGGCGAAGAGCTTGAGGTTGTAGAGATGGCCGATGTCGTAGCACTCGAACTCGAAGCGGGTGCCGTAGGCCTGGCCGACCTCGACCATGATCTTCTCGATCATGGCGAAGGTGTTGGGGTAGATCGCCGCCCACGAGGCCGCAAGGTAGGGCTGCTCCCAGTCGAACTTCCAGTCCTCGCGCCGCTCGGCCAGCTGGGCCACCGAGAAGTTCATCGAGCCCATGTTGAGGCTCGTCACCTCGGGCTTGGCGCGGTGGGCGGGGGCGAGACGCTCGTCGAGCGTCATGCCCATGCCGCCGCCGGTGGTGATGTTGAGGACCGCCCCCGTCGCCTGCTTGATCCGCGGCAGGAACTGCATGAAGAGCGCAGGATCCTGCGTCGGCCGCCCCGTTTCCGGGTGGCGGGCGTGCAGGTGGATGATCGCCGCCCCGGCCTCGGCCGCGGCGATGGCGCTTTCGGCGATCTCGTCGGGGGTGATCGGCAGGTGCGGCGACATCGAGGGCGTGTGGATGCTGCCCGTCACCGCGCAGGTGATGATGACCTTCTCCGTCATTGGCTGACCCCCCCGATGGCCGTGCGGAGCGCGACGAGCCGCATCAGCGCGCGGTCGCGCCAGCGCATCCGCTGCGGGACCTCGGCCCGCGGCGTCGCCTGACGCCGGGCCGCCTCGATCCGTGCGATCGTCGCCGCCGGCCAGTCGTCTGCGACCGCGAGCGTCTTGCCCGTCGCCTGGTAGAAACGGCCGTAGCGGCGTGCGTAGTCGGCGAACCCGTCGGGGGCGTTGAGGTCCATGGTCTCGAACGGCCCCATGAAGGCCCAGCGAAGCCCGAGGCTGTGCTTCATGATCGCATCGAGCCCCTCCGGCGCGACGACGCCGCGGGCGACGAGCGCCATCGCCTCGTTGATGACCGCGGTCTGGAGGCGGTTCATCACGAAGCCCTCGATCTCGCGCCCGAGCACCACGGGAACCTGGCCGATCGAGGAAAGGACGGCGACGAAGCGCGCGGTGTCCTCGGGCCCGTGCCAGGGCGAGGGGCAGAGCTCGACCACGGGGAGGAGGTGCGGGGGGTTGGCGGGATGGGCGACCATCGTCCGCGCCCGCCCGGCGAGGTCGGCGAGGAACCGGCTGCCGACGATGCCGCTGGTCGAGGAGCCGATCAGCGCCGCCGGCGGGGCGAGCGCGTCGAGGCGGGCGAAGAGCGCGGCCTTGATGTCGCGGTCCTCGGGCAGGCTTTCCTGGACGTAGTCGGCGCCGGCGAGGGCGGCGGCAAGGTCGGCCTCGGCCCGGAGCGTGCCCCCGGGCGTCACCGCAAGCCCGGCCGCCGCCATCTCGGGGAGGGTCGTGCGCACCCACTGCGCCGCCCCCGGCAGGACCGCCGCGGTCCCGTCCCAGAGCACGACCTCCCAGCCGGCGCGGAGGAAGGCCGCGGCCCAGCCGCGCCCGATCAGCCCCGCCCCGGCGATCGTCACCCGGCGCCCTGCGCTCATTCCTCCCACTCCACGTTGCCGTCCACACCGAGGCACTGGCCGGTGATCCGCTGCCCGCCCGGACCGGCCATGAACAGGATCGCGGCGGCGATGTCCTCGGGCTCGACGAGCGAGCGCAGCGAGACATGGCGCAGGAGCGAGCGCTCGTAGTCGGCCTCGGCGATCCCGAGCGCGGCCGCCTTGGCCGCGATCACCCGGCCGATGCGGGCGCCGCGGATCGCCCCGGGCAGGATCGCGTTGACGCGGATCCCGTGGGGGCCAAGCTCGCGGGCGAGGTTCAGCGTCAGCGCCAGCACCCCCGCCTTGGAGACGACATAGGGCAGCCGCAGCGGCAGCCCGGTGCGGGCGCTGGTCGAGGAGATGCCGACGATCAGGCCCCGGCCCGCCGCCTTCATGCCCGGGATGACGGCGCGGGCAAAGAGGAAGTGGCCGGTGAGGTTGACGCGCAGTGTCTCCTCCCAGCCGGCGAGCGTCACCGCCTCGGGCGCGGCCGGCGGGCCGGCGATGCCGGCGGTGTTGACGAGGATGTCGACGCGGCCGCCCGCCGCCGCGAGGGCCGCCGCCGCCGCCGCCTCGGTGCCGGCGTCGGCCGTCAGGGCGAGAAGGCCGGGGCATTCGGCCCGGAGCCCCGCGAGCCCCCCGGCGTCGATGTCGCAGGCGACGACGCGCGCGCCCGCGGCATGGAGCGTCGCCGCGATCACCCGCCCGGCGCCGCCGCCGGCCGCGGTTACAATCGCGCATTGCCCCGCCAGGCCATCGGCCGCCATCCCTCCCCTCCCCGCGCCCGGGCCGCCCGCGGGCGACTCCCCCGGGGCCGGTCATTCTGATGTAACAGAATACTGGACTCCGGCGGCCGTTGTGTCAATCTGCCATGGCCATCGGTGCGGACGGTTGGTGATGACCAAGGCCGGGACCCTTCCGCGGCGGCGGGGGCGGACGCAGGGCCGGGTGCCGCCCTTCGACCCCGTCGACCCCGCGCTCGCCGAGCCCGTCGAGCGCCAGGTCTACCGCGTCATCCGCCGCGGCATGATGCAGGGCCTCGTGCCGCCCGACGCGATCCTCTCGTCGCGCGCACTTGCCCAGCATCTCAACCTCTCGGCCCAGCCCGTGCGCGACGCGCTGAAGCGGCTCGAGGCCGACGGCGCCGTCGAGGGCAGGCCGCAGTCGGGTTTCCACCTGCCGCGGATGACGCGGGCGGAATACGGGCAGTCGATCGAGATCCGCGTCCGCCTCGAGGGCCTCGCCGGGCGCCTCGCGATCGGCCGGGTCGACGCGGGGACGATCGCCGACCTCCGCCGGCGGAACGCGGCGATGGCCGCCGACGAGCGGCCCGAGGCCTACCTCGGCGACAACTTCGCCTTCCACTTCGCGATCTACACGCGCGCCCGCCGGCCGGCGCTCCTCGCCCTGATCGAGAACTTCTGGGTGCGGATCGGCCCCGTCCTGCACCACCACCCGACGGCGCGGAAATCGGCCGAGGTGCTCGTCCGGCACGAGGCGATCATCGCCGCCCTCGAGCGGGGCGACGCCGAGGGGATCGAGCGGGCGATCGCCGACGACCTCGAGGGCGCCGCCCGCGTCGTCATGCGCAGCCTTCCCGAGTGAGACCCCGGGGCGCCGCGCGCGGCGGGGGCGCCCGCGCCTCTCAGCCGGCGGCCGCCCCCCGCTCCTCGACCAGCCTGGCCAGGAGGCTCGCCCCGAGGGGCAGGATCGAGTCGTCGAAGACGAAGCCCGGGTTGTGCAGGGGCACGGTGCCGTGGTGGCCGAGGCTGAAGAAGGCGCCGCGGACGACACCGAGCAGGTCGGCCATGTCCTCCGAGCCCATCGTCACCTCGGCGTCGGCGGCGGCGAGGTCGCCGACGAGGCCGCGGGCGACGGCGATCAGGTTCTCCACCCGCTCGGGGTCGTTCTCGAGCACGCCGAACACCTTGCGCACGTCGACCGTGATCGTGACCTCGTGGGCGAGGGCGATGCCGGCGCAGATCTGGCGCAGCCGCCGCTCGATCAGCGTCCCGTCGGCGGCGTCGAGAAAGCGCGTCGTGCCCTTGAGGACGGCATGGCCGGGGATGACGTTGTAGGCCGATCCGGCCTGGAACTGCGTCACCGAGACAACCGCGGCGTGGGTCGGGTCGGCGTTGCGGGCGACGATCTGCTGGAGGGCGCCGACCAGCTCGGCGCCGATGACGATGGGGTCGCGCGCCCGCTGCGGCATCGCCCCGTGCGAGCCCGTCCCGTCGATGCGGATGTCGAAGAACGCCGCCCCCGCCTGCGCCACCCCCGGCCGCACGGCGACGCGGGAATGCGACCGGTAGGGGGAGTTGTGCAGCCCGTAGAGCTCGTCGCAGGGGAAGCGGTCGAAAAGCCCGTCGGCAAGCATGGCCCGGGCCCCGCCGAGCCCCTCCTCGGCGGGCTGGAAGATGAAGACGGCGCGGCCCGCGAAGTCGCGGTTCGCGGCAAGATAGCGCGCCGCCCCGAGCAGCATCGTCGTGTGGCCGTCGTGGCCGCAGCCGTGGAAGACGCCGGGGTTGCGCGAGGCGAAGGGCAGGTTCGTCTGCTCGTCCATCGGCAGCGCGTCCATGTCGGCGCGCAGGCCGACGGTGCGGCCGGGACGGGCGCCGTCAAGGACGCCGACGACCCCGGTGCCGCCGATCCCGCGCGTGACCGCGACCCCCCAGCCCTCGAGCAGCGCCGCGACGCGGGCCGCGGTGCGATGCTCCTGGAAGCCGAGTTCGGGGTGCATGTGGAAGTCCTGGCGCAGGGCGGTGAGGTCCCCGGCGAAGGCGTCGATCTCGGGCAGGGCGGGCATGGCGGTCCTTTCAGTCGAAGCGCACTTCCGGCATGGCGGCGATCAGCATCCGGGCATAGTCGCTTGCGGGCGCGTCGAACACCCTCTCGGTCGTGCCCTCCTCGACGATCTGCCCGCGCCAGATGAGCGCGGTGCGGTCGCAGACGTAGCGGATGACGCCGAGGTCGTGGCTGATGAACAGGTAGGTCAGCCCCAGCCGGGCCTGGAGGTCGGCGAGGAGGTTCAGCACCTGGGCCTGGACCGAGACGTCGAGCGCCGAGGTCGGCTCGTCGAGGAGCACCATGGCGGGCTGGCAGGCAAGCGCGCGGGCGATGCAGATGCGCTGGCGCTGGCCGCCCGAGAACTCGTGGGGGTGGCGGTGCAGGTGCTGGGGGCCGAGCCCGACGAGGTCGAGGAGTTCGGCCGCCCGCGCACTCCGCTGGCGGGCCCCGAGGCCGAGGGTCGCGCGGTGGATGACCATCGGCTCGGTGACGATGTCGTGGACCGACATGCGCGGGTTGAGGCTGGCGAAGGGATCCTGGAAGACGATCTGGATGCGCGCCCGCATGGCCCGGAGCGCGACCGGCGTCAGGCGGGCGAAATCCTCGCCGTCAAAGCGGATGTGGCCGGAGGTCGGGGCCTCGAGGCGGAGGATGCAGCGGGTGAGCGTGGTCTTGCCCGACCCGCTCTCGCCGACGAGGCCGAAGCTCTCGCCGGCGGCGATCGCGAGCGAGACCCCCGACAGCGCCGTCACCGGTGGCGAGGCGCCGAACATCCCCTGCCGGCCGGGATAGACCTTGGTGACGTTCTCGATCTCAAGCATCGCGGTCGCCGGGGTGAAGGCAGGCGACGCGGTGGCCCTCGCCCCGCGGCGGCGGCACCGCGGCGCGGCAGGCATCGGTCGCGCGCGGGCAGCGGGGCGCGAAGCGGCAGCCGGGCGGGGGGGCGATCAGGTTCGGCACCGCCCCCGCGAGGCCCCGCAGCGCCCCGCGCACGACGCCGCGGGTCGGGATCGCCTGGAGCAGCGCCCGCGTGTAGGGATGGAGGGGGGTCGTCAGCACCGCCCGCACCGGGCCGCTCTCGACGATGTTGCCGGCATACATGACGGCGACATGGGTGCAGCTTTGCGCCACCACGCCGAGGTTGTGGGTGATGAGGAGGACGCCCATGTCGAACTCCTCGACCATGGCCCGGATCAGCCGCAGGATCTGGGCCTGGACGCTGACGTCGAGCGCGGTCGTCGGTTCGTCGGCGATGAGGAGGTCGGGGCGGCCGATCAGCGCCATGGCGATCAGGACGCGCTGGCGCATGCCGCCCGAGAACTCGTGGGGATAGTCGCCCAGCCGGGCGGCGGCGTCGGGGATGCCGACGCGGTCGAGCATCGCCGCCGCCAGCCGTTCGGCCGCCGCCTGCGCCGCCCGGCCGCGGGCGCCCTCGAGGATCGCGGGATCGCGGCGGGCCGCCGACAGGGCGACATCGACAAGCTGGGTGCGGATCGAGAAGGCGGGGTTGAGGTTGGTGGTCGGGTCCTGGAAGATCATGCCGATGCCGGTGCCCCGCAGCTCCGCCACCTCGGCCTCGGGGCAGGCGAGGAGGTCGCGGCCCTCGAAGCGGATCTCGCCGGCGAGGAAGCGCCCGGGCGGGGTCGGCACCAGCCGCGACACCGAGAGCCCGGTCAGCGACTTGCCGCATCCGGTATCGCCCACCAGCCCCCAGACCTCGCGCCGCTCCACGGCAAGGTCGATGCCGTTCAGGACATGGGCCTCGCCGTCGAAGCTGCGCATGGCGAGGTGGAGGTCGCGGATCTCGAGCAGCGCCATGTCAGCGCCGCGCCCGCGGGTCGAGCACGTCGCGCAGCCCGTCGCCGAGGAGGTTGAAGCCGAAGATCGCCACGAACATCGCCAGCCCGGGGAAGACCGCCGTCCACCAGAAATCGGGCATGTAGCTGCGCGAGACCGACAGGAGCGTGCCCCATTCGGGCGTCGGCGGCCGGACGCCGATGCCGATGAAGCCGAGCGAGGCGACGGTGAGGATGGCAAAGCCCATGTCGAGCGACATCTTCACCACCACCGGCGAGACGATGTTGGGCAGGACGTGGCGGAAGAGGATGCGCGCGGGGCTGGCGCCGATCGCCCGGGCGGCGGCGACATAGACCTCTTCCTTGCGGGCGAGGACCTCGCCCCGCACGAGGCGGGCATAGCCCGGCCACCACGAGAGCGCGATGGCGATGACCATGTTCAGGAGCCCCGCCCCCAGCGCCGCGGCGACCGCCATGGCGAGGATCAGTCCCGGGATCGTCAGCTTGAGGTCCGAGAGGCGCATCAGCACCTCGTCGGTCCAGCCGCCGGCAAAGCCCGCGACGGCCCCGACGAGCGTGCCGAAGAGCGTGCCGAGCACGACCACCCCGAGCCCGGCCAGGACCGAGATGCGGGTTCCCGCGAGCACGAGGCTGAGGACGTCCTGGCCGAGCTCGTTGGTGCCGAAGGGATGGGCGAGCGAGGGGGCGAGGAAGCGGTTGGCGGTGTCGACGCCGCCGGCGACGTGCCCGGGGAAGGGGGCGATCCAGGGGCCGACGATGGCGATGGCGAGCACGGCGACGACGAGGGCCGCGCCGAGCATCGAGAGGCCCGACTGGCGGAAGCGGAACCAGCCGCGCCGGAGCGCCTGGCCGCGGGCAGAGGCGACGGCGTGGGTCACGAGTAGCGCACCTTGGGATTGATGACGCCGTAGAGGAGATCGACGACGAGGTTCACGAGCACGAAGAGAAGGCCTATGACCATGGCGACGCCGATCACCGGCATGAAGTCCTGCGAGACGATCGCCTGGGTCGCGTAAAGCCCGAGGCCCGGCCAGTCGAACACCGTCTCGACGAGGACGGTGCCGCCGAGGAGCCAGCCGAAGTAGAGCCCGATCACCGTCAGCGTCGCCGAGACCGCGTTCTTGGCCACATACTTGAAGACGATCTGGCGGGCCGGGAGGCCGAGCGCGCGGGCCGTCATCACGTAGTCCTGCTGGAGGACCTCGATCGTCGAGGCGCGCATCATGCGCATGATGGTGGCAAGCGGCGAGAGGCACATGGCGATCGCCGGCATGGCGAGGTGCCGGCAGGCGGTGGCGAAGGCGGTGCCGTCGCCCGCGATCAGGGCATCGAGCGTCAGGAAGCCGGTGACGAGGGGCGGCGGCTCGAGGATGATGGGGAAGCGTCCGCCGAGCGGCAGCCACAGGAGCCACATCGCGAAGCCGAGCTGGAGGAGGAGGCCGAGGAAGAAGCGCGGCATCGAGATCGCGGCGAGCGCCGCGACGCGGCCGAGGTAGTCCGGCCAGCGGTTGCGCCACACCGCCGCCGCGAGCCCGGCCGGGATGCCGAGCACGACGGCCAGGAACATGGCCGCGAGGACGAGCTCGAGCGTCGCCGGCAGGTAGGTCAGGAGGTCGTCGAGGACCGGGCGGCGGGAAAAGATCGAGACCCCGAAGTCGCCGCCGAGAAGCCCGCTGAGGTAGCGCCAGTATTGCACCGTCACCGGCTGGTCGAGGCCGAACTCGGCCGCGTAGGCCGCGATCTCGGCCGCGGTGGCGTTGGGGCCGGCGGCGAGCGCCACGGGATCGCCGGGCAGGAGGCGGGCGATGATGAACATCATCACCGTCATGCCGAGGAGGACCGGCAGGACGAGAACGAGGCGGCGGAGGACGAAGCGCAGCATCGGGGCCTGACCTCGGGCGGGGAGGCCCGGCGCGGGGAAGGGACCGCGCCGGGCCTGCGGGGATCAGAGCGAGAGGCCGTGGCACTCGATCGCGTTCGAGGCCACCGGGGCGAAGACGAAGCCCTTGACCGCGTCGCGCATGCCGAGCTTGCGCCGCTCGAGCACGCCGAAGATGTCGGGGGCGTCGGCGACCACCATCTCCTGCATGCGGCCGTAGATCCCGACCCGCTTGGCGGTGTCGATCTCGCGGCGCCCGGCCTCGATCAGGGCGTCGACCTCGGGGTTCTTGTAGACCGCGTTCTGCCAGCCGCCGTTGCGCGAGGAATGATAGGCGGCAAAGGCGATGTTGTCGGGATCGCCGTAGTTCGCGGTCTGGTAGACGGGGAAGAGGTCGGGGAAGGTCTCGGGCTTCTGGCAGGCGGCGACCATGTCGGGCCACAGCATCGGCTGGATCTCGAGGTCGATGTTCAGCGCCTTGAGGCTGTCGAGCATGATGAGCGCCCAGCGGCGCTGCTGCTCGAGCCCGTTGACGTGGACCATCCGCAGCGTCAGGCCGCCGTTCGGATGGGCCGAGCGGGCGAGGTGCTCGCGGGCCTTCTCGAGGTTCAGGCGGTAGACCTCGAGCGCGGGGTTGTGGCCGAGGATGCCGAGCGGCAGGGGGCCGATCATGAGGTCGGCATAGCCCGCGGCATCGACGATCGCCTGGTAGTTGGTGGCGTAGGAGACGGCCTTGCGCAGCTCGACGTCGGCCATCGGCCCGTAGGCGGTGTTCATCTTGATCGAGAAGGTCCGGTATTCGGGCTCGATGACACGAATGACGCCGGGGCGGTCCCTGAGGCTGTCCATGTCCTCGGAGGTCAGGTCGACGGCGAAGTGGACCTCGCCCTGCTGGAGCGCGAGGCGCTGGCTCGCGGTCTCGCGGATGATCTGCCAGATGACCCCGGTCAGGTTGCCCGCGCCCGGCTGCCAGAGGGTCGCCGGCCGCTCGAGTTCGTAGAGCGCGCCGGGCTGGGCCCGCTTGACCGCGAAGGGGCCGGAGCCGGCGGTGTTGGCGAGCAGCCAGGCCATGCCGTCGTCGCTGCCGAGGTTGGCCTCGACCTGCGCCTTGTTGACGATGAAGATCCACGGCAGCACGGCGAGGAAGGCCGCGAAGGGCGCGGCAAGGTCGAAGCGGACGGTGCCGGCATCGACGGCGGTGATGCGGCCGGGCTCGACGATGCCGCGGATCATCCAGCTGTTGCCCTTGGCGAGCCGGAGCGCACGCTCGAAGGAATAGACGACGTCATCGGCCGTCACCGCATCGCCGTTGTGGAAGCGCGCGGCCGGGTTCAGCCGGAAGGTGTGGCTGAGGCCGTCGGCCGAGCTTTCCCAGCTTTCGGCGAGCGCCGGCACCGCCTGCGGGGGGTTGCCCGCGACCCGCACCAGGGGATCGTAGACGTTGCGCAGGAAGAAGGACGCCGAATAGCCGGTGGCGACGTGGGGGTCGAAGTTCGGGATGTCCTGGCCGGCGGCGATGACGAGGATGTTGCGCCCCTCTGCGAGGGCCGCGCGTGGCAGGGTCAGGGTCATGGCGGCGAGGCCCGCGCCCGATAGGGCGAGGAGCCCGCGGCGCGAGATCCGGGAAAGGGCGGTGGGTGTCATGGGCGGTCTCCCTTGCTGGTTGGCGGGGCGGCGGCCCGGGGCGGGCCGCGCTGCGGTCAGGAAACGGGTTCGGCCTCGGGGGCCGGCGCGGCGGCAAGGCCGTAATGGGCGGCGGCGTGCGCGGGGCTGATGAGCCCCATGGCGAGGTCGCGCGACACCGCCGCGGGGTCGCGCTCGGCCGGCGGGCCGTAGCCCGCGCCGCCGGCCAGGACCTTCTCGACCCGCTCGCCGGGCGAGCGGAGCTCGACCAGCTGGCCGGTGCCGCAGTCGAGGAGGACGCGGCCCTCGGGGTCGAGGACGCGTCCGCGCGCGCCCGCGCCGGGAAGGCCGCCGAAGAGGCCGGGGATGGGGTTGTCCACCCCCTCGGGGTAGACCGAGACGAGCATGGTCTCGCCGTCGTCGTCGCGCTTGCGGAAGACGATGCGCTGGCCGACGCCGCCGCGGTGGCGCCCCGGGCCGGCGCTGTCGGCGAGGAACGCCTTTTCCTCGACCAGCACGGGCGCCCGCGATTCCATGAGCTCGATCGAGGTGTTGGCGGCCGAGGTCGGCCACAGGAGGGCGGAGTGCCCGTCGCCCTGGGCCGAGCCGCCCTGGCCGCCGCCGCAGAAGAGCATGTCGGAATAGAAGGCACCGCCCGCGTCTTTCCCGTAGACCGTGCTCGCGACGGCCAGCCCGGTGAAGGCCTGCACCTGCGCCGGCGCGGCCCCGGCGAGGGCGGCGAAGATGTTCGGGGCGAGATACCAGCCGGTGCGGGTGCGGATGTTGACCGAGGCCGGATAGACGCAGTTGAGGATCGACCCCTCGGGGGCCTTGACCGTGAAGGGCCGGTAGCAGCCGGCGTTGCCCCGCACCGTCGGCGTCAACATGCACTTGAGGGGATAGGTGGCATGGGCGGCGGTGTAGTTCATGGTCGAGTTCAGCCCGCCCTGCGCCATCTGCGGGGGGGCGCCGTCGAAGTCGATCTCCATGGCCTCGCCCGCGACCGTGATCCTGACCGGATAGTCGAGGCGCTGGCCGAGCGGGTTGTTGGCAATCGTCGCCCGGTAGACGCCGTCGGGCAGGGCCCGGATCGCCGCCCGCATGGCCCCCTCCGAGAGGCCCTGCACGACCTCGGCAAGGGCGCCGAGGTCCTGCATCCCGTAGTCATCCATGAACGCCACCAGCCGCTCGGCGCCGATCGCGTTGGCGGCAACGAATGACATGATGTCGCCCCAGACCTGCTCGCCGCCGCGAACGTTGGCGTGGATCAGGACCTTCAGCGCCTCGCTGACGCGGCCGGCCTCGAAAAGCTTCATGGGCGGGATCTGGAGCCCCTCCTCGTAGACCTCGCGGGCCCGGAGGGCGTCCTTGGTGCCGCCGATGTCGGAGACATGGCCGACCGTCCCCATTAGCCCGACGAGGCGGCCGTCGCGGAAGCAGGGGGTGACGATCGCGATGTCGAAGAGGTGCCCGGCGCAGAGCCAGGGGTCGTTTGTGACAAGGACGTCGCCGGGCCGGAGCGTCGCCGCCGGATAGCGTGCGAGCAGCGCCTTGACCGCCCGCGGCAGGGTCAGGTTGAAGACCGGCATGGCCCGGGGCGAATGGGCGAGGGTCTCGCCCGCGGGGTCGAGGAGTTCGCAGGCGAAGTCCTGGGCCTCGGCGATGACGAGCGAGAAGGCCGTCCGGCAGACCGTGAGCCACATCTCCTCGACGACGTTGACAAGCCGCGACCACATGATCTCGAGCCCGATGGGGTCGGCGGCGATCCGCGCCACCGCCGTGGCGCGGTCCATGTCCTCGGTCACCCGCGCCGCCGCCGCCTGCACCGCGGCGACGGTGATGACGAGATTGAGGCCGGCATCGACGTCGATGCGGTCGCCCGGGCCGATGACGGTCGTCGCCTCGCGCTCCTCGACGATCGCGGGGCCGGCGATGACGTCGCCGGCGGCGAGCGCGTAGCGGTCCCAGACCGGGGTGCGGAGGGCGCCGGCGGCATCGAACCAGGCCTCGCGGTGACCCTTGACGCGGGCCGCGGGATCGGCACCGCCGACGGCGCCGGAGAGCGAGAGCTTCGGCACCGGGCCGGCGACGCGGACGCGGAAGTTGACGGCCTCGATCCGCGCCCCCTCGAAGGGGGTCGTGTAGCGGGCGGCATAGACGCGGTCGAAGTCGGCGCGGATGGCGGCGAGGCTTGCGGGCCCGATCGCGCCGGCGGGCAGCGGCACCGCGATCTGGTGCATCTGGCCGGCCAGGCGCATGTCGGCGCTGCGCTCGACGCTGACCGCGTCGGCGGCCACCCCGGCCTCGGCGAGGAGGCGGCGGCCCTCGGCCTCGAGGTCGTCGAGGAGCGCGTTGACGGCGGCGGCGTCCATGCCCTCCTCGAGCGCCACCCGCAGCGAGCGCACGCCGTCGTGCGACAGGGGCGCGGCGAGGAAGCCGAGCGCCGAGGCCGCCCCCGAGGCCGGCGGCACGATGACGGTGGTGATGCCCATGGCACGGGCGACGTCGGCGGCATGGGCGGGGCCGGCGCCGCCGAAGCCGACCATGGCGTAGCGGCGGGGGTCGTTGCCGCGCTCGACGAGGTGGACGCGGGCGGCCGCGGCCATGTTCTCGACCACGACCTTGTGGATGCCGAGGGCGGTTTCCTCGATGCCGAGGCCGAGGGGCTTGGCCAGCCGCCCGATCGCCGCCCGGGCGGCGGCGGCATCGAGCGTCATGCGCCCGCCGAGGAAGAAGCCGGGATCGTAGTAGCCGAGGACGAGGTTCGCGTCGGTCACCGTCGCATGCTCGCCGCCGAAGCCGTAGCAGGCCGGGCCGGGGTCGGAGGCGGCGCTCTCGGGGCCGACCTTGAGGAGGCCGACGGAATCGATGCGGGCGATCGAGCCGCCGCCGGCGCCGATCTCGATCATCTCGATCACCGGCGCCTTGACTGGCAGGCCCGAGCCGCGGGTGAAGCGGTGGACGCGGGCGGCCTCCATCATGGGGGCGATCTCGGCCCGCCCGTCCTCGATCATGCAGGCCTTGGCGGTGGTGCCGCCCATGTCGAAGGAGATGACGTCGCCCCGCCCCGCTCCCTCGGCGAAAAGCGCGGTGGCGAGCCCGCCCCCGGCCGGGCCGCTCTCGAGCAGGCGGATCGGCAGCGCCCGGGCGGCGTCGAGCGAGACGAGGCCGCCGGCCGAATGCATGAGCCGGAGCGGCCCGGCGAAGCCGAGGGCGCGGAGCGCGGTCTCGAGCCGGTTGAGGTAGCGCCCCATCAGGGGCTGGACATAGGCGTTGGCGCAGGTGGTGACGGCGCGCGGGTATTCGCCCATCTCGGCCACGACCTCGGAGGACACCGAGACCGCGAGCCCGGGGAAGCCCGCGCGCAGGATCTCGGCCGCGCGGCGCTCGTGGGCGGGGTTGGCGTAGCTGTGGAGGAAGACGACCGCCACCGCCTCGCAGCCCGCGGCCACCAGCCGCTGGCCGGCGGCGAGGACGGCGCGCTCGTCGAGCGCGGTCAGGACGCGGCCGCGGGCGTCGATCCGCTCGGCCACCTCGAGGCGCAGGTCGCGCGGCGCCAGGGGTTCGGGGAAGCGCACAAAGAGGTCGTAGATGTCGTAGCGCTGCTCGCTGCCCATCTCGAGGATGTCGCGGAAGCCGCGGGTCGTGATCATGCCGAGGCGGGCGCCCTTGCGCTCGATCACGGCGTTGGTGACGAGGGTCGTGCCGTGGACCATCTCGGCCACCTCGGCATGGGCGAGCCCGCGCAGGGCGAGGATCTCGGCCAGCCCCCGCAGTGCCGCCTGCGAGGGGTCGTGGGGCGTTGTCAGCGCCTTGTGGAGCGTCACCTTGCCCTCGACCGCATCGTAGAGGATGAAGTCGGTGAAGGTACCGCCGATGTCGAAGCCCACGCGCCAGCGGCCTGTGGCTCGGCTCATGCGAGTTTCCTTTCGTCCTGTCGGGCCGGCCCGGGCACGGCATCCCCCGTGCGGGCGGCGATTTCGGCGGCCCCTCCGAGGAGCCCGCGGAGGATGGCCTGGCGTTCGGCGGGGCCGACGACGGCGGCGGGGAAGACGACGCAAAGGGCCACCGCTTCCCCCGTCGCGGGATCACCGACCGCGACCGCGACGGCATCGACGCCCGCCGTCGCCTCCTCGTGGGCGAGGGCGAAGCCCTCGGCGCGGATGCGGCGCAGGCGCTCGAGGAGGTCGTCGAGCGATCGCGGGCCGTTGGCGGGCCCCGCCGGCAGCCCCGTGGGGTAGAGCCGGCGCACCTCGGCATCGCTCTGCCGGGCGAGGAGCGCCCGGCCGGTCGAGGTCGCATGGGCGGGCAGGCGGCGGCCGAGGTTCGAGACCACCCGTAGCGTGTTCGAGCCCGGGGCGTCGGTCACCGCCGTGACCTCGCGCCCGGTCAGGACCGAGACATAGCCCGTGTGGCCGCAGGCGGCGCTGACGCGCGCCACCGCCTCGGCCCCCATCAGGATGAGGGGCGAGGAATGGCGGAAGGCGGCCGAGATGTCGAGGAGGAGGCGCCCCGGCCGGTGGCGCTTGCCGGCCCCGATCGTCTCGAGGAGCCCCGCCTCGCGCATCGCCTTCATCAGCCGCGAGGCGTTGGCCTTGGGCATGTCGAGGCGGAGGGCGACGTCGGTCACCGTCAGCTCGGCACACTCCGAGCTGAAGCAGCGCAGGATCGCGGCGGCGTTGGCCAGGACGGTCACGGGGGCGCCCGTCGTTCCATTATGTGCAACTGGGATTGCGCAACGTGGAACTACCCGGAGCGCCCCCCGATTCGCAAGCCTCTGGGGCCCCGAGGCGGACGCCGGGAAGGCCCGCCCGTGCCCCGGGGGCGGCGGGGGCGGAGGCGGGGGCGGGGGCGGCGGCGCCGCGCGCGGGGGTGGGGAATGCCCTCCCCGGGGAGGCCGGCGCGCGCCCCGGGGCCGGGGCGCGCGGCCCTCAGTCGGCCGTCCGTGCGTGGTCGGCGTAGAGCGCCCGCAGCCGCAGCGTCACCGGGCCGGGCAGCGCGGGCAGGATCCGGCCGTCCACGGCCGCGACCGGCGTCATGCCGCCGAAGGTGCCGGTCACGAAGGCCTCGTCGGCGTCGTAGACCTCGGCCAGCGTGAAGTCGTGCTCGCGGCAGGGGATGGCGTTCGCGGCGCAGAGCTCGATCGCGTTCTGGCGGGTGATGCCCTTGAAGCAGGCGGTCCCGGTCGAGGTGTGGACGGTGCCCTTGCGGACGATGAAGAAGTTCGTCGCGTTGCAGCTGCTGACGAACCCGCGGTCGTCGAGCATGAGGGCCTCGTCGGCGCCGGCCTTGATCGCCTGCACGAGCGCGGCGATGAGGTTGAGCCGGCTGTGGGAATTGAGGCGCATGTCGAACATGTCGGCGCGGGCGCAGCGGATGGCCGAGGTGAAGAGGCGCAGCCCGAGGTTGACGATCGCCGGGCTCGGCTCCTTGTATTCGGCGACGATGACCATGGTCGGCGGGCCGATGGTGTGGCGTGGGTCCTGGTTCGGGGTCCGCTTGACGCCGCGCGTCACCATCAGGCGGATGTGCACGCCCTCCTGCCCGGTCATTCCGTTGGCCGCGAGCGTGCGGTCGAGGGCGGCGCGGATCTCGTCGCGCGACAGGCCGAGGTCGAGGTCGATGGCGCGGGCGCCCATGAAGAGGCGGTCGAGGTGGCGCTCGAGGAAGGCCGGGCGGCCGCCGTGGATGCGCAGCCCCTCCCAGATGCCGTCGCCGAGGATGAAGCCGGAATCGAAGACCGAGACCATGGCCGCCGCCCGCGGCACGAGCTCGCCGTTGACGTAGACGAGAACGCCCCCGTTGCGCGGATCCTCGGCGAAGTCCTGGCTGCCGGCCATGGCGTCTCCGGTCGGGTGTGCGAGTCGGTCGCGGCGATGGTGCGGGCCCCGGCCCGGCTTGTCGATGCCGAAAGCGCCCCTCCCGGCCTCCCCCCCGCGGTCCGCCGCCGCCGGGGCGGGCGGACGCCCGGCCTCTGGCCAAGGGCGGCGAAGGGCCCTATCTAGGCCGGGAGGCGGACGGGAAGCGCGACGGTGTACGGCACGCGGGGGAGGCTGACGAGGGACGGCATCCGGCTGCACGATCCGGCCGATTTCGCCCCCATGCACCGCGCCGGGCGGGTCGCGGCCGCGATCCTCGACGCCGTCGCCCCCGAGGTCCGGCCGGGAGTGACGACGGCCGCGATCGACGCCGCCATCGCCGCCCTCATCGAGGTCCACGGCGCGACCTCGGCGACGATCGGCTACCGCGGCTACCGCCATGCCTCCTGCATCAGCCTCAACCATGTCGTCTGCCACGGCATCCCCGGCCCCCGTGCGCTCAGGGACGGCGACATCCTCAACATCGACGTGACCGTGATCGTCGACGGCTGGTTTGGCGACACGAGCCGCATGTTCGTCGCCGGCGAGCCCGGCCGCAAGGCCGTGCGGCTGATCGAGGTCACCCACGAGGCCCTGATGCGGGGCATCGCCGCCGTCCGCCCCGGCGCCAGTTTCGGCGACATCGGCCACGCCATCCAGACCCATGTCGAGGCCCAGGGCATGTCGGTCGTGCGCGACTTCTGCGGCCACGGGCTCGGGCGGGTCTTCCACGCCCCCCCGAACGTCCTCCACTACGGCCGCCCGGGCAGCGGCCCGGT
The DNA here is from genome assembly GCA_020846995.1 of Paracoccaceae bacterium. Classification (GTDB taxonomy): domain Bacteria; phylum Pseudomonadota; class Alphaproteobacteria; order Rhodobacterales; family Rhodobacteraceae; genus JAHDXW01. Next base: position 28,308 of record JADLCV010000238.1, read on the forward strand.
GCTCGAGGAAGGCATGTTCTTCACCATCGAGCCGATGGTCAACCTCGGCCGCCCCGAGACCAAGATCCTCGCCGACGAATGGACGGCGGTGACGCGCGACAAGTCGTGGTCGGCGCAGTTCGAGCACGCCGTCGGCGTGACCGCGCGGGGCTGCGAGATCTTCACCCTCTCGCCCGCCGGCCGCTTCCACCCGACCTGGGGCTGAGCGCCCCGGCCGGGGCCGCCCCTCACGCTCCCCGGCGGAGCCCGGCCACGGTCACCGGCGGCAGGCCGACCCCGGCCGTCGCGCCGTCGGGGTCGGGCCCGTCGATCAGCGCGTCGGGGCGGGCGAGCGCGACGAGCCGGGCGCGGTCGGTGATGACGACGCGGTTGCCGTCGATCTTGACCCCGTCGGCCTCGAGCGACTTCAGCGCCCGGCTGAGATTCTCGGCCGTCATCCCGAGGTAGGAGGCGAGCAGCCGCTTCTCGACCGGCAGGCTGAAGCCCGCGACGTCGCCGGCGATGTGCGACTGGCGCAGGAGGTAGGAGGCGATGCGCTCGCGCGAGGTGCGCAGCTTCAGCCCCTTGGCGTGGCGCACGACCGCCCGGTAGCAGCCGGCAAGCTCGCCGATCGCCGAGACCGCGAACTCGGGGTCGGAGCGGAAGACGGCGCGGAGGGCGACCGCCGGCACGAGGATCAGCCGCGACCGCTCGAGCGTGCGGGCCGACATGAGGTGGGGGGCGTCCCGGATGCAGGCGGCAAGGATGAAGCTTCCCACCGGCAGCACCACCGCCATGGTGCACTCGCGCTCGGCCCAGCGGGAGTAGAGCTCGACCATCCCCTCCATGACGATGTGCAGGAAGTCGGCCGGATCACCCTGGCGGATCAGTTCGAGCCCGGACGGGAAGGTCTGGGCGTAGGCGCCCTGCATCAGCGTCTCAAAGCTCGCCGGCCGCATCTCGCTGAAGAGCGGCAGGCGCCGAATCTCGGGCAGTTCGCGGGCACGCAGCGTGATGGTCGGCACTCCCGGCGTGGCCTGGCGACGAATCTGCGGCCATCATGGGACTTTTGTCAATGCGGCAGGCTGCGCATTTCGTGCGGCAGGGGCACGGGATGGGCCATCCCCGGGAACCGAAGGCAAATCCGGCCCGATTCCCGGCCGCCCCGCGGCGCGGGCTTGACCTGCGTCAATTTCCGCCCGCCGCGATCGCGTGCAACACGGACGGCAACCCGGGGGGTCCCGGGACTCGGAGGGTTACATGCTGCAGGCTGTCCGGCCCGCGCGCGGCGATCAGACGCGGGCGCTGGCCCTATCGACCATCGCCTTCACCGCCTGCTTCGCGGTGTGGACGATCTTCTCGATCATCGGCGTCGCCATCAAGGCCGAGCTCGGCCTCAGCGAGTTCGAGTTCGGCCTCCTCGTCGCCACCCCGGTCCTGAGCGGGTCGGTGACGCGGCTGTTCCTCGGCGTCTGGACCGAGCGCTACGGCGGCCGGCTGGTCTTTGCCCTCCAGATGCTCGCGGCGGCGGCGGCGACCTGGGCCCTGACGCTCGCCTCGACCTATCCGATGTATCTCCTCGCCGCCCTCGGCGTCGGCCTCGCCGGGGGCTCGTTCATCATCGGCGTCGCCTATGTCTCGCGCTGGCACGACCAGGCGAGCCAGGGCACGGCGCTCGGCATCTTCGGGGCCGGCAACGTCGGCGCCGCGGTGACGAAGTTCCTTGCCCCCTTCGTCATGGTGGCCTGGGGCTGGCAGGGGGTGGCCAACGTCTGGGCGGCCGCGCTCGCGCTCATGGGGGTGGCCTTCTGGCTCTTCGCCAAGGACGATCCCATGCTCGTCGACCGCCGCGCCCGCCACGTCAAGGCGCCGACGCTCGCCGAGCAGTTCGCGCCCCTGAGGAAGCTCCAGGTCTGGCGCTTCTCGCTTTACTACTTCTTCGTCTTCGGCGCCTTCGTCGCCCTGGCGCTGTGGCTTCCGCACTACCTGATCGAGGTCTACGGCGTCGACGTCCAGACGGCGGGCATGGCGGCGGCGGCCTTCTCGCTCTCGGCCTCGGTCTTCCGCGCCTATGGCGGGCACCTCTCGGACCGCTTCGGGGCCCGGGCGGTGATGTACTGGACCTTCGGCTTCAGCCTCGTCTTCCTCTTCATGCTCTCCTACCCGCCGACCGAATACACGATCCGCGGCAAGGACGGGCCCATCACCTTCGCCACCGAGATGGATCTGTGGCCGTTCGTGATCGTGCTGTTCGCGCTCGGCTTCTTCATGAGCCTCGGCAAGGCCGCGGTCTACAAGCACATCCCCGTCTACTACCCGAACCATGTCGGGGCCGTGGGCGGGCTCGTCGGCATGATCGGCGGGCTCGGCGGCTTCATCCTGCCGATCGTCTTCGGCATCCTTCTCGACGGCACCGGCGTCTACACCTCGTGCTTCGTGCTCCTCTTCCTCCTCGTCGCGGTCGCGCTGGTGTGGATGCACGCCTCGATCCGGGCCATGGAGAGGAAGGCGCAGGGCAAGGCGCTCGACGAACTGCCGGCGCTCCCCGAGATGGCCGAGATCCACATCCCCGGCAAGACCGTCATGCCGCGCCTGATCGAGGACTGGCGGCCCGAGGACGCGGGCTTCTGGGAAAGCCACGGGCGGGCGACGGCGCGGCGCAACCTCTGGATCTCGATCCCCGCCCTCCTCCTTGCCTTCTCGGTCTGGATGGTGTGGTCGATGGTGGTGGCGCGGCTGCCCTCGATCGGCTTCGCCTTCAGCCCCGACCAGCTCTTCTGGCTCGCCGCGCTGCCCGCGCTCTCCGGGGCGACGCTGCGCATCTTCTACGGCTTCATGGTGCCGATCTTCGGCGGCCGGCTGTGGACGACGCTCTCGACCGCCTCGCTCCTCCTGCCCGCGCTCGGGATCGGCTATGCCGTCCAGAACCCCGAGACGCCCTACCTCATCTTCCTCGTGCTGGCGCTCCTCTGCGGGCTCGGCGGCGGCAACTTCGCCTCGTCGATGGCCAACATCGGCTACTTCTTCCCCCGCTCCGAGAAGGGCCACGCGCTCGCGCTCAACGCCGGGCTCGGCAACCTCGGGGTGTCGGTGATGCAGTTCCTGCTGCCCTTCGTCGTCACCGCCGGGGTCTTCGGGGCGATGGGCGGGGCGCCGCAGGAGCTTGCCGACGGCACCCGCCTCTGGGTCCAGAACGCGGGCTTCGTCTGGGTGCCCTTCGTCATCGCCGCCACCATCGCGGCCTGGGTCGGGATGAACGACATCGCCGACGCCCGCGCCTCCTTCGCCGAGCAGGCGGTGATCTTCGGACGCGGTCACAACTGGCTGATGTGCATCCTCTACGTCGGCACCTTCGGCAGCTTCATCGGCTACTCGGCCGGCTTCCCGCTCTTGACGAAGCTCGCCTTCCCGGAGATCAAGGCTCTGCAGTATGTGTTCCTCGGGCCGCTGGTGGGCGCGTTGAGCCGTGCGGGGACGGGGTGGATCGCCGACAGGTACGGCGGCGGTCGCGTCACCTTCTGGGTCTTCGTCGGCATGATCGCCGCGGTTCTCGGCGTGATCTTCTTCCTTCAGGCGGGTATGTTCCTTGGCTTCTTCCTTGCCTTCATGGCCCTCTTCCTCTTCACCGGGGTCGGCAATGCGTCGACGTTCCAGATGATTCCGCCGATCATGGCACGCGAGATCCCGCGCCTCATGCCCGCCCTCGGGCCGGCCGAGCGGGCGCGGCAGATCGCCATGGAATCGGGCGGCATCATCGCCTTCACGAGCGCGATCGGGGCCTACGGCGGCTTCTTCATCCCCAAGGCCTACGGCACGTCGATCGCCATGACCGGCTCGGCCGTCGGGGCGCTCTGGGTCTTCCTTGCCTTCTACGTCGTCTGCCTGGGCATCACCTGGGCCTTCTACACACGGCGCGGCGGGCTTCTCCACGACGTCGAACGCGGGGCGGGCGGGGCTGCCGGCGCCCGCACCACGGCATGAAAGGTCACGCCCGATGAGCCATCTTCTCGACCGCCTGAACTTCCTCCGGTCGCTGCGCAAGGACGTCTTCGCGGACGGGCACGGCCAGACGACGATCGAGAGCCGCGACTGGGAGGACACCTACCGGCAGCGCTGGCGCCACGACAAGATCGTGCGCTCGACGCACGGGGTGAACTGCACCGGCTCGTGCTCGTGGAAGATCTACGTCAAGTCCGGGATCGTCACCTGGGAGACCCAGCAGACCGACTATCCCCGCACCCGCCCCGACCTTCCCAACCACGAGCCGCGGGGCTGCGCGCGGGGGGCGAGCTACAGCTGGTATCTCTACAGCGCCAACCGCGTGAAGACGCCGCTCGTGCGCGGCCGGCTGATGAAGCTCTGGCGCGAGAAGCGGCAGGTGATGGCGCCGGTCGCGGCCTGGGCGGCGATCCAGAACGACCCCGCGGCGCGCGCCTCCTACACGCGCATCCGCGGCAAGGGCGGCTTCGTCCGGGCGAGCTGGGAGGAGGCGACCGAGATCGTCGCCGCCGCCAATGCCCACACGGCGAAGACCTGGGGCCCCGACCGCGTCTTCGGCTTCTCGCCCATCCCGGCCATGTCGATGGTCAGCTACGCCGCCGGCAGCCGCTACCTGAGCCTGCTCGGCGGCACCTGCATGTCGTTCTACGACTGGTACTGCGACCTGCCGCCGGCCTCGCCCCAGACCTGGGGCGAGCAGACCGACGTTCCCGAATCGGCCGACTGGTACAACGCCGGCTACCTCATCCTCTGGGGCTCGAACGTGCCCCAGACGCGCACGCCGGACGCCCATTTCTACACCGAGGCCCGCTATCGCGGCACCAAGTCGGCGGTCGTCAGCCCCGACTATGCCGAGGCGACCAAGTTCGGCGACATCTGGCTGAACGTGAAGCAGGGCACCGACGCCGCCCTCGGCATGGCCATGGGCCACGTCATCCTGCGCGAGTTCCACCTCGACCGGCAGGTCGAGTATTTCGAGGACTACTGCCGCCGCTACACCGACCTGCCGATGCTAGTCCGGCTTGACGAGCAGGACGGCCGCCTCGTCCCCGGCCGCCAGCTGCGGGCATCCGACCTGCCCGGGTCGATGGGCGAGACGAACAACCCCGAATGGAAGACGGTGGCGATTGCCGAGGCGACCGGCCAGCCGGTCGTGCCCAACGGCTCGGTCGGCTTCCGCTGGGGCGAGCAGGGCAAGTGGAACCTCGAGGAGAAGGCCGCGGGCACCGAGACGCGGCTGAAGACGACGCTCGTCCTCGAGGAGGATCGCGACGACGTCCGCGGCGTCGACTTCCCCTGGTTCGGGGGCCTCGCGACCAACGGCTTTGCCAACGATCCCCGCGGCGCCGTCCTGACCCGCAACGTGCCGGTCAGGACGCTGCGCCTCGCCGACGGCAGCGAGGCGCTCGTCGCCACCGTCTTCGACCTTCTCTGCGCCAACTACGGGCTCGACCGCGGGCTCGGCGGCGAGAACGTCGCCCGCGGCTACGACGAGGACCAGCCCTTCACTCCCGCCTGGGCCGAGAAGATCACCGGCGTCCGCCGCGACAAGATCATCCAGGTCGCCCGCGAGTTCGCCGCCAACGCCGAGAAGACCCGCGGCAAGTCCATGGTCATCATCGGCGCGGCGATGAACC
>JADLCV010000239.1 GCA_020846995.1 Paracoccaceae bacterium
CTCGACCGCGCCCGCCTTGTCCATGCCGCCGAGGCGGTCGGCGCCGCCCGCGGGGCGTTCGCACTGACCCTCGCCCATCTTCGCCAGAGGGTGCAGTTCGGCCGCGCCATCGCCTCGTTCCAGGCCATCAAGCACCGCATGGCCGACCTCTTCGTGCGCATCAACGCCGCCGCCGCGCTGGTCGGCGGCGCCGCCGCGGCCTTCGACGCCGGCGAGGAGGCGCTCGCCGCGGCCGAGGCGCGGGCGGCCTGGGCGCTCGCCCGCGAGGTCCTTGCCCTCGCCGGGGCCGAGGCGATCCAGTTCCACGGCGGCCTCGGCCTGACCTGGGAGCACCCCGCCCAGCTCTTCCACAAGCGCGGCCTCGCCCTCGCCCATGTCCTCGGCACGGCCGAGGCGGAAGCGGAGGCGCTCGGCACCGCCCTCGCCCGCGGCGCCCTGCCGGCGATCCCTCCCGCGCCCGCGGGCGACGCTTTCCGCGCCCGCGTCGCGGCCTGGCTCGGGGCCAGTCTCGCCGGCCGCTTCGCCCCCCTCCGCCACCGCGGCGGGGCGGGCGACGGGGACGCGCTGCCCGACCTGCGCAAGGACTGGGAGCGCTGCCTGGCCGCCGGCGGCTGGACCGGCCTCGGCCTGCCGCGGGCGGCGGGCGGGCAGGGGCTTTCGGTCGCCGATCAGGTCGCCTTCCACGAGGAATACGCCCGCGCCGGGGGCCCGGGCCGCCTTGGCCACATCGGCGAGGGGCTGCTGGCGCCGACGCTTCTCGCCTTCGGCAGCCCCGACCAGCAGGCCCGCCACCTGCCCGGCATCCTCGCCGGCACGACCTTCTGGGCCCAGGGCTATTCGGAGCCCGGCGCGGGGTCGGACCTCGCCGCGGTGGCGACGCGGGCGCGGCGCTCTCCCGACACCGGCGACTGGCTTGTGACGGGCCAGAAGGTCTGGACCTCGCTTGCCCATGTCGCCGACTGGATCTTCGTGCTCGCCCGCGCCGTTCCGGGATCGACGGGGCGCGAGGGACTGATCTTCCTCCTCCTGCCGCTCGCCCAGCCCGGCGTCACCGTCCGCCCCATCCGCCAGCTGGGCGGGGGGGCGGAGTTCAACGAGGTCTTTTTCGACGACGCCCGCGCCGCCGCCGGCGACGCGCTGGGCGGGCCGGGCGAGGGCTGGAGGGTGGCGATGGCGCTCCTCGGCTTCGAGCGCGGCATCTCGACCCTCGGCCAGCAGATGGGGTTTGCGCGCGAACTGGCCGAGATCGCCGCCGTCGCCCGCGCCGAGGGGACGGAGGCGCGGCTTGCCCCCCGCCTCGGGCGGGCCTGGGCGGGGCTCCGGGCGATGCGCCACGGGGCGCTCGCGACCCTCGCCGCGGCGACCGCGGGGCCGGCGGGGCCCGAACTCCTCGGCTACAAGTACGAATGGTCGGTCTGGCACCGGGCGCTCGGCGAGCTCGCGCTGGCGGCGATGGGCCCGGGCGCAGCGCTTCAGGCCAGGGAACCCGTCCGCGCCCGCCTCCAGGCGATGGCGCTCTTCGCCCGCGCCGACACGATCTATGGCGGCACCTCCGAAATCCAGCTCAACCTCATCGCCGAGCGGGCGCTCGGCATGCCGCGCGAGCCGCGGGGGGAGGGGCGCTGATGGGCATCACCCCGCGGAGCCCCGCCGACCTTGCCGATGCCGAGGCCCTGCACCGCCTCTGCCTTGCCTATTCGCGGGCGATCGACCGCCGCGACTTCGCCCTTCTCGAACGCCTCTATGCCCCGGGCGCGACCGACCGCCACGGCGAGCAGTTCGAGGGCGGGGTCGCGGCCTTCATCGCCTTCGTCCGCGAGGCGCTCGCGGCCTACGAGACGACCGTCCACTACGTCGTCCACACCGCCTTCGCGGTCATGGGCGACCGCGCCGAGGGCGAGGTCCACAAGGTCAACTACCACCGCACCCCCGGCCCCGCGGCGACCGAGACGATCACCGGCAGCCGAAGCCTCGACCTCTGCACGCGGGCGGGGGGCGAATGGCGCTTCCGGCGCCGCGAGGTCGTCATCGACTGGGTGCGCGTGCGCCCCGCCGACCCCGCCGCCTGGGCCGACCCCGCCGCCCGCAGCCCGCGCGGAGTGGCGGGGCCCGGGGATCCGAGTTCCGGCCTCGCGCTCCTCGCGCGGGCCTTCGCATGACAGCATGAAAGGGAGCGACGCGATGGGAGAGTTCGAGGGCCGGGTCGTCATCGTCACCGGCGCCGCCCACGGCATCGGCCGGGCGATGGCGCTCGGCTTTGCCGCCGAGGGCGCCGACGTCGCCCTTCTCGACCGCGACGGGGCGGCGCTGGCGGCGACCGCCGAGGCCGCGCGCGGCCACGGCCGGCGGGTGCTCGCGATCGAGGCCGACCTTCTCGACCGGGCCGTCCTCGTCGAAAGCTTCGCCCGCATCGGCCGCGACTTCGGCCCCCCCCACACGCTCGTGAACAACCTCGGCCAGACGGCGCGCGAGCGCTTCTCGCTCTTCTCGGACGCCCCGGCCGAGGTCCTCGAGTTCGTCCTCGACATCTCGCTCCACGCCGCCCTCCACTGCGCCCGCCAGGTGGTCGGCGGCATGAAGGACCGCCGGGCGGGGCGGATCGTCTCGATCTCGTCCGATTCGGCCTTGAATGGCGATCTCGGCTGCGTCGACTACGCCGCCGCCAAGGCCGGCATCCTCGGCTTCACCCGGGCCCTCGCCCGCGAGATGGCGCCCTACGGGGTGACCGTCAACGCGATCTGCCCCGGCCCCACCAATACCCGCGCCATGCAGCAGGTGCCGAAGGAGGCCTTCGAGCGGGCCCGCCTCGCGGTGCCGATGCAGGCGATCTGCGAGCCCGAGGACATAGCCCACGCGGCCCTCTTCCTCGCCTCGTCGCGGGCCCGCTTCATCACCGGGCAGACGCTTGTCGTCAACGGCGGGCGGGTGTTCCATTGACCCCGGGCCCGACCTTCACGACCCCCCTGACCGAGGCCCTCGGCTGCCGCCATCCGGTCGTGCAGACGGCGATGGGCTTCGTCGCCGACCCCCGCCTCGTCGCGGCGACGACGAATGCCGGCGGCTTCGGCTTTCTCGCCCTCGCGACGGTCCCGCCGGGCGGGGTCGCGGCCGCGCTCGCCGCCGTGCGGAAGGCGACCGACGGCCCCTTCGGCGTCAACTTCCACATGTTCCAGCCCAACGCCCGGGAGGTGATCGAGACCGTCCTCGCCCGGCCCGTCCGGGCCGTGAGCTACGGACGCGGTCCCGACGCGGCGACGATCCGGCGCTTCAAGGCGGCGGGCATCCTCTGCATGCCCACGGTCGGGGCGGTGCGGCACGCCGTCAAGGCGGTCGAGTTGGGGGCCGACATCGTCACCGTCCAGGGCGCCGAGGGCGGCGGCCACACCGGGGCGGTGCCGACAACGCTCCTGCTCTCGCAGGTGCTCGACGCGGTCCGGGTGCCGGTGGTGGCGGCGGGGGGGTTCCACGACGGCCGCGGGCTCGCGGCGGCGCTCGCCTGGGGGGCGGCCGGGATCGCCATGGGGACGCGCTTCCTCCTCACCGCCGAAAGCCCGGTCCACCCCGAGGCGCTGGCCCGCTACCTCGACGAGGGCGACCCCGCGGCGATCCGGGTGACGACGGCCGTCGACGGGCTGCCGCAGCGCTTCGTCGCGACGGCCGAACTCGGCCGGCTCGAGGGCATGGGGGTGGCGGCCCGTGTGGTCGCGAGCCTGCGCCACGCCTTCGCCTTCGGCCGCCGGGCGGGGATGTCGCCGGCCGCCATGCTGCGCACGGCCTGGGCCTCGGCGGTGACGGGGGGGGCGGGCTTCTCGGCCACGGTCATGGCCCCGAACCTGCCCGTGCTGGTCGAGCGCGGCCTCCGGGGCGGCGACGTTGCCGGCGGCCTCCTGCCCTCGGGGCAGGTCGCCGCCCTCATCGGCACGGTCGAACGCTGCGAGACGCTGATCGGGCGCATCGTCGCCGAGGCCGCGGCCCGGCTCGACGCCGCCGCGGCACTGAAGGGAGAGGCAGCATGAGCGCGCCGTTCACCACCCGCCTCGCCAACGGCATCGGCGAGATCGTCCTCGACCGCCCGCCGGTCAACGCCCTTGACAGCCGGGGCTGGCTCGACCTCGCGGCCGCGGTCGACGCCATGAACGCCGACCCCGCCGTCCGCGTCCTGATCCTGCGGGCCGAGGGCCGGGGCTTCTGCGCCGGGGTCGACATCAAGGAGCTTCAGGCCCACCCCGAGCGCATCGTCGCCGTCAACCGCGGCAACTGGGAGACGTTCCGGGCCATCCACCGCGGCCGCGTGCCGGTGATCGCCGCCGCCCACGGCTTTGTCCTCGGCGGCGGCATCGGCATCTGCGGGGCGGCCGACATCGTCCTTCTGTCCGACTGCGCGACCCTCGGCGTGCCCGAGGTCGACCGCGGCGCCATGGGGGCGGGGGCCCATCTCGGCCGTCTCCTGCCGCTGCAGACGGTGCGGCGGATGTATTTCACGGGCGAGCCCGTCAGCGCCCTCGAGGCCGCGCGCCTGGGCGGCATCGAGGCCGTCCTGCCGCGGGCCGAACTCGCCGCCGCCGCCCGCGCGCTCGCCGCGAAGATCGCCGCCAAGAGCCCGGCGATGATCGCGCTGGCCAAGGAATCGCTCAACGGGGTCGAGGCGACCGACCTCGAGCGCGCCTACCGCTGGGAGCAGGGCTTCACCGCCCAGGCCTATCTGATGGAAGACAGCCGGAAGACCCGCGATGCCTTCGTCGCCACCGGCGGCCGGGCCGACTTCGGCGCGAGGGAGTAGAGGATGACCGCCGTTCCCGCCCCTGTCCCCGGCCACGGGCTGCTTGCCGGCCGCGCGGTCCTGATCACCGCCGCGGCCGGCGCCGGCATCGGCATGGCGACCGCCCGGCGGGCGCTCGAGGAGGGCGCCCGCGCGCTGGTCGTCGCCGACATCCACCCCCGCCGCCTCGACGAGGCGGTGGTGGCGCTCGCCGCCCTCGCCCCGGCCGCGACGGTGACGGGGGCGCTTTGCGACGTCACCCGCGAGGACGAGGTCCAGGCCCTCGTCGCCGCGGCCGAGGCGGCGACCGGGGGCATCGACGTCCTCGTCAACAACGCCGGCCTCGGCGGGATGAAGCCCGTCGTCGAGATGACCGACGAGGAATGGACCCGCGTCCTCGACGTCTCGCTCACCGGCACCTTCCGCATGACGCGGGCGATGCTCCGGGCGATGATCCCGCGCCGCCGCGGGGCCATCGTCAACAACGCCTCCGTCCTCGGCTGGCGGGCCCAGAAGGGACAGGCGCATTACGCCGCGGCCAAGGCCGGGGTCATGGCCCTGACCCGCTGCGCGGGCCTCGAGGCGGCCGAGCACGGCATCCGCATCAACGCCGTCGCCCCCTCGATCGCCATGCACGAGCACCTGCGGAAGACGGCGCCCGAGGCGCTCCTGCGCGCGCTCGCCGCCGGGGAGGCCTTCGGCCGCGCGGCCGAGGTGTGGGAGGTCGCGAACGTCATCGTCTTCCTCGCCTCGGACTATGCCTCCTACATGGTCGGCGAGGTCCTCTCCGTCTCCTCGCAGCGCGCCTGACGGCAAGGCCCGTCCCCGCCGCGCCGGGGACGGCGCGCGCGCGACGGGGCGGCGCCGCCGGCGCCTGTCCGGCCCCCGCGGAAGCCGCCCCCCACCCCATCCGCACCAGGGAGGACTCCCATGCCCTTCACCTTCCGCTCGCCCGAGGAGGCCGTCGCCGCCCTCGGCCGCCGCCTCGGCCCCTCGGAGTGGCTGACCGTCGATCAGGCGCGCATCGACCTTTTCGCCGAGGCGACGGGCGACCACCAGTGGCTGCACGTCGATCCCCCGCGGGCCGCCGCCGGCCCCTTCGGGCGCACGATCGCGCATGGCTTCCTGACGCTCTCGCTCCTCAACAAGTTCCTGCCGGCGATGTTCATGCCCGCGAACCTCGACTGGGGCGTCAACTACGGCCTCGACCGGGTGCGCTTTCCCGCCCCGGTGCCGGTCGGGGCGCGCATCCGTGCCACGGGCGAGCTCGTCGAGGCGAGGGTGCTCGGCCCCCTCGCCCTCCAGACGATGGTGCGCATGACGATGGAGATCGAGGGCC
>JADLCV010000240.1 GCA_020846995.1 Paracoccaceae bacterium
CCGGCGCCGGCGCCGCCGCTGCGGCCGGGACCACGCCTGCCCCCGCCGGGGCGATGGCGGGCCCGGCGGGGGCGGCGGCCGCAGCCGGGGCCGGACCGGCCGCGGGCGCGACCGAAGGGGCGGGAGCGGCCGGCGCGGGCCCCGCGGGGCCTGGTGCAGCCGCCCCGGGGGGGGCGGCCGGGGCCGCCGGCGGCGGCGCGGCCGTGCTGCCGCCCGCGGCCGGCGCGGGCAGGGCCGCGGCGGCGACCGGTCCCGGCATCCCGCCCGCCTCGGGGGGCCCGGCCGCGGCGGGGGCCGGCGGCGCCGTTCCCGGCGGCGGGGGTTGGCCCGACCCCGGGGCGGGCGGAGGGGCGGGCGCGGCCGCGGCGGGGGGCACATCGGTACCACCGGCGCGACCCGAGGGGAGCGCGGCCGTGCCCGGGGCGGCGGCGCCGGCCGCGGGCGGGGCGGCGGGGGCAAGGGCCGCGGCCGCCGGCGGCGCCGAGGGCGCGGCGGCGGCGGGCGCGCCGGCCGGAGGGGCCGGGGGCGGGGCGAGGACGAGGGTCGCGACGAGCGCCGCCGCGGCGGCGAACCCGCCCGTCATCAGCCCTGCCCCGAACCCTCTCGCCACCCGCTCCCGATCCTTCCCCGGCCGTCGCCCGGGCTTGACCCCCGCCGCAGCCTCGGCGCATCTATAGCGCGGCGCGCGGGCAATCGACACCCCTTCCGTCGCGTCCACCGCCGGGGGCCGCGGGCCATGATCCTGCTCATCGACAACTACGACAGCTTCACCTGGAACCTCGTCCACGCCCTCGGCGTGCTCGGGGCCGAGGTCCTCGTCCGGCGCAACGACGCCCTCGATGTCCAGGCCGCCATGGCGCTCCGCCCGGCCGCGATCGTGCTCTCGCCGGGGCCCCGCACCCCCGACCAGGCCGGGATCGCGCTCGCCCTCGTCCTCGCCGCGGCCGAGACGGGGACGCCCGTCCTCGGCGTCTGCCTCGGGCACCAGACGATCGGCCAGGCCTTCGGCGGGCGCGTGGTGCGGGCGCCGGCGCAGGTCCACGGCAAGACGAGCGCCATCCGCCACGGCGGGCGGGGGGTCTTCGCGGGCCTGCCCGACCCCTTCCGCGCCACCCGCTACCATTCGCTGATCGTCGCCCGCGAGGGGCTGCCGGCGGCGCTCGAGGTCACGGCCTGGACCGAGGACGGCCTCGTCATGGGCCTCGCCCACCGCGAGCGGCCAATCGAGGGCGTCCAGTTCCACCCCGAGAGCATCGCCTCCGAGGCCGGCCCCGCGCTCCTGCGGAACTTCCTCGCCCGGGTCGCGGTGCCGGCATGAGCGAGGCCCTGAAGCCCCTGATCGCGGCCGCCTCCGCGCGCCCCCTGACGCGGGCCGAGGCCGAGGCGGCCTTCGCCATCCTCTTCGAGGGCGAGGCGACGCCGGCGCAGATGGGCGGGCTCCTCATGGCCCTGCGCACCCGCGGCGAGACGGTCGACGAATACGCCGCCGCGGCGGCGGCGATGCGGGCCCGCTGCCACCCCGGGCGGGCGCCCGCGGGCGCGATCGACATCGTCGGCACCGGCGGCGACGGGCGCGGCACGCTCAACATCTCGACCGCCGCCGCCCTCGTCGTCGCCGGGGCCGGCGTCGTCGTGGCCAAGCACGGCAACCGCAACCTGTCGTCGAAGTCGGGGGCGGCCGACGCCCTGACCGAGCTTGGCGTCACCGTCATGGTCGGCCCGGCGGTGGTCGAGCGCGCGCTGGCCGAGGCCGGCATCGGCTTCATGATGGCGCCCGTCCACCACCCCGCGATCCGCCACGTCATGGCCACCCGCGCCGAGCTCGGCACGCGGACCATCTTCAACATACTCGGCCCGCTCACGAACCCCGCGGGCGTCCGGCGCCAGCTCACGGGCGCCTTCGCCGAGGGGCTGCTCCGGCCCATGGCCGAGACGCTGCGGGCGCTCGGTTCCGAGGCGGCGTGGGTCGTCCATGGCGGCGACGGCACCGACGAGCTGTCGATCGCCGGGCCCTCGGCGGTCGTCGCGCTCGAGGGCGAGGCGCTCCGCGCCTTCAGCGTCCACCCCGAGGACGCGGGCCTGCCGGTCCATCCCCTGGCGGCGATCCTCGGCGGCTCGCCCGCGCTCAACGCCGCCGCCCTGCGCGCGCTCCTCGAGGGCGAGCAGGGCGCCTACCGCGATTCGGTCCTCCTCAACGCCGCCGCCGCGCTGGTCGTGGCCGGCCGCGCCGACGGGCTGGCGCCGGCGGTCGCGATCGCCCGCGAGAGCATCGATTCGGGCCGCGCGCGGACCACCCTCGCGCGGCTCGTCCGCGCCACCCGGGGATGAGCGCCGGCGGCGCCCGCCGGCGCCCGCTGGCGCGCCCCGCGGGAACCGCGCCCCGCATCCCGCGACGGCGCCGTGAGCCGAGGGCCGGCCTGCCCGTCACCCGCCCGCCCGGTGACCTGCCTGCCCTTGACAAGCCCAATCGCGGAACCGCCCGTGACGCCCCTGCCCGACCCGCCGGCCGCCTGGGCCGGCCTGCCCTTCTTCGCCCGCGACTGGCCCGGCCTCGGGGCCCGGCTCGCGGCCTGGCCCCGGCCCTGGCAGCCCGCGCCCGCGGACCTCTTCCAGGCCCTCGCGCTGACCGCGCCCGACGCCGTCCGCGTGGTCATCCTCGGCCAGGATCCCTATCACGCTCCGGGGCGCGCGACCGGCCTCGCCTTCGCCTATCCCGCCCGTCTCCGGCCCGACCGCTCGCTCGCGAACATCCTCGCCGAGCTCGAGGCCGACCTCGGCGTGCGGCCCGCCGACGGCGCGCTTCTCGGCTGGGCCCGCCAGGGCGTGCTGCTCTGGAACGCCGTCCTCAGCGTCGATGCCGGGGCCGGGCGGGCGGGCAGCCACAGGGGCCTCGGCTGGGAGGCGCTGACGGCCGAAGTCCTCGCCCGCGTGGCCGCGGGGCGGCCGGCGGCCTTCCTCCTCTGGGGCGCGGCGGCGCAGCGGGCGGCGCGGCCGCATCTCGGGCCCGGCCATCCCCATCTCGTGCTCGCCGCCGCCCACCCCTCGCCCCTCGCCGCCCGCCGCGGCTTCACGGGCTCGCGCCCCTTCGGCCGCGTCAACGCCTGGCTCGCCGCCCGCGGCGAGGCGCCGATCGACTGGGCGGCCTGACGGGCGCCCGCGCCCGCCCGCCGGCGCTTCACTTCGCCCTGCCTTCGCGCTAGCTCTGGCCCATGACCGACATCCTCGCCCGCATCCGCGCCTACAAGCTCGAGGAGATCGCCGCCGGCAAGGCCCGCCGGCCGGCGGCCGAGATCGAGGCCGAGGCCCGCGCCGCCCCCGCCCCGCGCGGCTTTGCCGAGGCCCTGCGGCGGGCCGCGGCGACGGGCTACGGGCTCATCGCCGAGATCAAGAAGGCGAGCCCCTCGCGGGGGCTGATCCGGGCCGACTTCGATCCCCCCGCGCTGGCCCGCGCCTATGCCGCGGGCGGGGCGGCCTGCCTTTCGGTCCTGACCGACGGCCCCTCGTTCCAGGGCGCCGCCGAGCATCTCGCCGCCGCCCGCGCCGCCTGCGCGCTGCCGATCCTGCGCAAGGATTTCCTCTTCGACCCCTGGCAGGTGGCCGAGGCACGGGCGATGGGGGCGGACGCGATCCTCGTCATCCTCGCCGCCGTCAGCGACGACGAGGCGGCCGCGCTCGAGGCAGCAGCCGCGGCCCTCGGCATGGACGTCCTCGCCGAGGTCCACGACGCGGCCGAACTCGAGCGCGCGGCCCGCCTCTCGGCAAGCCTCGTCGGTATCAACAACCGCGACCTCAGGACCTTCGCGGTCGACCTCGCGGTGACGCGGCGGCTCGCCCGCCACGTCCCCGAGGGCCGCCTGATCGTCGCCGAGAGCGGGCTGGCGACGCCCGCCGACCTCGCCGACCTCGCCCGCTACGGGGCCCGCTGCTTTCTCGTCGGCGAAAGCCTGATGCGGGCCGAGGACGTCGCCGCGGCGACGCGGGCGCTGATCGCCGCCCCCCCGGTCGCGCAGGGGGGGATGTAGAGGTGAAGGGGCTCAGCCATTTCGACGCCGAGGGGCGGGCGCGGATGGTCGATGTCGGCGACAAGCCGGCGACCGACCGCATCGCCGTCGCCGAGGGCGCGGTTCGGATGCAGGCCGCCACCCTCGCCCTGATCGCGGCCGGGGGCGCGGCCAAGGGCGATGTCCTCGGCGCCGCCCGGCTGGCCGGGATCATGGGTGCCAAGCGCACGGCCGAGCTCATCCCCCTCTGCCACCCCCTGGCGCTGGCGCGGGTCGAGGTCGACCTTGCCCCCGACCCCGGCCTGCCCGGGGTCCGCATCGCGGCGACGGTGCGCACGCGCGGCCCGACCGGCGTCGAGATGGAGGCGCTGACCGCGGTCGCGACCGCCGCCCTCACCGTCTACGACATGGTCAAGGCGGTCGATCGTGGCATGGCGATCGAGGGCATCCGGCTCCGGCTCAAGGACGGCGGCGCCTCGGGCCGCTGGGAGGGGCGGCCGTGATCGCGGTGGCCGAGGCGCAGGCGCAGCTCCTCGCCCTCGCCGGGCCGGTCGCGGCCGAGCCGGTCGGGCTCCGCGCCGCGGCCGGGCGTGTCCTGGCGCGGGATGCCGTGGCGCTCCGCGCCCAGCCGCCCTTCGCGGCCGCGGCCAGGGACGGCTGGGCGGTGCGGGCGGCCGAGGCCGGGACCGGCACGGCCCTTCGCGTCCAGGGCGAGGCTGCGGCCGGCCACGGCCACGAGGGCCGGCTCGACCCCGCTTCCGCGCTGCGCATCTTCACCGGCGCGCCCATGCCCGCGGGCGCCGACGCCGTCGTCATCCAGGAGGAGGCGCGGGTCGCGGACGGGCGCGTGACCTTCGCCGTCGCCGCCCGCGCCGGCGACAACCTCCGCCCGCGCGGGGCGGACTTCGCCGCCGGCGCCCGGCTCGCGGCCCCGCGGCGGCTCTCGCCGGCCGATGTCGCCCTCCTCGCGGCGATGGGGGTGGCCGCGCCTCTGGTCGCGCGGCGGCCCGAGGTGGCGCTGATCATGACCGGCGACGAGCTCGTGCTGCCGGGCGAGACGCCCGGGCCCGACCAGATCTTCGCCTCGAACGGCTTCGGCCTTCTCGCCATGGCCGCGGCCGAGGGGGCCGAGGCGCGCCTCCTCCCGATCGCCCGGGACCGCCCCGAGGCGCTCGCGGCCGTCCTCGACCTTGCCCGCGGGGCCGATGTCGTGGTGACGATCGGCGGCGCCTCGGTTGGCGACCATGACCTCGTCGGCCGCGTCGCGGCGGGCATGGGACTCGAGCGCGCCTTCTGGCAGGTGGCGATGCGCCCGGGCAAGCCGCTGATGGCCGGCCGGCTAGGCCCGGCGATCCTGCTCGGCCTGCCCGGCAACCCGGTCTCGGCCCTCGTCTGCGGCCATCTCTTCCTCCTGCCGCTCCTGCGCGCGTTCCAGGGCCTGCCCGAGCCCCTGCCGCGGCCGCGCCGGGCCGTCCTCGCCGAGGCCGTGGCCGCGAACGGGCCGCGGGCGCACTACATGCGGGCGCGGCTCGGGCCCGGCGAGCCCCTGCCCGCGATCCGTCCCTTCGCGAACCAGGACAGCTCGCTCCTGCTGCCGCTGGCGACGGCCGATGCCCTCCTCGTCCGGCCTCCCGGCGCCCCGGCGGCGCCGGCCGGCGCGGTCGCCGACTACCTGCCGCTGATCGCCCTCCCGGGCCCGGGCTGACCGGCCCCGCGGACCGGCCCCCGACCCCGGCCGGGGTGCGTGAATCGCCGGCCGGGACCCCGGCCCGGGGGCTGGAATAGCCGGCCGGGACCCCGGCCGGGGGCAGGAACAGGCGGCCGGGACCCCGGCCGGCCGGATGGAACGGCCGGAAACGGTTGACACAAAAAGGGAACGCGGGTAGAACGACGCACGAACCGGCGGCCGGCCGCAGGTTCGTGCCGTCTTTCCGTCCTGCCCTTCGCCCGGTCCCGGAGCGTTCCCCATGCTGACCCGCAAGCAACTGGAACTCCTGCAGTTCATCCAGGCGCGGCTGACCGCCGAGGGGGTTCCGCCGTCGTTCGAGGAGATGACGGCGGCGCTCGATCTGCGCTCGAAGTCGGGCATCCACCGGCTGATCACGGCGCTCGAGGAGCGGGGCTTCATCCGCCGCCTGCCCCACCGCGCCCGCGCGATCGAGATCGTCCGCCTGCCCGAGGCCCTCGAGCGGCCCGCCATGGCGGGGGCGGCCGGCCCGCCGGCCCCGTCCGCCGCCCCCGCCGCGACGGGGCGGGAACCCTTCCTGCCGCGGGTCGTCGACGGCGACCGCGCCCGCCAGCCGCGCGCGGCCCGGCCGGTGACGGCCGAGGGCGTGCGCGACCTGCCGATGATGGGCCGGATCGCCGCCGGCACGCCGATCGAGGCGATCAGCGAGGTTTCCCACCGGGTCTCGGTCCCGGCGGCGATGCTCGCCGGGCGCGGCCAGCACTACGCCCTCGAGGTGCGGGGTGATTCGATGGTCGAGGCCGGCATCAACGACGGCGACGTCGTCGTCATCCGCCAGCAGGATGCGGCCGAGAACGGCGACATCGTCGTGGCCCTGATCGAGGGCCAGGAGGCGACGCTCAAGCGCTTCCGCCGCCGCGGCACGATGATCGCGCTCGAGGCCGCGAATCCGGCCTACGAGACGCGCCTCCTGCGCGAGGACCAGGTGCGCGTCCAGGGCCGGCTCGTGGGCCTCATCCGCAGCTACTGAGCGCGGCCGGACGGGGCCGCGGTCCAGGGCCGGCGGCCGGCGCGACCGGCTGCCGTGGTGATCGTGATGCCCGCGGGCCCCGGCGCGAGCGCGAGGGCACCGGTCCCGGCCAGGGTCGCGCGGTCGATGAGCCGACAGGGGCGGGGGCCCGCCGAAGCCGGCGCCAGCGCCCCGAGGATGACGGTGACGCCCGCGCGGCAGGCTTCCTCGAGGCGGTCGCGGGCGCCGCGGCCGGCGAGGTGGACGACCGCGGCCCCGCCGAGGCCGAGCCGGCCGGGGGCGGGCCCGGGCCAGGGGCGGGCGGCGGCGGCCGCGGGCAGGGCGAGATCGCCGTCGCCCTCGAGCCAGCTGCGGGCGACGAAACCCTCGCCCGTGCCCTTGGACAGGACCCGGCCCCCCGGCCCGAGGACACCGACGAGCGTGCCCGTGTCGGCGACGAGGAGCGCCGGCCGCGGGACCGCGACCCAGAGGCCGAGGGCGACGACCCCGGCGAGAAGCCCCG
>JADLCV010000241.1 GCA_020846995.1 Paracoccaceae bacterium
CCTTCACCGCCGGGGGCGCGCTCGAACTCCTGCGCGCGGCCCTGCGCGAGACCGCCCGCGCGGTCCTCGGCGACATCGCGATCGACGTCCTCATCGTCGACATCGCCCGCCAGGACGCCTGAGCCCGGCCCCCGCGATCGCCCGCTCGCCCTCCCCCTCGACCGCCTGCCGCGGGGGCGCCCGGGCGGCACGGGCGGCGTTCCTCCCGGCCGCCCCGGGACGGCCAGCGGGCGCGTCCCTGTCGGGCCCGCGGCCGGCCGCGCGGGCGGGCGCCCCCCGGGGCGGGCGGGCCCTCAGCGCGGCCGGGCGCGGCCGGAGGCGAGGCGGGCGAGGACGTCGGCGCGGCCGAGGGCGGTCGCCGCCACCGCCCTTCGCGCCGAAGCCGCCGTCTCCGCCGCGGCGCGACGGCGGGCGAGGTCCGCCCGCCGCGCCTCGAGGAGCCGCCGGTGGCGTTCGGCGACCGCGAGCGGGAGGTCGGGAACGGGGGCGGCCGCGGTGGCGAGGGCCGCGAGCGCGGCCGCGATCGCCGTGCAGGCGTTGCGGGCCGCGCCCGCCTCGGCGATGCGGGCGTCGGCGAGGATCGTCGCGAGCCCGGCGAGGCGCGCGAGCCCGGGGTCCGCCCGCCGCCCGCTCATGGCGCCCCGCCCGCGGGGCGCAGGCCGCGGGCGCGGGCGCGGGCCCGCATCGCCTCGGCGAAGCGGACGGCGGCGGCGACGGCACGGTAGTGCTCGGGCCGGATCTCGGCCCCGACCGCGACCGTCGCGTGGAGCGCCCGCGCCGTCAGGGGATCGCGGTGGAGGGGCACGCCGGCCGCCTGGGCCGCCTCGCGGATGCGGAGCGCGACCGCATCCGTGCCCTTGGCGAGGCAGCGCGGGGCCCCGCGGTCGCCCGCCCGCCAGCGCAGCGCCACCGCGTAGTGGGTGGGGTTGACGATGACGACATCGGCCCGCGCGACGTCGGCGATCATGCGGCTGGTGGCGATGGCGCGGCCGCGGCGGCGGCGCTCGCCGCGCAGGTGGGGGTCGCCCTCGCTGCGCCGGATCTCGTCGAGGAACTCCTGCCGCGTCATGCGGTTGCGGCGGCGGTGCGCGAGTCGCTGCCAGAGGTAGTCGAGGCCCCCGAAGAGGATCGCGAGGAGGGCGGCGAGGGCCATGAACTCGACCATCAGCGCCGCCATGGCGCGGGCGGCAGGGCCGGGCGCGAGGCGGGCGAGCGCGACCGTCTCGGGCAGGCGGGCGAGGAGGAAGGCGCCGAGCGCCCAGGCGACGACGGCCATGCGGAGCGCGCTCTTGGCAAAGGCGAAGAGCCCGTCGCGGCCGAAGCGGTGGCGCGCATTGGCGAGGGGCGAGAGCCGCGAGAGCTGCGGCAGGAGCTTGCCGGGGGCCATCGCGAAGGCCCCTTGGGCGGCGAGGGCGAGGGCGGCGGCGAGGGCGGGGAGGAGGACGAGGGGTGCGACCGCCACCGCCACCTCGGCCATGAGCCCGCCGGCGAGGGCGGGGCCGCGGGTGAGGAGGGGGGCAAGGCGGTCGGCGGTGCCGATCAGCGCCGCCCCCGCCGTCCCCAGCCGCTCGGCCGTCCAGCCACCGAGGCCGGCGAGCGCGACGAGAAGGCCCGCCGCCGCCGCCGCCGCCGCGAGGTCGGCCGAGCGCGGCACGTCGCCCTGCCGGCGCGCCTCCTCGAGCTTCTGGGCCGAGGGTTCGTGTTCGCGCTCGGCCCCGTCGGCCTCGTCCCCGCCCGCGCTCACGGCAGGCCGAGGGGGAGGGCGAGGCGGGTCGCGAAGTCGGCGAGCCAGAGCCCGACGAGGTCGGGGGCGGCGAGGGCAAGAAACGCGAGCCCGCCGAGCGTCAGCGCCGGGGCGCCGACGAAGGCAACCATGAGCTGCGGCATGGCCCGGTTGATGACGCCGAGGGCGAGGTTGTAGACGAGGGCGGCGGCGGCGAAGGGGGCGGCGAGGCTGAAGGCGAGGGCGAAGGCGTGGCCGGCCTGGGCCTCGCCCCAGGCGCCGAGCTCGGCCCCGGTGGCGAGCCGGCCGGCCGGGAGGGGGCCGTAGGAAAGGAGGAGCAGCTCGGCCAGACGGACGTGGAGCCCCGCCGCCACCGCCGCCGCGAGCCCCGCCGCAAGGAGGATCTGGGCGATCGCCGGCTGCGGTTCGGGCCCGCTCGCGCCCAGCGCCTGGCTGAGCGAGACCGCCTGCGCCGCCATCGCGCCGGCGATCTGGAGGGCTTGGACGGCGAGGCGGAGGGCGAGCCCGAGGGCGAGGCCGGCGAGGGGTTCGCTGAGAAGGAGGCGGGCGGGCTCGCGCGCCGCCGCCGCCGCGACCCCGGGCGCGGCGGGGGCGACGACGAGGGTGAAGGCGACCGCGGCGGCGAGGCGGATGCGCAGGGGCAGCGTCGTCTCGCCGAAGGCGGGGGCGACGGCGAGGGCCGCGCCGACCCGCAGGAAGACCGCGAACCCTGCCACCGCCGCCCCGCCGAGCGTCGCGCCGAGGGCGCCGAGGGCGGCGGGATCGGGGCTCATGCGGCGATCATGCCGACGAGCGCGGGGCGCGCCTCCATGCCGATCTCCTCGTAGGAGAGGACGGGCGCGGTGAGGCCGCGGGCGGCGAGCACGCTCCGGAGGAAGCGCCGCCGGCGGACCGAGGTGACGACGGCGGGGAAGGTGCCGGCCTCGCCCGCCCGCCCGAGCCTTTCGGCGAGGCTCGCGGCGAGGCGGGCGAAATCGGCGGGCGGCAGCGCGACCTCGGCAAGGCCGCGGTCGCCCGCGAGTTCGTGGGCGGCGAAGGCCTGCTCCCACTCGGGGGCGAGCTGGAGGAGGGGGATCGTCCCGTCCTCGCGCCGGAGGTCGGCGACGAGCTGGAAGCCGAGGCGCTGGCGGACGTGCTCGGCCACCGCTTCCGCCCCCCCCGCGCCGCGCCCCTCGGCCACCGCCTCGAGGATGAGGGGCAGGTTGCGGATCGAGACCCGCTCCTCGAGGAGGAGCCGGAGGACCGCGAGGAGGAGGTCGACCGGCACCTTGTCGGGGACGAGCTCGTCGATGAGCCGGCGGTTGTCGTCGGCACGCGCCCGGTCGCCGAGCGTCGTCATCTCGTCGAGGAGCCGGCGCAGCCCCTTGAGGGTGAGGAGCCGCGGCAGGTTGCGCTTGACGACCTCGAGGAGGTGGGTGGCGAGGACCTCGGGGGGGCTCACGACCGTGAGCCCGGCGAGGGCCGCGGCCTCCTGCGCGGCCGGGGCGAGCCAGCGCGCGGGCGCCCCCCAGACCGGCTCGCGGGCGTCCTGGCCCTCGGGCAGCCCGCTCCGCGCCGCGCCCTCGGGGAGGAGGACGAGGACGCGGTCGGGGAGGAGCCGGCCGCGGCCCTGCTCGACCCCCTGGATGCGGATGCGGTAGGCGCCGGGGGCCAGCGTCGCGTCGTCGGTCAGCCGAATCTCGGGCAGGATGACGCCGAAGCCGGTCGCGACATGGCTGCGCATGCTGGCGATGCGGGCGTCAAGCCCGGTCGCGGGGTCGAGGACCATGGCGACGAGGTCGGGGGCGAACTCGACATGGATGTCGTCGAGGTCGATGAGATCGCCCATCGAGGGCGGGCGGGCGGGGGCGGCGGCCGCCGCCGCGGGGGCCGCGCGGGCGGCCGCGGCGCGGCGGGAAAGGAGGACCGCCGCCGCCCCGAGCCCCGCCGCCGCGGCGAGGAAGGGGACCGCCGGCAGGCCGGGGAAGAGGGCGAAGACGAGGAGGATCGCCGCGACCGTCGCGAGCGCCGCGGGGTGGCCGCCGAGCTGGCGGAACATCGTCTGGTCGGCGACCCCGGTCGCGCCGCCGCGGGCGAGGAGGAGGGCCGCGGCGATCGAGATGATCACGGCCGGGATCTGGCTCACGAGCCCGTCGCCCACGGTCAGGATGGCGTAGGTCTCGAAGGCGCTGGCGACGTCCATGCCATGGAGGAGGGTGCCGATGGCGAGGCCGGCGGTGATGTTGAGGACGGTGATGAGGAGGCCGGCGACGGCGTCGCCCTTGACGAACTTCGAGGCCCCGTCGAGCGAGCCGAAGAAGTTCGTCTCGGCCTGCTCGCGCTCGCGCCGGAGGCGCGCCTCGGCATGGTCGATCGCGCCCGCCGACATGTCGCTGTCGATGGCGAGCTGCTTGCCCGGCATGGCGTCGAGGGCAAAGCGGGCCCCGACCTCGGCCATCCGCCCCGCACCTTTGGTGATGACGACGAAGTTGACGATCAGGAGCACGCAGAAGATGACGACCCCGAGGAAGACGTTGCCGCCCATGATGAACATGGCGAAGCCCTGGATGACGTCGCCGGCCGCCTGGGGGCCGGTGTGGCCCTCGGCGACGATGAGCTTGGTCGAGGCGACGTTGAGCGACAGCCGCAGCATCAGCGAGGCGAGGAGCACGGTCGGGAAGGCCGAGAAGTCGAGCGGCCGCTCGATGAAGAGGGTGACCGTGAACATGAGGATGGCGAGCGCGAAGGAGGCCGCGAGGCCGGCGTCGACGAGCCAGGCAGGCACCGGCAGCACCATCATCACGATCACCGCCATGAGGGCGAGGGCGAGAAGGACGGTCGGGCGGAATAGGGCGGCGGGGGCGAGGGCGGGCATGGGGGGTCAGGACTTCCCGCGCAGGAGCGGGCCCGCGGCGCCGCGGACGAGCGGGCGGCCGGGGCCGGCGGCGATAAAGAGCGAGCCCGCCGCCGGCCGCGCCGGCCCCTGCGGCGGGGCGGGGGCGGGGGCGGGGCGCGGGCGGGGGCGGGCGGCGGGCGCGGCGGGGCCGGCGGCGAGTGTCCCGCGGAGGGTCGCGACGCGGGCGCCGTAGGCCTCGGCCCGGGCGGGGGTGCGGGAATGGTAGGCGCCGGCCGCCGCCTCCCAGCTGCCGAGGCGTCGGGCGAGGCGGGCGAGGAAGTCGGCGGCGTGGCGGGCGCCGCCCTCGGGGTCGAACATCGCCGCCGGCGAGGCGAAGGCCGCCCCGTGCCAGCGGCGGTTGATCTGGAAGCAGCCGACATCGTAGCTCTCGCGCCCGGCTCGGGCGAGGTCGGCGGCGAAGGCCTCGGCCTCGGCGCGGGTCGCGAACCAGTGGCCGGCGGTGCCGTCGTTGACCGTCCAGGGCCAGGGCCGGAGGCGGCCGTCGCGGCGACGCCCCGATTCGGCGAGGGCGACGGCGAGGAGGAGGTCGGCCGGCACCCCGGCCGCCACGGCGGCGCTCCGGGCGGCGGCCTCGCAGAGCCGGGCGGGGTCGGCCGCCGCCGCCCTGCCCGTCGCCCGCGCCGCCGCGGGCAGGGCGGCGAGGGCGCGGGCGAGGACGAGCGCCGCGAGGCCGCGGGCACGGCCGGGCGGGGGCGGAACGGGGGGGCGGGGAGGGGACGTCGACATCGGGGGCCGCAGGTCTTGCCGCTCGGCCCCGAGGCTAGGGGCGCAGGGTTGAGAAAGGGTTAGGGCGGGACCGGGCGGGCGGGACCAAGGCCGCGCCCGTCCGCCCTCGTGCCCGCGGCCGCCGTCGCGGCCGGCGCTGCCCGAGGGGGGCGCTCGCCCGGGGCGCAGGCCGACGCGGGTGACCCGGGGGTTCCGGCCGGTCGGCCGCACCGTCCCCGCGGGGCGGCCGGCGCGCGCTTCTCCCGGGGCTTC
>JADLCV010000242.1 GCA_020846995.1 Paracoccaceae bacterium
GGCCCGCGCGGCGGCGCGGGGCTCACCGCCACGCTCCGCTCGCCGCCTGCCAGAGGACGAGGGCGGCGAGGGCAGCCGTCTCGGCCCGCAGGACGCGGGGGCCGAGCGTCACCCGGCGCACCGCGGGATGGCGGGCAAGGCGGGCCCGCTCGGGCAGAGAGAATCCCCCCTCGGGGCCGACGAGGATCGCCGCCGGCGGCGCCGCCGCGGGCGGCCCCGCCGCACCCTCTCCCCCCGCCCCCGGCCCCTCCGCGCCCTCCCCCGCCGTCGTCTCGTCGGCCCAGAGGAGGGCCCGCCCCGCCGGCCAGTCGTCGAGGCGGCGGCCGAGCGGGACGAGCCCGGCGATCTCGGGGACATGGGTCGCCCCGCACTGCTCGGCGGCCTCGACGGCATGGGTGCGGAGACGCTCCCGCGAGAGCCGCTCGGCGCGGGTGAAGTCGGTCGCGACCGGGAGGAGCCGGGCCACGCCGAGTTCGGTCGCCTTCTCGACGAGGAAGTCGCTGCGCGCCTTGCGGAGCGGGGCGAAGAGAAGCCAGACGTCGGCCGGCGCCCGCTGCGGGGCGAGCGGGGCCCGCAGGACGAGGCTGCCGCCGCGGCGGGAGGGCGAGGCGACCTCGGCCCGCCACTCGCCGTCCCGGCCGTTGAAGACGCCCACCGCGTCGCCCGCACCCAGCCGCATCACGGCAAAGAGATAATGCGCCTGGGCCGCGGTCAGGGGAAGCGGTTGCCCGGCGGCGAAGGGATGCTCTAGAAACAGGCGGACCCTCGAGGACATGGGCCGAACCTATGCACGCCGGCCGCAAACTGCCAGAGACCGCCGCCGCCCTCCCGGGGGCCGCCGGCGCGTCAGGGGCGCTCGTCGATGCCGTCCGCGGCAACTGGGTCGACCGCCTCGCGCCGGGCCCGCTGCGGCCCTACCTCCGGCTCGCACGGGCCGACCGGCCGATCGGCAGCTGGCTCCTGCTCCTGCCCTGCTGGTGGGCGGTGGCACTCGCCGTGGCGGCCGACCCCGCCCGCGCCGGGCCCTGGGCGGTCTGGGTCGCCGCCGCCTCGGCCCTCGGCGCGGTCCTGATGCGCGGGGCCGGCTGCACCTGGAACGACATCGCCGATCGCGACCTCGACGCCGCCGTGGCGCGGACGCGCGCCCGCCCGCTGCCGGCCGGGCAGGTGACGGTGCCCCGGGCGCTGGCCTGGATGCTCCTCCAGGCCGGCCTTGCCCTCGGCATCCTCCTCGGCTTTCCGCCCCTCGCGGTCGCGCTCGGCGCGGGCTCGCTCGTCCTCGTTGCCGTCTATCCCTTCGCCAAGCGCTTCACCTGGTGGCCGCAGGTCTTCCTCGGCCTCGCCTTCAACTGGGGCGCGCTCCTCGCCTGGGCCGCCCTCACCGGCACGCTCGCCTGGCCCGCCGTCCTCCTCTATCTCGGCGGCATCGCCTGGACCCTCTTCTACGACACGATCTACGCCCATCAGGACAAGGAGGACGACGCCCTCGCCGGCATCCGCTCGACGGCCCGGCTCTTCGGGGCCCGGACCCATGCCGCGCTCGCCCTCTGCCTCGCCGCGGCGGTCGCGCTCACCGGCCTCGCCGTCCTCGCGGCCCTCCTTTCCGCGGGCCGGCCGGCCGCCCTCGCCCTCGCCCTCGCCGGGGTCGGGGCCTTCGGCCTCCACCTCCTCTGGCAGCTTCGCCGCCTCGAGACCGGGGATCCCGCCGTCTGCCTGCGCCTCTTCCGCTCCAACCGCGACGCGGGCCTTCTTCCTGCGCTGTTTTTCGCCGCCGCGGCGGGGCTCTGATTGTCCGCCGTCCCGGGCGGGCGTAACCCTGCCCGGGCCCCCGATGCCAGCCAAGGCCCCGCCCATGCGCCATGCCCTCCGCCTCCTCCCGGCCCTCGCCTTCGCGCTCGCGGCCCTTGCCGCGGTCGCCGCGGCGGCGACGGCCGCGCTCCTGATCGAGCGGCGGGCGGCGGCGACGGTGACGGCGGCGCTCGCGGCCGCGGGCGAGGGCTGGGCCGAGGTCACGGCCGACGGGCTCCAGCTGCGGCTTTCGGGGGTCGCGGCAAGCGAGGCGAGCCGCTTCCGGGCCCTCGGCATCGCCGGCGAGGTGGTCGATTCGGCGCGCGTCATCGACGCCATGACGGTCGCCGGCCCGACCCCGCCGGCCCCGCCCCGCCATGCCCTCGAGATCCTCGCCGGCGCCGACGGCATCGCCCTGATCGGGCTCGTGCCCGCGGCGGCCGCGGAGACGGGCGCCCCGGCCCGCCTCGCCGCAGCCCTTCCCGGGGTCCGGATCGCCGACATGACCGAGCCCTCGGGCCACCCCCCCGAGGCGGGCTGGGAGGCAGCGGTCGCCTTCGGCCTCTCGCTCGTGGCCGACCTGCCGCGGGCCAAGGTCTCGATCGCCGCCGGCCGCGTCGCCGTGACGGCCGTCGGCGGGAGCGTGGCCGAGAAGCGCCGGCTCGAGACCGAGTTCGCCCGCCGGGCGCCGGAGGGGCTCGCGCTCGCCCTCGACATCTCGGCCCCGCGGCCGGTCATCGCCCCCTTCACCCTGCGTTTCGTGATCGACGGCGAGGGAGCGCGCTTCGACGCCTGCGCCGCCGACGACACCGAGGCCCGGACCTTGATCCTCGCCGCGGCGGTGGCGGCGGGCGCGCTCGGCAAGACCGCGTGCACGATCGGCCTCGGCGTGCCCTCGAAGGGCTGGGGGCCGGCGGCGGCGACGGCGATCGCGGCCGTGGCCGAACTCGGACGGGGGTCGGTCACCTTCCGCGACGCCGACGTGACCCTCGTCGCTCCCCACGACGTCCCCGCCGCGACCTTCGACCGCGTGGCGGGCGAGCTCAAGGCCCGGCTGCCCGCGCCCTTCGCGCTCGCGGCCGAGCGGCTGGCCCCGCCCGAGGGCCCCGAGGTGGCGGCCGCGCCCGAGTTCACCGCCCGCCTCGCCGGCGACGGCGCGGTGGAACTGCACGGCCTTGTCGAGGACGAGCGGGCGCGGGCGGCGGTCGATGCCTTCGCC
>JADLCV010000243.1 GCA_020846995.1 Paracoccaceae bacterium
CATCGGACCCCGGACGACCCCGCACCTCGCCGGCGCAAAACCCCCCGAAACCCTAGCAGGCCGATACGCAAAGCCCCGATCCATCACCATGGACCAGACAGCCCGCATATCCCTTCATCAAAAAAAACAATGTCAAAGAGCAGGACAGCCGGTCCACATCCGCCCTGCGGCGGCACGCGCACCCCTGCCCGAACCATTGCACTGGCGGACCCCCGCCCCAGCAGGCGCTCGCGCACCCGCCGAAGCGGCCGAAGCCGCGTCGGTGATGGGCTGTTTACGCGGCCGCCGCGGGCAGTGCAAGGGCCCTTCTGGCGCCCCGCGGGATTTCGTCGGATCCCTGCGAAAGCCCACGAGAGCTAGGGTATTTGCCTGAATCCGCCACTACTTGTGCCCCCCTCCCGGGGACGGGCGGGGGCCCTCGCGGGGCCGCCCGGGGCGAGGGCGGGGCGTCCGCGCAACCTCAACGCGAGAAGGGCGAGAATCACCCCGAGATAGAGCAGGGGTTCGGCCGGCCAGGCCTTGACGAGCATGAGGAAGTGGAGCGCCGCGGCCACCGCGGCCGGGTAGACAAGCCGGTGGAGCCGCGTCCAGGCCGCGGCCCCCAGCCGCCGGACGGCCCGGTCGGTCGAGGTCAGGGCGAGCGGGAGGAGCATCGCCAGGGCCGCGGCACCGAGGGCGAGGTAGGGGCGTCGCAGGAGGTCGCGGGCGATCTGGCCCCATAGGAACTGCATGTCGAGCGAAAGCCAGATGGCGACGTGGAGGAGGGTGTAGGCGAAGGCCGCGAGCCCGAGCGTGCGGCGGAGGCGCAGGAGGTTCAGCCCGAGGAGCCGGCGCAGGGGGGTGACGGCGAGGCCGAGGGCGAGGAACTGGAGGGCGAGGATCCCGGTCTCGTCGAGTAGGCGTGCGACCGGATCGACGCCGAGCCTTCCCGCCACCGCCCCGCGGAGGAGCCAGAGCCCGGGCAGGGCGCAGGCGATCGCGACCGCCGCCACCGGCAGCCGGCGGAGCGCGCGGTTGATCGCCTGCATCCCCGCCCCCGTCAGTAGAAGCGCGCAAGATCCATGCCGGCGTAGAGCCCGGCCACATGCTCGCCGTAGCCGTTGAAGGCAAGCGTCGGCACGCGCGGCGCGAGGATCCCCCCGCCGATCCGCCGCTCGGTCGCCTGGCTCCAGCGCGGGTGGTCGACGGCGGGGTTGACGTTGGCATAGAAGCCATACTCGCCGGGCTGGGTGCGGTTCCAGGTGGCGGGCGGCTCGGTCGCCGTGAGGGCGATGCGGACGATCGACTTGATCGACTTGAAGCCGTATTTCCACGGCACCACCAGCCGCAGGGGGGCCCCGTTCTGGTTCGGGAGCGGCTCGCCGCAAAGGCCGGTGGCGAGGATCGTCAGGGGGTGCATGGCCTCGTCGAGCCGCAGCCCCTCGACATAGGGCCACGCGAGGATCCCCCACTGCTGGCCGACCATCTCCTCGGGCCGGTAGAGGGTCGTGAAGGCGACGTATTTCGCCCCCGGCCGCACCCCCACCCGGGCGAGGAGGCCGGCCAGCTCGAAGCCGATCCAGGGGATCACCATCGACCACGCCTCGACGCAGCGCAGCCGGTAGATGCGCTCCTCGAGCGGCCGGCCCCGGAGGAGGTCGGCGAGGTCGTAGGTCCCCGGCCGTTCGACGAGGCCCTCGATCACCACCGCCCAGGGGTCGGTCGTCAGGCGGAAGGCATTGGCGGCGGGATCCTCCTTGGCCGTGCCGAACTCGTAGAAGTTGTTGTAGCCGGTGACGTCGGCGAGGCTGTTCCTGGCCTCGTCGGTCGACCAGCGGCTGGGGCTCGCGACGATCGCGGCCGCCGCCGGCCGGGCGAGGGCGAGGCCCGCCGCGGCGCCGGCACCGGCGAGGAGCCGGCGGCGGTCGAGCCACGTCGCCTTCGGGGTTGCGTCGGACCAGCGCAGGTCCGGTCGGAAGCGTTCGGCCATGGCTCTCCCTCCCGCCGCTTGGCGCGTCCAGTTAATCCCCCATAGGCGAATCCCGAAAGCAGCTTCTGGCCGCCCACGTCAAAGTGAAGGCGAAGGGGCAGCCCGCCCCCGGCCTGCGGCCGGATCGGGGCGGGCGCCGCGGGCCCCCGGGCGGGTCGCCCCCCCGGGGGCCCCCGTCAGTGGATGACGGCGGCCCGCGGCGCCTCGCGGCGCGAGGTCGCGAGGCGGTCGCCGATGATGAGGCCGTCGGCGCCTGCCGTCACCGTCACCACCGCCCCGTCCATGACGTCGCCCGCGAGCAGCATCTCGGCCAGCGGGTCCTGGATCGCGCGCTGGAGGACGCGCTTCAGGGGCCGGGCCCCGAAGACGACGTCGTAGCCCTCGTCGGCCAGCCACTTGCGCGCCCCGGCGTCAAGCTCGAGGGTGATCTTGCGGGCGGCGAGGCGCTTGCCGAGCCGTCCGAGCTGGATTTCGACGATGCTGTCCATGTCGGCCCGCGTCAGCCGGTCGAAGATCACGGTCTCGTCGAGCCGGTTCAGGAACTCCGGCCGGAAATGGGCCCGGACCGCCTCCATCACCTCGCGCCGGGCGAGGCCCGGATCGGCACCTTCGGGCAGCCGCGAGAGGGCCTGGCTGCCGAGGTTCGAGGTCAGCACGATCAGCGTCTGCTTGAAGTCCACCCGGTGGCCCTGCCCGTCGGTCAGGACGCCGTCGTCGAGGACCTGGAGGAGGACGTTGAAGACGTCCGGGTGGGCCTTCTCGACCTCGTCGAACAGCACGACCTGGTAGGGGCGGCGGCGCACCGCCTCGGTCAGGACGCCGCCCTCGTCATAGCCGACATAGCCCGGCGGGGCGCCGATCAGGCGGCTGACGGCGTGCTTCTCCATGAACTCCGACATGTCGATCCTGACCATCGCCCGGTCGTCGTCGAAGAGGTATTCGGCGAGCGCCTTGGTCAGCTCGGTCTTGCCGACCCCGGTCGGGCCGAGGAAGAGGAACGACCCCAGCGGCCGGTTCTCGTCCTGGAGCCCGGCGCGGGCGCGGCGGACGGCGTTCGCGACCGCCACCATCGCCGCCCGCTGGCCGACGACGCGGCGGGCGAGTTCCTCCTCCATCCGCAGGAGCTTGTCCTTCTCGCCCTCGAGCATCTTCGCGGTCGGGATGCCGGTCCAGCGCTCGACGACCTCGGCGATCTGCTCGGGGCGCACCACCTCCTCGACCATGAGGCTGTCCTCGCGCGCCTCGGCGGCGGCGAGATCCTTCTCGAGGCCGGGGATGCGGCCATACTGCAACTCGCCCGCCCGCGCGAAGTTGCCCTCGCGCTTGGCCTGCTCGAGTTCGGCCCGGGCCCGGTCGAGCTGCTCCTTGATCTCGCGCGCCCGTTCGAGCGCGTCGCGGCCGGCCTGCCACTTCGCCGTCATCTCGGCGGAGTTCTGGCGCAGCTCCGCCGTCTCCTTCTCGAGCCGGGCAAGGCGGTCGCGCGAGGCCGCATCGTCCTCCTTCTTCAGGGCCTCGGCCTCGATCTGCTTCTGGAGAATCTCGCGGTCGAGGACATCGAGTTCCTCGGGCTTCGAATCGACTTCCATGCGCAGCCGGCTCGCCGCCTCGTCTATGAGGTCGATGGCCTTGTCGGGCAGGAAGCGGTCGGTGATGTAGCGGTGCGAGAGCGTCGCCGCCGCCACGAGCGCGCTGTCGGAGATGCGCACGCCGTGGTGGAGTTCGTATTTCTCCTTGATGCCGCGCAGGATCGAGACCGTGTCCTCGACCGTCGGCTCGGCCACGAAGATGGGTTGGAAGCGGCGCGCGAGGGCGGCGTCCTTCTCGACGTGCTTGCGGTATTCGTCGAGCGTGGTGGCGCCGACGCAGTGCAGCTCGCCGCGGGCGAGCGCGGGCTTGAGGAGGTTCGAGGCATCCATCGCCCCCTCGGCCTTGCCGGCCCCGACGAGGGTGTGCATCTCGTCGATGAAGAGGATGATCTCGCCCGCCGCGGCGGTGATCTCCGACAGCACGGCCTTCAGCCGCTCCTCGAACTCGCCGCGGTATTTCGCCCCCGCGATCAGCGCCCCCATGTCGAGGGCGAGGAGCTTCTTGCCCTTGAGCGATTCGGGCACGTCGCCGTTGACGATGCGGAGCGCGAGGCCCTCGGCGATCGCTGTCTTGCCGACGCCCGGATCCCCGATCAGCCCCGGGTTGTTCGTGGTCCGCCGCGACAGGACCTGCATCGTGCGCCGGATCTCGTCGTCGCGGCCGATGATGGGGTCGATCTTGCCGCCGGCCGCGGCCTCGGTCAGGTCGCGGGCGTATTTCTTCAGGGCGTCGTAGCCCTGCTCGGCCGAGGCCGAGTCGGCCGTCCGCCCCTTCCGGAGGTCGTTGATGGCGGCGTTGAGGTTCTGGGCCGTGACCGCCCCGGCCTCGAGCGCCCGCCGCGCCTCGGAGGGGACGACGGCCAGCGCCGTCAGCAGGCGCTCGACGGGAACGAAGCTGTCGCCGGCCTTCTTCGCCAGCTTCTCGGCCTCGTCGAGCACCCGGCCCGTGGCCTGGTCGAGGTAGACCTGCCCGTCGCCGCCCTGGACCTTCGGCAGCCGGCGCAGCGCGGCCTCGAGGGCCTCGGTGACCCGCTGCGGCTCGCCCCCGGCCCGGCGGATGAGGTTCGCCGCCAGCCCCTGGTCGTCGTCCATCAGGGCCTTGAGCAGGTGCTCGGGCGCGAGCCGCTGGTGGCCGTCGCGGCCGGCGATGGTCTGGGCCGCCTGCAGGAAGCCGCGCGACCGCTCGGTGAACTTCTCGAGATTCATGCCCCGTCTCCTCGTCCGGCGCCCGCCTCCCGGCCGCCCGGACCACCCGGCACGACCGGCCCGCGGGCCTTCGAAAGCGGATCTGGGAAGCGCGGGCGGCCTCTGCAAGGAGGACCGTTGCCGAAGGGCCACGGGCGCATGGCCGGGGCGAGCCCGGGCGGGCCGGCGGCGGGAAGGCCCGTCCGGACGGGCCGGGGCGCCCGCGGCCGCCCGTCCGGGGCGGCGCGCGCGGGCCGGACGGCGGCCCCCTGCCGGGCCTCAGCCCTGGCGGGCCTTGTAGCGGCGCTGGGTCTTGTTGATGACGTAGACGCGGCCCTTGCGACGCACGACCTGGCAATCGCGATGGCGCGTCTTGAGCGAGCGGAGCGAGTTCGCGATCTTCATGGCCGTCTCTCCTCGTCGCGCCCGGGCGGCGCGGGTCGTCCCTGGTCGGCCCACGCGGTTGGGCCGGTCTCGCCGGCGCCGGGACGGCGCAGGATGGTGGGCGCGACTGGGATCGAACCAGTGACCCCTACGATGTCAACGTAGTGCTCTACCGCTGAGCTACGCGCCCCCGCCGCGACCGGGCGAGCCCCGCCGCGACGGCCGGTGCATAAGGGGAATCGGCGGGTCGTTCAAGGGCATTTGGCAGCCGCGGAAAGCGCGCTATACCTCGGTCGACAGGGAGGGCCGATGACCGCGCCGCCGTTCCGCATCCTCATGCCCGCCCGCCGCACGACGAGCGTGATCTTCGCGTCGCCGCACAGCGGGCGGGCCTATCCGGCCGAGTTCCTGCGCCGCAGCCTGCTCGATGCCCGCGCCATCCGCTCCTCCGAGGATGCCTTCGTCGACGACCTCCTCGCCCGCGCCCCGGCCGCCGGCGCGCCCCTCCTTCTCGCCGAGGTGCCGCGCGCCTTCGTCGATCTCAACCGCAGCCCCGAGGACCTCGACCCCCTCCTGATCGAGGGGGTGGGGCGGCGGACGCTCAACCCGCGCATCTCCTCGGGCCTCGGCGTCATCCCGCGAGTGGTGGCAGGCGGGCGGGCGATCTACCGTGGCCGCATCACGCTCGCCGAGGCCCAGGCCCGCATCGCCCGCTGCTGGCGGCCCTACCACGCGGCCCTGCGCCGGCTCATGGACGAACACGTCGCGGCCTTCGGCGAGGTCGTGCTGATCGACTGCCACTCGATGCCGCACGAGGCGGTCGAGGGCCATCCCGCGGTCGGCGGCGGCCGGCCGCAGGTCGTCATCGGCGACCGCTTCGGAGCCGCCGCCGCCGCCCGCATCGTCGACGGGGTCGAGGCCGCCTTTGTCGCCCGCGGCCTGCGCGTCGCCCGCAACGCGCCCTTCGCCGGCGCCTTCGTCGCCCAGGCCTACGGCCGCCCCTCGGCCGGCCACCACGTCGTCCAGGTCGAGATCGACCGCGCCCTCTACATGGACGAGGCGACGATCCGCCCCCACCAGGGCTATGGGGCGATGCAGGTGCTGATGGCGGCGGTGGTGGCGGCGATCGCCGCCATCGGCCGGCGCGACCTGCCGCTCGCGGCCGAATAGGCGCAAGGGCCTCAGCGCAGGGCCCGCCCGCGCAGGATCGCACCGGGGCCGAAGCGGGCGCGGATGCGGTCGGTCGCGCGCTCGGCGGCGGCGCGGCGTGCGGCGGCGGGGTCGACGAGGTCGGCCGTGGCATCGGCGAGCGCCGCCGGCACGATCTCGCCAAGGCCGACGCCGATCAGCCGGAAGGGTCCGGGGTCGGGACGCTCGGCCAGCAGCGCCGCCGCGGCCGCATGCAGCCGGTCGGCGATCTGGGTCGGCTCGCGCAGGGTCGCCCGCCGGGTCAGCAGGCGATGGTCCGAGCGCTTGAGCTTCAGCGTCACCGTCCGCCCGGCCAGCGCCTTCGCCTTGGCGCGGTCGGCGACCCGGACCGCGAGCCGCCAGAGATGGCCGTCCAGCAGGCCCGGATCGGCCGTGTCCTCGCCGAAGGTCGTCTCGGCCGAGATCGAGCGGACCGGCCCGTGCGGGTTCACGCGCCGCCCGTCCTCGCCCCGGGAAAGGGTCGCGAGGCGCAGGCCGAGGCTGCCGAAGGCGCGCGCGAGTTCGCGCGGGTCGCGGGCCTGGAGATCGGCGAAGGTGCGGATGCCATGGGCCTCGAGCGCGGCCTGCCCCGCCGCCCCCACCCCCCAGATGAGCCGGACCGGCCGGGGGGCGAGGAAGGCCGCCGCCTCGACCCGGCCGATGACCGCGAACCCCCGCGGCTTGTCGAGATCCGAGGCGACCTTGGCTAGGAACTTGTTGGCGGCGAGCCCGACCGAGACGGTGACCCCGACCTCGGCCTCGACGGCGAGGGCGAGGCGGGCGAGCAGCACCGCCGGCGGCGCCCCGTGCAGCCTGCGCGTCCCGGCGAGGTCGAGGAAGGCCTCGTCGAGGGCGAGGGGCTCGACAAGCGGCGTCAGCGCCTCCATCAGCGCCCGAATGCGCGCCGAGGCCTCGGCATAGACCGCCAGCCGCGGCCGGATCACCGCCGCCTCGGGGCAGCGGCGCAGGGCCTCGAACATCGGCATGGCCGAGCGCACGCCGCGGATGCGGGCGAGGTAGCAGGCGGTCGAGACGACCCCGCGCCGGCCGCCGCCGACGATCACCGGCCGGTCGCGCAGGTCCGGCGCGTCGCGCTTCTCGACCGCGGCGTAGAAGGCATCGCAGTCGATGTGGGCGATGGCGAGGTCGAAGAGCTCGGGATGGGCGAGAAGCCGCGGCGAGCCGCAGGCGGGGCAGCGCCCGCGCGGCGGGGCGGTCTCGGAGGGCGCGAGGCAGTCGCGGCAGAGCGCGGGCATGGCCGAGGATAGCACGGCCGCGCCCGCGGCGCGACGGCGGGCCTAGCCGGGGGCGAGGATGGCCTCGATCTCGGCCGCGATCGGCATCTCGGCCCAGGGCGTCGCCGGGGTCCGGCGCAGGACGGCGGCGACCCCGGCCGCCGCGAGGCCGACCGCCTCGGGGAGTGGCACGCCGAGCGCGACCCGGCCCGCGACGAGGCCGGCGAGGAGGTCGCCGGTGCCGGCCGTGAGCACGGCGAGCCGCTCGGTCTCGAAGACATGGGTGCCCGCGGCCGCGGCCAGCACCGTCGCCAGCCGCTCGGGCCGGCCGGGCAGCGGCACGCTTGTCGCCACCACCGCCGGAACCCCGAGCCTGGCGCGGGCGCCGGCGACGTCGGCGGGCCCCCCGATCGCGCCCCCGGCGAGGAAGGCGAGTTCGAAGGCGTTGGGAAAGATGATGTCGGCCATGGGGACAAGCCGCCCGGCGAAGACCGCGCGCAGGTCGGCCGGCGCGAAGAAGCCGAGGCCGACATCGCCCATCACGGGGTCGCAGGCATAGATCACGCCCGGCGCCGCGGCCCGCGCCCGGGCGACCGCGTCGGCCAGCGCGACCGCGGTGCCGGCGCGGCCGAGAAAGCCCGACAGGATCACCCTTGCCCGCCCGAGGAGCCCCCGCTCCTCGGCCCCGAGGAGGAGGTCGGCGACGAGGTCGGGGTCGAGCACGCGGCCGCGCAGGGTCGGGTAGTGGGGCCGGTTCGACAGGAGCGTCGTCGGCACCTCGGCGACCTCGACCCCGAGCCGGCGCATGGGATAGGCGGCGGCCGAATTGCCGACATGGCCGTGCACGACCTGGCTCTGGACCGATAGGACGAGCGGCAGCACCCCCGGAACCCTCCTGCCTTCCTGCGGCCGCGCGCGCCCCCCGCCGGCGACCGCCCGCATGCCCCCTACGGCAGTTCGCGGGCGACGGGAAGCGGCCTTCGCGCCCCTCTCCGGGCGCGGGGCCGCGAGCCTCCGCGGCCGCCCCGGCAGGCATCCGCCCGGCCGCCCGCGGCGGGGCTTGTCCTCGGGCCCGCGGGCGGCGCAGAGTGGGACCACGAGGGCCGCGACGAACGGCCCCGCACGAGGGGCGGGATGCAACCCCGTAACGGCAAGGAGCAGGACATGAGGATGATGGCACTGGCCGCGGCAGCTTCGCTCGCGCTCGCGGCCTGCGCGGGCATGACGCCCGAGGAGCGGATGGTCGTCGGCGGGCTCGCCGGCGCCACCGCCGGGCTGATCGCCGCCGACGCGCTCAACGCCAACCGCAACTGGACGATCTTCGCCGCCCTCGCGGGGGCCGCGGCGGGCACGCTCGTGGCCCGAAACAGCGTCACCGGCCAGTGCGCCTACGCCGTCGGCGACGGCACCTACCGCACCGGCCCCTGCCCGACCTGAGCCGGAGCGCCCGGGCGGGCCGCGGCCGATCGCGGCGCCGCCCGGCGAAGGCCGCCGCGCCGGACCCCCGGTACGGCGGGCGAGCGTGGACGCGCCATGGACAAGGACCGCAACGCCCCGCCCCTGAACCGCCTG
The DNA here is from genome assembly GCA_020846995.1 of Paracoccaceae bacterium. Lineage (GTDB taxonomy): Bacteria > Pseudomonadota > Alphaproteobacteria > Rhodobacterales > Rhodobacteraceae > JAHDXW01. The sequence continues at coordinate 9,120 of JADLCV010000243.1, forward strand.
CCGGCGGTCGTCTGGATCCTTGTCCTGCCGATCGTCGCGGTCGAGGTCCTGCTCTGGGCCGGGGCCGAAGGGCTCGTCGGCGGGCCGCAGGCGATCGGCTGGCGGCTCGAGGCGATCCGCGACCTGGCCTTCCTGCCGGAGCTCTTCGACTGGATGGCGGCGAACGGGCGCTGGCCGCTTGTCCATGTCGCCCGCCTCGTCGCCCATCCCTTCGTCCACCAGAGCTTCACCCACATGCTCTTCGTGGCGGTCTTCCTGCTCGCCCTCGGCAAGGCGGTGGGCGAGGTCTTCGCGCCCTGGGCGGTCCTTGCCGTCTTCTTCGGCGCGGCGGCCGGCGGTGCCCTCGCCTACTGGCTTCTCCTCGACGCCCCCGCCCCGGTCTACGGCGGCTTTCCGGCCGTCTACGGGCTTCTCGGCGCCTTCACCTGGCTTCTCTGGCTGCGCGCGGGGCTCGAGGGCCGGAGCCGCTGGCCGGCCTTCCGGCTCATCGGGGTCTTGGCCGCCTTCCAGATCCTCGTCGTCGTCGCCCTCGGCGGCAGCGACCTCGGCTTCGTGGCCGAACTTGCGGGCTTCGGGGCGGGCTTCGGGCTTTCTTTCATCGTCAGCCCGGGTGCCTGGCCGCGGATCGTCGGGCGGGTGCGGGCGCGGTAGTCCCCGCCCTCCGCGGCCCTCCGCGCCGGCGCCCGCCGCTCAGCGCGCGCGTCGCAGGGACTTGCGGAAATCCTCCGGCCGGAAGGCGCCAAGGGCGAAGCCCGCGGCGAAATAGGCGAGGATTCCGGCCCCGATCAGAAGCGCGAGGGCCCCGTAGCGCGTCCCCGCGGCCGCCAGCGCCGGGGCGAGAAGCGCCGACAGGCCCGCGAGCAGGGCCCCCATCGCGGCCGTCGCGAGCACGATCCGCGGCAGGCGGGCGCGCAGGCGGTCGTCGGGGCGGCCGGCCGCGCCCATGGCACGGGCGCCAAGCCAGAGCTGCACGGCCATCGCCCAGCCGGCGAGCGTCGTGCCCCAGGCGGCGGCGGCAAAGCCTGCCCAGGGCATCAGCCCGACGGCGATCGCGGCATTGACGACCATCGACACGACGGCGAAGCGGAAGGGGCTCCGCGTGTCCTCGCGGGCGTAGTAGAGGGGCTGGAGCACCTTCTGGAGCACGAAGGCCGGCAGGCCCGCACCGTAGATGGCGAGGGCAAGGGCCGTCCGGGCGCTGTCGGAGGCGTCGAAGGCGCCGCGCTCGAAGAGGACGGCGACGATCGGGAGGGCGATGACGACGAGCGCGACCGACGCCGGGAGCGTCAGGGCGAGCGCGAACTCGGCCGCGCGGCTGAATGCCCAGCGGCCGCCCGCGACATCGCCGGCCCGGAGCCGGCGGGCGAGGTCGGGCAGGAGGACGACGCCGATGGCGATGCCGACGACGCCGAGCGGCAACTGGTAGAGGCGGTCGGCATAGGCGAGCCAGGCGATAGCGCCGTCGGTGAAGCTTGCGACCTGCCGGCCGACGAGGAGGTTGATCTGGACGACCCCGCCCGCGAGCATCGCCGGCAGGGCGACGACCGCAAGCCGGCGGAGGTCGGGGGTAAGGCGCGGGCGGACGGGGCGGGGCGCAAAGCCCGCCCGCGCCGCCGCCGCCCCGACGAGCGCAAGCTGCCCGATCCCCGCCGCCGGCACGGCCCAGGCGAGGGCCAGGCCGATATCCTTGCCGGCGGCCGCGGCGAGGAGGATCGCCGCCACCAGGACGACGTTCAGCACCAGGGGCGCCGCCGCCGCCGCCCAGAACCGCCCGAGGCTGTTCAGGACCCCCGAAAGGAGGGCCGCGAGCGCGATGAAGAGGATGTAGGGAAAGGCGATGCGCCCGTAGAGGACGGCGAGCCCGAGGCGGGCGTCGCCGCCGAAGCCCCCGGCCATGGCCAGGACGAGCCAGGGCATCGCCGCCTGGGCGACGAGCGTGAGCAGGAGGAGGACGGCCGCGAGGCCCGCGAAGGCGTCGCGGGCAAAGCCCGCCGCGTCCTCGCCGGCCTCGACCTTCTTTGCCAGGATGGGCACGAAGGCCATGTTGAGCGCGCCCTCGGCGAAGAAGCGGCGAAAGAGGTTCGGAAGCGCGAAGGCGACGAGGAAGGCCTCGGCCGCCGGCCCGGCGCCAAGGTAGGCCGCGATCAGGATGTCGCGCAGGAAGCCCGCGATGCGGCTCGCGAAGGTCCACAGGCCGACCGTGAGGAAGCCCGCGGCAAGTTGGATCGGGCTCATGGGTGCTGCGCCCGCGCGGCCCCCTCGGCGATCGCCGCCCGCAGCTTGCGCTCGAGCCCCTCGCGCTTGTCCTGGCGGAACAGCTTAAGCCCGGCCATGTCCTTGACATAGAAGGTGTCGACCGCCTGGGCGCCGTAGGTGGCGATGATCGCCGAGGCGATCTGGATGTTGCTGGCCGCGAGCGTGCGGGTGAGATCATGGAGAAGGCCGGGCCGGTCGCGGGTATCGACCTCGACGATCGTGTAGATGTCCGAGCCGTCGTTGTCGAAGGTGATCGCGGTCGGGAAGCGGAACTCGCGTTCGCGCTTCTTCAGCCGGTCGCGGTCCTTGAGCGCCTCGCGCGCCACCACCTCGCCGCGGAAGGTGCGCTCGATCATCGACTTGAGGCGCGGCAGCCGGGCCACCTCGTAGGGCGCGCCCTCGGCGTCCTGGACCCAGAAGACGGCCGTCGCGAAGCCGTCGCGCGAGGTGTAGGTGCGGGCATCGACGACGTTCGCCCCGACGAGCGCGAGCGCGCCGGCAAAGCGCGAGAAGATGCCCGGATGGTCGGCGAGGACGAAGGCGGCGCGGGTGGCGTCGCGCCCCGGCTCGGGGTGGAGGTCGATGCGCATCTCGCCCTCGCCGAGCCCGCGCAGGAGGCGGCCGAAGACGAGCTGGGTCTCGGTCGACAGCCCCTGCCAGTAGGGGTCGTAATGGCGGTCGAGTTCGGCGCGGATGTCGCGCGCCTCCCACCCCGGCAGGGCGGCGGCGGCCTCGCGGAAGGCCCGCTTGGCCTCGCCCGTGCGCTTGTCGCGGCTGACCGCCTCGAGCCCGCCCTCGAGGGCGTCGGCGGTGTCGGCATGAAGGCGCCGCAGGAGCATCGCCTTCCAGTTGTTCCAGGTGCCGGGGCCGACGCCGCGGATGTCGCAGACGGTCACCATCGTCAGGAGGTCGAGGCGCTTGCGCGTCTTCACGAGGCGGGCAAAGTCGCGCACCGTGCGGGGGTCGCTGATGTCGCGCTTCTGGGCCGTGTCCGACATCAGGAGGTGGTGGCGGACGAGCCATTCGGCGGTCTCGGCCTCCTCGGGGTTGAGGCCGAGGCGCGGGGCGAGCCGCCTTGTGATCTGGGCGCCCAGCACGGAGTGGTCCTCGGGCCGGCCCTTGCCGATGTCGTGGAGGAGGAGCGCGACGTAGAGGACGCGGCGGTTCACGCCCTCGCGGAAGATGCGCGTGCTGACGGGAAGCTCCTCGACAAGCTCGCCACGCTCGATCTGGGCCAGCACGCTGATGCACTGGATGGTGTGCTCGTCGACCGTGTAGTGGTGGTAGACGTTGAACTGCATCATCGCCACGATCGGCTCGAACTCGGGGATGAAGGCGGCGATGACGCCGAGCTCGTTCATCCGCCTCAGCGCCCGCTCGGGGTTGCCGTGCCTGAGCATGAGGTCGAGGAAGATGCGGTTGGCCTCGGGATCGGCCTGCATCCCGGCGTCGATGCGCCCGAGGTTCGCGGCGACGAGGCGCATGGCGTCGGGGTGGATGAGGAGGCCCGTGCGCAGCGCCTCCTCGAAGACGCGCAGGAGGTTCAGCTTGTCGGTGAGGAAGCGGTCGGGCTCGGCGATGGCAAGGCGGTTCGACACCACCCGGTAGCCGGGCTTGAGGCGGCGCCGGCCGACCACCCCGAGCAGGCCCGGGGCGCGCTTGACGTGCTGGGCCTCGAGCGCGGTGAGGAAGATGCGCGTGAGCTCGCCGACCCTGGTGGCGTGGCGGAAGTAGTCCTGCATGAAATGCTCGACCGCCCGCCGGCCGCCGGCGTCGGCGTAGCCCATGCGCGCGGCCACCTCGACCTGGAGGTCGAAGGTCAGCTGGTCCATCGCCCGCCGGGCGATCAGGTGAAGATGGCAGCGCACGGCCCAGAGGAAGGTCTCGGCGGCGGTGAACTGGGCGTGCTCGTCGGCGGTGAACATGCCGAGGGCGACGAGATCCGAAACCCGGTCGACGCGGTGGAGGTACTTGGCGATCCAGTAGAGCGTCTGGAGGTCGCGGAGCCCGCCCTTGCCCTCCTTGACGTTGGGCTCGAGCATGTAGCGCTGGCCGCCCTGGCGGCGGTGGCGCTCGACCCGCTCGGCCAGCTTGGCCTCGATGAAGGCGGGGCCGGTGGACCGGAAGAGCTCGCTCCACAGCCGCTCGCGCAGCTCGCCCGCGAGCGGCGCGTTGCCGGCGAGGAAGCGGCATTCGACCAGCCCCGTGCGGATGGTGATGTCGTCGCGGGCAAGCCGCAGGCAGTCCCGCACCGTGCGGCTGGCATGGCCGACCTTCAGCTTGAGGTCCCAGAGCATGTAGAGCATCGATTCGATGACGCTCTCGGCCCAGGGGGTGACCTTCCAGGGCGACAGGAACAGGAGATCGACGTCGGAGAAGGGCGCCATCTCGGCGCGGCCGTAGCCGCCGACGGCGAGGAGCGCGATGCGCTCGCCCTCGGTCGGGCTCGGGCGGGGATGGAGGCGCTCGGCCGCGACCCCGAGCGCCCCGGTGACGAGGGCATCGGTCAGCCGGGCCTGGCCCGCGATGAGGTCGCGCGCCGACCGCGGGGCGGCGCGGAAGGCGGCCTCGAGGCGGGCGGCGCCGGCGGCGCGGGCCGCCGCCAGCACGCGGACGGCGGCCGCCCGCAGCGCCCGCTCGTCGGCCGCGGCCCGCGTCGCCTCGCGGAGCGCGTCGGCAAGCTCCGCGGGCTCGAGGATCGCCGCGGCGGGGGCGCGGGCCTCCGCGGCCGGGATCATCGCCGCGGGTGCCGCGGTGCCGCCGGCCGCCGCGGACCCGGGCCCGTCGGCGGCGGCGGGGGCAGCAGCGGCGGCGGCCTCAGAACCCGGCGCCGACGAAGCTGCGGGGAGCGGCGTCAATCACCACCACCTGTGCGTTGCGGACCTCGGCCACCGCCATGCCGCGCTCGTTGGTGCCGTCGGCGAGGAAGCGGAAGATGCCGCCCGTGCCGACGAAGCCCGAGGGCTGGGTCAGCGCCTCGCGCGTGAGCGCGTCCCCGCGCCCGGCCCGCACCAATGCCCCGATGGCCGCGATCCCGTCGTAGGCGAGCCCGGCGATGGGATGGGGAGAGGCACCGTAGGCGGCGGCGTAGCGGGCGGCGAAGCGCTGCGAGAGGTCGGGGTCGGGAAGCGCGAACCAGCCGCCCTGGATGCCGGGAAGGGCGAGGGTGGCGGCCGGGATGTCCCAGCGCGTCAGGCCGATGAAGCGCGCGACCTCGGGCGAGACCCCGTTCTCGGAGAGAAGCTGGGTCAGGAGCGGCAGCGCCCCGGCGGTGTCGGCGGTCAGGAACAGGGCCTCGGCGCCGGCCCCGCGGGCCTGGCCCGCGATCGCCGGCACGGCGGCGACGACCCCCGCCTGCGAGAACTCGAACGAGGCGACCGCCGTCACCGGCGCCCCCGCGGCGGCGGCGGCGGCGACGATCGCGTCGCGTCCGACCTCGCCCGCGGTCGTCCGTTCGTGCACGACCATCAGGCGCGAGATGCCCCGGCCGCGGGCGTAGCGGACGAGCCTCGCGGCACTGTTGGCGAAGGTCGGGCCGAGCACGAAGACGTTGCCGCCGGCGATGTCGGCGTTGTTGGAGAACGAGAGCACGTTGATGCCGCGACCGGCGACGGCCAGGCCGGCGGCGTTGGCCTCGCCGCCGAAGACCGGCCCGAGGACGATCTTGGCGCCGTCGGCGACGGCGCGCGCGGCGGCGGCGGCGGCCTGCGCGGGCTGGCCCGCGGTCGGGTAGACGCGGAGGTCGATCGCGACCCCCTCGAGGTCGGAGACGGCGAGGCGGGCCGCGTTCTCGAGCGCCTGGGCAAGGACGGCGTCCGAGGCCTGGCCCGAGCCGGCCGGGACGAGGAGCGCGACCGGCACCGCCGCCCGGGTGTCGATCACGGGCCCGGCCCCGCCGATCGCGAAGGCCCCGGGATCGCAGCCGGCGAGGGCCGCGAGCGCAAGCGCGGCGAGCGCCGGTGCCGGTACCCGCCGCGGCCGCCCCCGCCATGAGAGGACGGCGAGGATCTTGCGGGCGGCGGTCAGAACGGCAAGCATGGTCAACTCCTCGCGACGCGCCGGCGGGGCGGCCTGGCGCGCAGCCTAGAAGGTCGCCGGGGCGAAGTAAACTTGCCTCGCCTGCCCGCCCGGAGGTCCGCCGGCCGATGTCCGCCCGCCCGGCCCCGCCCGCCCCGCCCGCCCCGCCTGCCGCGGCCGCCGCGACCTCCCCCCCGCCGCCCGCGCCG
>JADLCV010000244.1 GCA_020846995.1 Paracoccaceae bacterium
AGCTTGTCGACTCGACCCTCGCCTTCCAGCGCCGCTACGACCTCGACATCGTCAAGGTGATGCCGACGGGGATGTTCTGCGCCCTCGACTACGGGGCGAGGATCGCCCTCGCCAAGGGCGACGTCGGCACCTCGGAACTGGTCGAGGGGCCGATCGCGACCGCCGCCGACTGGGCCCGGCTGCCGGTCGCGCGCCCCGACCGCGGGGAGTCCGCGGCCCAGGTCTCGGTGATCGCCCGGCTCCGGTCCGCGCTCGGGCCCGACGTCGCCATCGTGGGCACGATGTTCAGCCCGCTGACGCAGGCGGCCAAGCTCGGCGGCAAGGCCTTCGCGGCCCATCTCGCGGCCGGGGAGCGGGGTCTCGAGGCCGGGCTCGGGCGGCTGGCCGAGGACAGCATCGCCTTCGGGCGGGCCTGCATCGACGCCGGCGCCGACGGCTTCTTCTTCGGTCTCCAGCACCACCACCAGGCGCGCGCGGTCTCGCCCGCGGCCTTCGAGCGGCTCGAGGTCGGCTACGACCGCACCGTCCTCGAGGGGCTCGCCCGCCACCCGGGGAACTGGCTCACGATCCTCAACCTCCACGGCGCCGCGGGCTTCTTCGACCTTGCCGACCGCCTGCCGGTGCAGGTCATGAACTGGCGCGACCGGGCGGCGGGCGAGCCCTCGATCGCGACCGCCCGGGGGCTGACGAAGCGGGCGCTGATGGCCGGGCTCTCGGGCAACGAGGCGGCGATCCGGGCCGACCCCGCGGCGCTTGTCACCGAGGCCGCCGACGCCGCCGCCGCCGCCGCCGGCCATCCCCTGATCCTCTCGACCGGAAGTGCGGTGCCCGCGCGCACGATCAACGTCGAGACCATGCTGGCGATGCGCCGCTCGCTCGACCGGGCCGAGGCCCGGGCGGGCTGACGCGCGGGCCCCGCCGGCCCGCCCCCGCCCGCGCGTGAACACGGGCCGGCAGCCGCCCCCCAAAGCGGCGGCCGCTCGCCCGCGGGCCGGGCGGGTCGCGCGACAGGCCCCCGGAGAGGGGGCGGTTGCGGGCCGCGGGGCGGCTCGCGGAGGCCGGCGCCGGCGCCGGCGGGGGCCGGGCGCAGGAGGGCCTTGAGGCCGGGACGCCGATGGCGCTAACTGGCGGCAGGCGGGTCCCGGGGGGCAGGATGGAGCTTCTGACGACGACGGGCGGGCAGGGCGGCCTGCCGCGCTATTTCGTGCCGGTCTTCGACCTTCTCCGGCGGCTCCGCGCCGGCCGCCTCGACATCCTCCTTCCCGACGGACGGCGCTTCCGCGCCGAGGGGCGCGAGGCGGGGCCCGCGGCCGAGCTTGTCGTCCTCAACCCCGACCTCTTCGCGCGGCTGGTGCGCGAGGGCGACCTCGGCTTCTGCGAGGCCTACATGGACGGCTGGTGGACGACGCCGGACCTCCAGGCCTTCATGGACGTCGTCCTCGCCGGCCACGACGAGGTCTACGACGGCTTTCCCGGGGTCGCCCTCGTCCGCCTCTACGAGCGCGCGCGCCACTGGCTGAAGGCGAACCGCCGCGGCCAGGCCCGCCGCAACATCGCCCGCCACTACGACCTCGGCAACGACTTCTACGGGCTCTGGCTCGACGACACGATGACCTATTCCTCGGCCCTCTTCCGCACCGGCGAGGAGCCGCTCGCGACCGCCCAGCAGCAGAAATACGCCTCGCTCCTCGACCGCATCGGCGCCGGCCCCGGCCAGCACATCCTCGAGATCGGCTGCGGCTGGGGGGGATTTGCCGAATACGCGGCGAGGGAGCGCGGCCTGCGCGTCACGGCGCTGACGATCTCGCCCGCCCAGCACGATTTCGCCCAGGCCCGCATCGCCCGCGCCGGGCTGGCCGAGCGGGTGGCGATCCGGCTCCGCGACTACCGCGACGAGGGCGGCCGCTACGACGGCATCGCCTCGATCGAGATGTTCGAGGCCGTGGGCGAGCGCTACTGGCCGGTCTACTTCGCGACCCTGCGCGAGCGCCTGCGGCCGGGCGCCCACGCCGCGCTCCAGATCATCACCGTCACCGACCGCCGCTTTGCCCTCTACCGCAAGGGCGTCGACTTCATCCAGAAGCACATCTTCCCCGGCGGCATGCTGCCCTCGCCCGCGGCGCTCCGGCGCGAGATCGAGGCCGCCGGGCTCGCGCTCAGGGGCTCGACCGAGTTCGGCGAGAGCTACTCCCGGACCCTGCGGCGCTGGCACGCGGCCTTCAACGCCCGCTGGGACGAGATCGCGGGCCTCGGCTTCGACGAGCGCTTCCGGCGCATGTGGAACGTCTATCTCACCGCCTGCGCGGCGACCTTCAAGGGCGGCAACTGCGACGTCACCCAGCTGACCGTCGCCCGCCCGGCGGGCTGAGGCGATGCCGACCGCGGCGAAGCTGGTCGCGGCGCTCGTCTTCGCCGCCGTCGCCTTCCTCGGCGCCTCGGTCTACGTGCCGCTCCTGCCCGAGGGCACGCAGGCGCGCTGGTTCGCCGCCGCCTCGGCCGCGATCGGCGCCCTCGTCGGCTGGCTGGTGATGGGGCCGCTCGCCGGCCGCGGACTGGTCGCGGCGATGGGATACGGGCTGCGCACCGCGGCCACCATCGTCTTCTGGACGGGCCTCCTCTTCTCGGGCCGCGAGATGATCCTGCGCTCGCTCAACATGCGCTACGACGGGCCGATGGAGGCGGTCGTGGGCGTCTTCGACATCGCGCTCGACTACGGCCGCCTGCTCGCCGATCCCCAGATCCTCGCCGTCCTCGGCCTCGGCGGGATGGTCGGCGGCATCGCCGCCGAGCTCGCGTCGCGGCGCTGGAAGTAGCCGCGGTGGCCGACCTCTTCGTCTACGGCACGCTCTGCCATCCCCCGCTTCTCGCCGCGGTCCTCGGCCGCGCGGTCGCGGGCAAGCCCGCGCGCCTCGCCGGCCACCGCGTCGCCCTGGTCGCGGGCGAGGGCTTTCCCCTGATCGAGGCGGCGCCCGGGGAACAGGCCGAGGGCCTCCTCCTTGGCGGGCTCGACGCGGGGGAGGTGGCGCGGCTTGACCATTACGAGGGCGGCTTCGGCTATCGCCGGCGCGGGGTCAGCGTGGCGACGGCGGCGGGGCCGGTCGCGGCCGAACTCTACTGGCCCGAGGCCGGGCGCTGGCGGGCGGGCCCGCCCTGGCGCCTTCAGGACTGGGTCGGGCAGTCGGGCGCGGTCGTCGTTGCCGCGGCCGAGGACTGGATGGCGGCCATGGGCCTTGTCGCCCCCGCAGTGCTCGCGGCCCGCTATCCCCAGATGCTGATCCGCGCCGCCTCGCGGCTGCGCGCGGCTGCGGCGCCTGCGCCCGTGACCCTGCGCCGGGCTGCGGGCGCGGGCGATGTCGTCGTCGCCCGCGCCCGCATCCCCTATGCCGCCTTCTTCGCGCTCGAGGAGCACGACCTCCGCTTCCGCCGCTTCGACGGCAGCCTGAGCCCGACCGTGACCCGCGCCGCCTTCGTCTCGGGCGATGCCGTCACCGTCCTGCCCTACGATCCCGTCCGCGACCGCGTCCTCCTCGTCGAGCAGTTCCGCCCCGGCCCCCACGCCCGCGGCGACCCCGAGCCCTGGAGCCTCGAGCCCGTCGCCGGCCGCGTCGACCCCTTCGAGACCCCCGAGGCGGCGGCCCGCCGCGAGGCCCGGGAGGAGGCGGGCCTCGCGCTCGGTTCCCTGCTCGCGGTCGCGAGCTACTACCCCTCGCCCGGGGCCAAGACCGAATACCTCTACTCCTTCGTCGCCCTCTGCGACCTTCCCGACGCCGCCGCGGGGCTCGGCGGGGCGCCCGAGGAGGCCGAGGACATCCGCGCCCATGTCATCGCCTTCGAGCGGCTGATGGAACTCGTCCGCTCGGGCGAGGCCGACAACGGCCCCCTCCTCGTCTCGGCCCTCTGGCTTGCCGCCGAGCGGCCGCGGCTCCTCGCCGCCGCCGGCGCTTGAGTTCGCGCGCCCCCCCGACTACCAGAGGAAGCGGGCGGGGGAGGGCGACATGGACATCTGCGGCGACCTCGCGACGGCGATCGGCCGGACCCCGCTCATCCGGCTGCGGCGGGCCTCGGAGATCACCGGCTGCGAGATCCTCGGCAAGGCCGAGTTCCTGAACCCCGGCCAGTCGGTCAAGGACCGCGCCGCGCTCTTCATCATCCGCGACGCGGTGGCGCGGGGCGCGCTTCAGCCCGGCGGCACGATCGTCGAGGGCACGGCCGGCAACACCGGCATCGGGCTCGCGCTGGTCGGGGCGGCGATGGGCTATCGCACCGTCATCGTCATCCCCGAGACCCAGAGCCGGGAAAAGAAGGACATGCTGCGGCTCGCCGGGGCCGAACTGGTCGAGGTGCCGGCCGTTCCCTACCGCAACCCCGACAACTACGTCCGCTATTCGGGCCGCCTCGCGGCGGCCCTCGCGAGGACCGAGCCTGCCGGCGCCATCTGGGCCAACCAGTTCGACAACCTCGCCAACCGCCAGGCCCATGTCGAGACGACGGGCCCCGAGATCTGGGCCGCGACGGGGGGGCGGGTCGCGGGCTTCGTCGCCGCCGCCGGCACCGGCGGCACCGTTGCCGGGGTGGCAATGGCGCTCCAGCCGCGGGGGGTCAAGATCGGCCTCGCCGACCCCGAGGGTGCGGCGCTCCACAGCTTCTATTCCACCGGCGTGCTGAAGGCCGAGGGGAACTCGATCACCGAAGGCATCGGCCAGGGCCGGATCACCGC